>CAMUXE010000007.1 GCA_947164605.1 uncultured Lachnospiraceae bacterium | reverse complement strand
CAGGCCCAGGCAGTAAAGCCAGCTGAGGTAAAGCCAGCCCAGGCCCAGGCCCAGGCTCAGACTCAGGCAGCAAAAGCAGCTGAGGTAAAATCAAATCAGCCACAGGCCCAGGCAGTAAAGCCAGCTGAGGTAAAGCCAGCCCAGGCCCAGGCCCAGGCTCAGACTCAGGCAGCAAAAGCAGCTGAGGTAAAATCAAATCAGCCACAGGCCCAGGCAGTAAAGCCAGCTGAGGTAAAGCCAGCCCAGGCCCAGGCCCAGGCAGCAAAAGCAGCTGAGGTAAAATCAAATCAGGCACAGGCACAGGCAGCAAAGCCAGCTGAGGTAAAGCCAGCCCAGGCCCAGGCACAGGCAGCAAAAGCAGCTGAGGTAAAGTCAAATCAGGCACAGGCCCAGGCAGTAAAGCCAGCCGAGGCAAAAGCAGTTCAGCCACAGGCACAGGCACAGGCAGCAAAGCCAGCTGAGGTAAAGCCAGCCCAGGCCCAGGCACAGGCAGCAAAAGCAGCTGAGGTAAAGTCAAATCAGGCACAGGCCCAGGCAGTAAAGCCAGCCGAGGCAAAAGCAGTTCAGCCACAGTCACAGGCCCAGGCAGTAAAGCCAGCTGAAGTAAAAGCAGCACAGCCACAGGCTCAGGCAGCACAGAATACAAAGCCAGTAGCACAGCCGGTACAGAATACAAAGCCAGTAGCACAGCCGGTACAGAATACAAAGCCAGTAGCACAGCCGGTACAGAATACAAAGCCGGTAACACAGCCGGTACAGAATACAAAGCCAGTAGCACAGCCAGTACAGAATACAAAGCCAGTAGCACAGCCAGTACAAAACACACAGCCAGTAGCTAAAGCTGCTCCATATGAAGTATCTGTAATGTTTAGAGACGAAGCTGCAATAGTTGCTAATTTAGCTGAAAAATTCCAGCTTTTCCTTAAAGAGAATGACAGTATCAATCAGGTTGTTGTAGGTACAGGATTCCAGGAAGCTTACAAAAAGTACATGACAAGTGATGGAAGAATAGTTACTGTAATGAAGAAGGATGGTAAGATTGTAGGTTATGCTCTTTCAAGTCTTCACGTAAATCTTGTGAGTGATCAGATGGATGATAAGAAGAGAGAATTTGTAATCGAGGATCTTTATATCGAGAAAGATTACAGAAAGAAAGGCCTTGGAAAGCTCCTCTTTAATGAGACTGTTAAAGTTCTTAAGAATAAGGGCTGCGAAAGAGTATCTTTGAATGTCTTCGATAAAAATAAGAATGCTCAGGCTTTTTATGAGCATATAGGTCTTATAAAGACTTGTGTTCAGTATAAACTAAGCCTTGACTAAATTAATAAGTTTTAAATGTTAATTTCAACATCTCCTGCCTTTGCGGTGGGAGATGTTTTTTTGCTCGATTTTTATAAAATTTAAAATATATACTTGAAAAATATATTCAAAGATAGTATTATGATAGTACAAAAATATCGTTTTAAGTATATAGATTAAATTTGTTATTAGATTAAAATCTAATAAAGCTTATCTATATCATGAGTTTGCAACATTTGTGCCTTTTAAAATTCAAGAATTTAAAGATTTGTATATTTGAATAGCAAGCATCATGCATCAGACATCAAACAAAAAAATATCAAATATCAAATATCAAATATTTCAATTTCACAATTAGTTACCATTATTCCTGTATTTAAATATCCCAATCCTCATTTTCACACTATTAGAATTCATCAATATGAAAGGAGCTGATTAGTAAAAAAACAAATTTAAAGAAATTAGAAATTCGAAACTAGAAACTAGAAATTAGAAACTAGAAAATTAGGAAATTAGGAAAAATTTTTTAAGGGGGATTTTATTTGAAAAAAATAAGAAAATTATTTGTATTAGGCTTTACATGCTTACTTAGTGTTTTAATCTTGTTTGGAAATGTAGAAGCATATGACGGGCCAGATAAGGCCTCGATTGATTCCTATTCTGTAAGGATAGACAAAGATTCAGTCTGCAATTATGGCTATTATGGCTGGCAGGAAGATCAGCAATCTTGGGGGACAGGAGAAACGGGATACTTTAGGGTTAGTGATTCGGATGGGAATAATGCGTGTGGAATATGTATTGACCCTCACTTGCCAGCGCCAAATGATGGAGAGTATGAAATTAGCTCTGACAATGTTTATGACAACAAGAGTCTCTTGAGCAAGGCACTCTATTATGGTTATGGTGGCGTTGAAAATAGGACAATAGCAGATTTAGCTTTCAATGATTTTGAGCATTATAGCCAGGTGCAAGACGATGATGCTGACTGCTTGATAATGACCCATATAGCTTGTGCTTATATCATGAGAGGGCAGGATTCATATTGGTCAATTGCTGGACCAGTGTCGGAGGATAGACATGAGATTTCAGATCAGGCTAAAGAAGCTGTCCTGAGATATGTAGATTGGCTTTCTGAGCAGACAATACCAGATGATTATTATTCAATTGTGATTAATGGAGGGGCTTCTTTCCAAGATGTGGCTTATATTGTAAGGGTTCCCAAATACAGCATAAAGATTAATAAAATATCGAATAATAAACTGATGATAGAAGCTGAAATTAATCAGGAGAGTAATGCTAAAAAATATAATTTGAAGGGAGCAGAATACGGAATTTACAAGAGCCGTCAAGACGCCGTGGATGATGCCTCAAGAATAGCTAGTATTTTTATAGATGAAAATAATCAGGCAGTCAGCCCGAGACTTGAAAGTGACATATACTATATAAGGGAAGTTAAGGGACCTGATAATGGCTTATATTTAATAAACAAAGAGATAATTGAGCTTGATTTAAATCAAGACCAAGAACTTATTTTAAAAGAAGATGCCATTGATTTCAGCCTTGATTTAATAAAAAAAGCTAGTGAAGAAGATGGCGATGATAGCAAGTATTATGACAAGTATTACAGCCTAAAAGGGGCGAAATACGGCCTCTTTATAGATCCAGCTTGTGAAAAGAGAGCATCATATATAGATGAGATAGGGAATCTTAAAGGTCAAGTTGAAGATTTAGTTACGGATGAAAATGGTAGATCTCAAAGTATTAAAAATATAAGACCCGGAGTATATTATCTAAAGGAACTTAGTCCTCCTCTGGGATTCAAAATTAATACAGAAATAATAAGAATAGATTGTAATTTGCAGGAATTAGGAAAGATTAATCAAGATTCTAAAAATGTCGAATTTAAATCTTATGCCCTGTCTGGCATTGATTTTGATTCTGACGGCCAATGCATAAATTATCATCTTACTTGTCGGCTAAAGGATCAAAGAATTGATAGGGACTTAAACTTTGAACTTATAAAGCAGGATGCATCTACAGGCGGAAAGGTTTGCAATGCAGGCTTGAGCCTAGCCGGAGCTGTCTTTGAACTTAGTTATTATGGGGATGATGAAAGTAGACAAAATAAAATATCGTCGATTGAATTAGTTAGTGATCAGGATGGCTATTTGACCAACTCAGATATTAAATATTATAAGAATCCTGCTGAATATGCTGCTAGATTAGAAATGGGGTATTATTCTATAAAAGAAGTTAAGGCTCCATATGCTTATGATGTCAATGATACAATATATGAATTTGAAGCATTTTCCGCCTTGGGAGAAGATAAGGCACAATTGAGAGGAGACATTATAGCTGCAAATGAGGAGGGAAGTCTATATAGGATTACCAAAAAAGGAAGCTTGGACTATGTAGATGAAAAACCTCTATATGGTGGAATTGAAATTGAAAAAATAGATAATACTAGTATGAGCTCTGATGACCATCTCTTGGGCACAAGTTTTGAAATAATAAATGATACAGGATTTGACATCATTACTGCTGCTAATGAAAGATTTAAAAATGGTCATACAATAGAGATTGTAGAAGTTGAGAAAGTTGGGGATAGATGTCTTGCAAGGACTAGACCTGATTTGCTGCCTTTTGGCAAGTATAAGGTTAGGGAGTTAAAGGCAAGTACAGGTTATGAGCTAAATGAGAATGAGTATTGTCTTTTAGTAAATAAGGAAAATGCATATTCTAATACTGACCTTGAAGGAAAGCCTTTGATAATAGGCAATGACAGAAAAAAACCAGAGATAAAGACTAGCGCTTTCGAGATTTTGACTGGAGCTAAAAAACTTGAGCCTAAGGGTCAGACCCAAATTATAGATAAGGTTGTTATAAGCGGGCTTCTAAGAGATTTGGATGATAGTGATAGATACTTTATTAAGGCAGAATTGTATGAGAAAGATTCAGATGATTCTTTAGCTAAGGCAGTAGATAAGGCACTTTATTCAAGTCAATACAAGGAGGTCAAAGTTGATGATTCGGGACAGGCTAGCCTGGATGTAGCAATAGATCTTGATCTTGACCATTTTGCCGGTAAGTCTTTGGTGGTTTACGAGAGACTTTACAGGGCAAGCGATGCAAGAATAATTAAACCTGAAAATATGGTTGCGCAGCATTGTGATATCAATGACGCAAATCAGACGATAGAACTTATCAAGCCGGAATTGCCTAATGAGCCCTTAAAGCCAGCTAATTTAACCCTTTCAGAGAGGCATGATTACGATGAAAGAGATTATAAGCTCCTGACTGAATATGTAGAAGCTGGTGACACTAGTTTGATTATTCTATGGTGTATCTTGCTGGCTGTCTCATTGTCAGTTTTGGTAATTACTCTAATGAGAAATAAAGAAAAGCATTAATTATTTTCCATTTAAGCTTGCACCATCAGCAAATTTGTGATAATATATCACTTGTTTGCGGATGTGGCGGAATGGCAGACGCAGCAGACTCAAAATCTGCCGGTGGTGACATCGTGCGGGTTCAAGTCCCGCCATCCGCATCTTATTACTAGCAGAGCCAGTTTTTGGCTCTGCTTCTTTCGTATATACGAAAAATATGAGGTTGACATGAGCGAGTGTAGAAATTATCAAAAGCTTATAAATAGATATGCAATGTATAAGTTGACTGGAGATTCTTTGAGAGATTTTGTTGAACACGTGGTTGACTGTAATGATTGCAGAGAAGAACTGGAAATATACTACACCATAAGATATGGTTTGGAAGAAGATGATTCAAGCAATGTCAATGATAATTACAAGAAATATATCGATTCATGTGATTATAATGGTTTAGTTGATAAGAGAATTAAAGATGATTTGATTGTAATCAGAAAGAATGAAAGACTTGAGAAGGCATCTTCGCGTATGGCTTTACTAGTCAATGCCTTATTAGTTTTTCTTTTATTTCTTACACTGATCCTTAAATATTTTTAAATTCTTATTTTCTTTAAATATGATTCACATCCTTAGTGATTATGGAGGCTATTCATGAGTGAAAAATTGATGCTTATAGATGGACATAGTATTTTGAATAGGGCATTTTTTGGAGTGCCTGATTTGACAAATTCTGAAGGCATACATACCAATGCTATGTATGGCTTTTTGAATATTATGTTCAAATTTTTAGATGAGGAGAAACCAGACTATTTGGTTGTAGCCTTTGATTTATCAAAACCTACTTTCAGACATGAAAAGTACTCAGAATATAAGGCTGGAAGACATGCCATGGCTCCTGAATTGAAGGAACAGGTTCCTCTTATGAAGGAAATTCTTGAGTCTATGAATATTAAGATTGTCAGCAAAGAAGGATTTGAGGCTGATGACCTTATAGGAACATTTGCCAAGAAAAATGCTGCAAGAGGTCTAGATGTTACTGTTATATCTGGAGACAGAGATCTTTTACAGCTTGTTGAGGATCACATTAAGGTTAGAATACCTAAAACAAAGCATGGAAGTACAGAAGTTGAAGATTATCTACCTGCTGATGTTTTTGAAGCTTACGGAGTTACACCTCTTGAATTCATAGAGTTAAAAGCCCTTATGGGAGACTCTTCAGATAACATCAAGGGCGCAGCTGGCGTTGGACCTAAAACTGCATCGGCGCTTATTTCTAAGTATAAGTCTGTAGCAGCTTGCTATGAACATATAGATGAGCTAAAACCACCTAAGGCTAAAAAAGCCCTTGTGGAGTGCAGAGAAGATGTTGAACTTGCCAGGTTCTTAGTAGAGATAGACATTGATGTTCCGATAGATTCAAGTCTTGATCAAGCTAGAATTGATAATATGTTCAATTTAAATTCCTATGACTTAATAAAGAAATATAATTTCAAGTCTATGTTTAAGAGATTTGATGGGGAACAAATTGAAGACAAGAAGATTGATCTTATGGATAAAATTACTCTTGTCGAAGATTTTGCAAAATTTGAGGAAGTCATAGCTAAGGTTAAAAAACAGGCATGTGAGCAGAAAGTAGCATTTGCCCATATTTGCGATTGCAATCCTAGTGCTGACTATGAGGATAGATATAAGCTGGTATTGACCGCTTTTGCCTTAAGTTCGGATGAAATTTATTTAATTCCTCCAATGGGACTGATTAATGAGGCTTATATCAAATCTAAGATGGATGACTTAAATGAAGACCAAGCTGCTCATTTTACAACTATTAATCTTAAAGATCAGCTTTTCATGTTCAGCCATAGCTTAAAGGCTCATATAGACGATTTGGCGCTTATGTCCTATCTTGAAGATCCATTAATTAGCGAATACAGTGCGGATATAATTGCTTCAAAGTGGATGGAAACTTCTCTTTCTTCAAAGGAGGAGCTGCTGGGCAAGAAAACATTTGCCCAAGTGCTCTTGGATGAGCCTGACAAGCTCTATCAGTATGCAGCTCAGCTTGTATATGTAGCATATGCGGCCCATGACCTCTTAAAGGACAAACTTAATGAGGATGACATGTATAACCTCTATGAGAATATAGAGCTGCCTCTTGTGTCAGTGTTGTTCAATATGGAGAAGAGGGGAATTACAGTTGATTTGGATTCGCTTAAATCTTACTCTAGCGTCCTTATTGAGAAAATCAACTCCCTCCACGATGAGATTATTGCTCAAGTTGGAGAGGACTTTAATATTAATTCACCTAAGCAGTTAGGCCTCATTCTTTTTGAGAAATTAGGCCTTCCAAGTGGAAAGAAGACAAAAACTGGATATTCAACTTCAGCTGACATACTTGAAAAGCTTGCTGTTGATTATCCTATAGTTAGCAAAATCCTTGATTACAGACAGCTGACTAAGTTGAACTCAACATTTGCCGAAGGTTTACAGAATTATATCAGCAAGGATGGAAGGATACATTCAACCTTTAATCAGTTGATCACTGCCACTGGAAGAATCAGCTCAAAAGACCCAAACTTACAGAATATTCCTATAAGATATGAGATTGGCCGACAGCTTAGAAAGGTATTTATACCTAAAGAGGGTTCAATATTTATAGATGCGGACTATTCTCAGATTGAATTGAGAATTTTGGCTGCCATGTCTTCTGATAAGAATTTGATTGATGCTTACAATTCTGATGAAGATATTCACAGAATTACTGCTTCACAGGTTTTTGGAAAGCCTTTGGATGAGGTTGACTCTGACTTGAGAAGAAAGGCTAAGGCTGTAAATTTCGGTATTGTCTACGGTATCTCTTCATTTGGTTTGGGGCAGGGACTCAATATCTCAAAGAAGGAGGCTTCTGAGTATATAGACAAGTATTTTGAGACTTATCCGGGAGTTAAAGCCTATCTTGACGACTTAATTGAGAGTGCAAAGAATAAGGGCTATTCACTAACATATTTTAAGAGAAGACGCCCTATACCTGAACTTAAATCTAGTAATTTTATGCAGAGATCTTTCGGAGAGAGAGTTGCGATGAATGCTCCAATCCAGGGAACTGCTGCAGATATCATAAAAATTGCTATGATTGAGACTGAAAAGAGACTTGCTGCTGCTGGACTTGAGTCTAAGCTTGTACTTCAGATTCACGATGAACTCTTAATTGAGACTAAGGAAAGTGAAGCTGATATGGTTGAGCAAATTCTTAAGGAAGCCATGGAAGGTGCTCTGAAACTGAGCGTGCCATTGGTTATTGAAGCAAATAGAGGAAAGAACTGGCTTGAAGCCCATTAAGTTTTAAGCATTAATAGAATTGGAATCGAGGAAGAAATGACTAAATTAGTTGGAATTACTGGCGGCGTGGGCTGTGGTAAGACTACGGTGCTTGAAATTCTAAAAGAAATTACAAATTGCAGAGTTTTGCTCACTGACGAAATAGCAAGAGACTTGATGAAAAAGGGAGGCAAGGCCTATCTTGCCATCATTGATTTTTTTGGCCAAGACTACTTGGATATGTCCGGTGAAATCGACAGAGTCAAGCTTTCAAAGACAGTTTTTGCAGAAGAGAACAAGAGAATGGTCTTAAATTCTATTGTTCACCCTATGGTTAAGCAGGAGGTTGTGACTGCTATCACTGCTGAAAAGATTGAGGGTAAGCTTAATTATGTATTTGTGGAGTCAGCCATACTTTTTGAGGCTCATTTTGATAAATTCCTTGATGAGGTTTGGTATATATATGCCGATGAGGAAGTTCGAAGAGAGAGACTTAAGAAGGGGCGCAATTATAGTGATCAAAGAATTGATGCTATGTTAAAAGCTCAAGCTGGACAGGATGAGTATATAAAAAAATGTAAGCATGTCATCGATAACAGCAAAGATAGGTCAATTACAAGAGAAAACTTGTTAAATTTGTTGGCAGATGATAGTATTAAGCAGTAGATTATTAGCTTTTGGAGGGTCTTATGGCATTGCAGGGTTTGAATCAAGATGATTTGGTCTTCGGCCTTGATATAGGTACAAGAAGTATTGTGGGCGTTGCTGGATATATGAATCGCAATAGATTTCACGTCGTTGCGATGGCGGTAAAAGAGCATTCGACTAGAGCTATGCTCGATGGTCAAATCCACGATATATACAAGGTTGGAGATACAATCAGAGAGGTCAAGAATGAGCTTGAGACTCAGCTTGGTTTTGCAGTCAAAAATGTATGTATCGCTGCTGCTGGACGCGTACTTAAAACTATTAATCAATCTGCAGAGATGGAATTTGAAGAAGAGACTAGGATTAACAATGAACATATTTATTCCTTAAATCTCTTGGCTGTTGAGAAAGCTCACAAGATAATGAATGACAATGGCGGAGAGGTTAATTACTACTGCGTTGGTTACACTGCAGTTAATTATCGCTTGAATAGCTTTGAAATTAACAATCTTGAGGGCCATAAAGCCAACAAAATAGGTGTTGAGCTCATTGCAACCTTCCTACCAGAGGAAGTTGTAGATGGCCTATATGAGGCAGTTGAATATGCTGGACTTAGCGTCGCAAGCCTGACACTCGAGCCTATTGCAGCCATGAATGTGGCTATTCCTGAGCAGTTTAGACTACTCAATATAGCCTTAGTTGACGTAGGTGCTGGTACATCTGATATTTGTATCACAAGAGATGGCTCAATAGTATCTTATGGAATGATTCCCCTTGCTGGTGATGAGATTACAGAGGCTATCGCTAAGGCCTATTTGCTTGATTTCAATACCGCAGACCGCTTGAAGAGAGAGGCAAATGCTAAGAAAAACGGTCTTGTAACTTTTAAAGATATAATGGGAATCAGCCAAAAGGTTCATGCGACTGAAATCAGAGATGCTGCTCTGCCTGTAATTGAAAACATGGCAGTAACTACTGCGAAAAAGATTAAGGAACTAAACGGTGATAAGGCTGTCAGTGCAGTATTTGTAGTTGGCGGCGGTGGAAAGATGACAGGTTATACTGATAAACTTGCAGATGAGCTTGGACTTATAGCTGAGAGGGTAGCTGTCAGAGGACCTGAAGTTCTGTCTTCAATTGATTTTGATGTAGATAACTTTGAGAAAGATTCCTTATATGTAACACCAGTTGGTATATGTACTAACTATTATTCACAGAAAAATAGCTTTGTCTTTGTCAATGTAAATGATCAAAGAGTAAAACTCTATGATAACAACCATCTAACTGTTGTGGATGCTGTAATGCAGATTGGCTTTCCAAACGAAAAATTGTTTCCTAGAAGGGGCCAGGAGTTAGAGTTTAGTGTCAATGGCAAGACTCGCATGGTAAGAGGAGAAGCAGGAGATGGAGCCATTGTTAAAGTAAATGGTAAATTGGCAAATCTTACGACTCCAATTGGGCAGTCTGATATCATTGAAGTTATAGAATCGACTGCAGGAGCTAAGGCTAGCATGAACCTTTCAAGTTTAGAAGAATTTGCCGATTCTCTGTCTTTTATAGTCAACGATAAGAAGATAATGTGCCCAAGATTTGCCTATGTCAATGGCAAACTTGAATCGCAGTATTACAGCATAAAGTCTGGTGATGACATCAAGATGGAAAACTATTACACAGTAGAACAGCTCTTTCAGTTCCTTGATATGGATCCAGCTTTGCATAAAATTACAGTTAATAGTCACCCAGCTTCACTAACTACAAAGGTTTATGAGAATTTTAATGTGAATACATATGATGCTGGACAGGATATATATGCAGAATCTTATGCTGATTTACTAGATGATGATAGCTCTGATCAAGAACATGAAAATCTGTCTGATAGCTCTGTTAAAGAAGAGAAAGTTGGGCAGCATAGCGCCGCATCTAAGGCAAATGCTTCAAGTGCAGCAGATATGGCTGGCAAAGCAGAAAAGTCAAGTGCTTTAGACGAGGGAAGTAAGCAGGATGATTTAAATCAAACTGCTGACAATCAGGCTCAAGGCATAGACCATGCTCAAGAAGCAGATCAGGAGCCGGTAAAGCAGATTCATACAATTAAGGTTCTTATTAATGGACAAAGTGTTACTATGACTGGTAAGACTGATTATGTGCTTGTAAATCTTTTTGATTTCTATAAATTTGATCTGTCAAAACCACAGGGAAATAGAGTTGTAATTAAACTGAATGGCCTTGAAGCTGAGTATATGGCTCCATTGAACGATTCTGATGTGATTGAGATTTTTTGGGAGAATTAGTAATATGAGAATGATGACCATAGCTAGCGGAAGCAGCGGAAATTGTGTTTATATTGGCTCAGACAATACTCATATACTTATTGATGCGGGTATAAGCAAGAAAAAGATTGTTGATGGTTTGAAAGAGGCAGATTTAAGCCTTTCTGATATCGATGCAATCTTTGTCACTCACGAACATTCTGATCATATAAAGGGATTGGGGGTTCTTTCAAGAGCCAGTCAGATACCAATATATTCGACGAGTGGTACAATTGAGGGCATTAAGGCAGCTTCAAGTCTTGGAAAGATTGATGAATCTTTGCTAAAGTGCATTTTGCCTGATTGTGATCTGACTATAAAAGACTTAAAAATACATCCATTTAGAATATCTCATGATGCTAATGAACCGGTAGCTTACACGGTGTCTGATGACAGTAAAAAGGCTGGCCTTGTCACTGACTTGGGATATTATGATGATTATATTGTAGACAATATGAAAGGTTGCTCTTCAATGGTAGTTGAGGCCAACCATGATATTAATCTTTTAGAGGTTGGTTCTTATCCTTATCAGTTAAAACAAAGAATTCTCTCTGATAAGGGACATCTTTCCAATGAAAATAGTGGAAGATTGATAGACTGCTTGCTATCTGACCAGGTGAAGAAGGTCTTCTTGGGTCACCTTAGCAAGGAAAATAATTATGATCTTTTGGCTTACGAAACAGTTAAGTCTGAGATAGATTTAAGCAATAGTAGCTTTAAGGCTCGCGATTTTGATATTGAAGTTGCAAAACGTGACATGCCTTCTGCTATTGTGGAATTTTAATTTAAAGGATGGAAAATGTTATGAAAAAATGTGTAATTACTGTTGTTGGAAAAGATACTGTTGGTATTATTGCTAAAGTTTGTACTTTCCTTGCAGAGAGAAATGTAAACATACTTGATATATCCCAGACTATAGTTTCAGGCTATTTTAATATGATGATGATTGTAAATATTGATGATATATCATCATCAATTGCTGATATTGATGACGAACTTGATAAGCTTGGCAAGGAAATTGGTGTAGTTATTAAGTGTCAGAGAGAAGAAATCTTTGATATGATGCATAGAATCTAATTTAAATGATGATTAGTATTTGCTCATAAAAAATTCAATTAAGAGGATTAAGAATGATAAATATAAGTGAAGTTAATGAAACTAATAACATGGTTGAAAAGGAAAACCTTGATGTGAGAACAATCACAATGGGTATTAATCTTTTGTCATGTGCAGACAGTGACTTAAAGGTTACTTGCGATAATATTTATAATAAAATCACTAGCCTTGCAAAGAATCTTGTATCTACAGGTGAGGAAATAGCTCGAGAATTTGGAGTACCTATAGTTAATAAGAGAATATCTCTCACTCCAATTGCTTTAGTTGGTTCTGCTTGTTGTAAGACTCCAGATGACTATGTAGAGATTTGTAAAACACTTGATAAGGCCGCTCACGAGGTTGGTGTCAATTTTATAGGTGGTTATTCAGCTATAGTTTCAAAGGGCATGACAAAGTCTGATGAGCTTCTTATCAGATCAATTCCTAAGGCTATGGCTTCTACAGAGCTTATCTGTTCTTCAATTAATGTTGGTTCAACTAAGACTGGTATCAACATGGATGCTGTCAAACTTATGGGTGAGATGGTAAAGGAGACAGCAGAGGCTACAAAGGATCAGGATTCTATAGGATGTGCAAAGCTTGTAGTATTGTGTAATGCACCTGATGACAATCCATTTATGGCTGGTGCCTTCCACGGTGTATCAGAGTCAGATGCAATCATCAATGTCGGTGTAAGTGGCCCTGGTGTAGTAAAATATGCCCTTGAGAGTGTTAAGGGCGAGGACTTTGAAGTATTGTGTGAGACAATCAAAAAGACAGCCTTTAAGATAACAAGAGTAGGTCAGCTTGTCGCTCAGGAGGCCTCAAAGAGACTTGGCATTCCTTTTGGAATTATTGATCTCTCCCTTGCGCCAACTCCTGCTATTGGAGACAGCGTAGCTGATATTTTAGAGCTTATAGGCCTTGAAAAAGCCGGTGCTCCAGGTACAACTGCTGCACTTGCTCTTCTTAATGATCAGGTTAAAAAGGGTGGAATTATGGCATCTTCATATGTAGGTGGCCTTTCTGGTGCCTTTATCCCTGTCAGTGAGGATCAGGGTATGATCAATGCGGTAAATGCTGGATCATTGACTATTGAAAAGCTTGAGGCTATGACTTGTGTATGTTCAGTAGGTCTTGATATGATTGCTATTCCAGGTGACACAAAAGCAACAACTATCTCTGGAATTATTGCGGATGAGTCTGCAATTGGAATGATCAATCAGAAGACAACTGCAGTTCGTGTGATTCCTGTAATTGGCAAATCTGTCGGCGATACAGTTGAGTTCGGTGGACTTTTAGGATATGCTCCAATCATGCCAGTTAACTCATTTGACTGCTCAGCATTTGTAAATAGAGGTGGCAGAATACCTGCTCCAATTCACAGCTTTAAAAATTAATATTATGGAGGTTTTATGAGCCAAAAACTTGTAAAATCCCTATCTTATGCCTGGCCTTATACACTGCCAATTCTTGCAGGTTACGTCTTTTTTGGATTTACCTATGGTATTCTTATGAAGACAGGAGGATTTCCGGTTTGGTATGCGACTCTGACTAGTATTGTCATATATAGGTTCTTTGGAATTTTTGATGGTTCCAATCCTGCAGTCCGCATTCAACCCAGCTTCTGTTTTTGTGACTGCGATTTTGGTTGGGGCTAGGCATATTTTTTATGGGATTTCTATGCTCTCAAAGTATAAGAATACGGGCATAAAAAAATTTTATTTGATATATACTTGTAGCGACGAAACTTTCTCGGTAAATTATTCGATAGATGTCCCTGAATATATAGATAAATCATATGTTTACTTTTGGGTTTCTTCCTGACAGGAAAAAAATACCGGAATTTGTCCTATATCTGGGGAATTATTTGGCGCCAGCTGTATTTTCAATGCTTGTTGGCACAGCTCTTTACATGATATTGATTAGGGTGATTTAAGAGATTATTATGGATAAATTAGTAATTAGTAGAATAAAGAATAGGCTGCTGGCCTTTTCTTTCAAAGATGATGAATGCAACAAAATATTTGCCTGTGATAATGAGCTGGAGATAGGCGATGTATATGTAGGCTATGTACAAAATATTGTCGACAGTATTAAGGCTTCTTTTATCGATATAGGCCTCGCGGAAAATGCTTACTTAGCTTTAAAGGATGCCAAGGAGCCAATATATCTAAATCCTAAAAATAATGATAAATTAAACCAAGGAGATATTATTTTAGTTCAGGTATTGAAATCTGCAATTAAGTCAAAACCTGCTAGTCTCACAAGTGAGATATCTCTTGAGGGAAATTACTTAGTGACCAATCTTTCGATGAAGGGGGTCCTCCTTTCAAAGAAATTAAAGAAAAGCCAGGACATTGGCCAGAAAAAGGATGATTTAGAAAAGCTTTTAGGCCAAGAATTAAGTGGATTTAAGGGAGGCTTTATCTTAAGGACTAATTCAGAATTTGCCACTAGACAGGAAATCTTAGATGAAGCTTTGAGCTTGGCAAAAAGACTTAAAGAGCTGCAAGAAGGAGCAATGAGCCATAGAAAAAAGGGTTTGGCTTTAAAAGCTAAGGCTTCCTACATTAAGGAAATTGAATCCAGAGGCAGGATGCAGGCCTTGAGCCTTATTACTGACATTCCAAAAGTCTATAAAGAGATAGAAGAGGCAAATATAGTTAGGGATAAGCTTGATTTAAGGTATTATGAGAAAAATGGCATTGAGCTAAAAAGCATATATAGCCTAGAAAAAATACTTGAAGAAGGCTTTTCTAAAAGAGTTTGGCTCAAGTGTGGAGCCTATCTTGTAATTGAAAAGACTGAAGCTATGACTGTAATAGACGTAAATTCCGGCAAATGTGTCATTCAAAAAAAGTCGCCTGATGCCAAGGAAAAAGCAATATATAAGATAAATCTTGAAGCAGCCCGTGAAATCGCAAGACAGCTCAAATTGCGCAATTTATCTGGAATGATTATGGTTGATTTTATCAATTTTGAAAATAAAGAAAACTTGATAGAATTGATGACTCAGTTGAGGTCTTATGTAAAGGATGATTACGTAAAGACAGAGGTAATAGATGCCACAGCTTTAAATATTGTCGAGATAACAAGGCAGAGGAAAGATAGAAGTCTTGATGAGATAATTAAACAAGAGGAAAGATAGAAGTCTTGATGATATACTTAAATATGAGGAAAGAAAGAAGTTTTGATGAGATAATCAAATATGAGTAAAGATAGAAGTCTAAACTAAATAATAAGAAGTAGGAAATAATGAAAATTTTGGATTATCTTGCAAGATCAGATTTAGGAGCATATATGGATTATAAAAAATTCTACGACAGCTTTAGCGCCCCTTTTAGGCCTTATGCTAAGCTTATTGTATTTCTATCCAATTCAATAACATCAATAACAGCATTGGCCTATATTGCAGCTATTGCATATGCATTTTTTAAACTCAGATGGTCATATGAAGGTGTTTTTTATAAGCTTTTATTGATTCCCGCTTTGACCTTCCTTTTAGTGACTATTTTAAGAAAGATAATTAGCAGAAAAAGACCTTATGTTGCTTATGAAATAAAGGCTTTTGTCGCTAAGCCAAAGGAGAGAGAATCATTTCCTAGCAGGCATACAGTCTCTATAGCTATTATTGCATCGGCTTGTCTTAATGTAAGTCTTATCTTAGGCCTTATTCTTTGGATTTTGGCTTTGTTTTTAGGCTTATTTAGGGTTATATGTGGTCTTCACTACCCAAGTGATGTAATTTGTGCGTATTTAATAGCTATATTAGCTTCAATGATTTATATTTGGCTTTGATCTTAAATTATAAAGAATTAAAAAAATATAATGTGCAATATGTTAAATAAATGTCTATATTTATTGGCGAAAATTAAAAAAACTGACAAATGAATATTCACAATTAGTCAAATTTATGCTATACTTTAAATCCGTAGAATGCATTTATCATACGCATTCAAGATGGTAAATTATAAGTTTTATAACTTATGAAGATATAAATTAAATTTTAAGAAAAGAGGCGGCAAGATGGCACTTTTTGGAAAAAAAGAAAAGCAGGTATACAAGACAGCTTTTGATGATGACTATTTTGAAAAGAAAAAAGAAGATAGTAATTCACCTTCCAATGTAGCAAAGGTTAGTCCTGCTAAGAGTGAAGAGTCGACTGTAAAGACTGTAAGTCATGCTGCGAGTGAGACACATGTTACTCCAGCTAATAATTCAAGCACTGTATCTAGTGAGAGCAAAAGCTCTTTTTCAAGCAGTATTAATTTACTTAAAGCTGAAGAACAGGCAGCAGAGGATGAGGCTAGAGCAGCTAGAATGAGCGCTCAGGAAAAAGAAAAAGAATTAATTGACGCTAAGGCTAAGCTTAGAACAGCTGAGTTTGCTAGAAGTGATGCTGAAAAGAAGCTTATTGATGTAACTGCTGAACTTAATAGTGTCAAAGATGAGCTTACTGCAGCTAAGAATGCTAAAGAAGAAGCTGAAGCTAAGATGAGAGAAGCTCAGGAGACAGCTACTAAGAAAGCTTGGGCTGCAAGAAAAGAAGCTGAACAGGAAACCAGAGAAGCAGCTAAGAAAGAGGCAGAGGCTTCTGTTCAGTCATATATTGATAAAGAAAATGAGAAGAACCTGATTGAGGCCAGAAAGAAGATTATTGAGGCTGAGAGAAAGGCCGCAGAGGATGCTAAGGCTAAGATTGCAGCAGCTGATGCAAAGGCAAAGGCTGAGGCTGATGCAAGAATCAAGGATATGGAAGCTAAGCACAAGGCTGAGCTTGACAATAATGTTAAAGTTGCCACAGAAAAGGCGGTAGCTGAGACATTGGCCAAGGCTAAGGCAGATGTTGAGAAGGCAACTTCTTATGCTAAAACTGTCAATGATGAGGCTGCAGCAAAGATTAAGACTGCAGAAGATAAGGCAAAGGCTGACATTAAGCTCAGTGAAGATAAAGCAAAGGCTGATATAAAGGCTGCTCAGGATGCTGCAGATGCTAAAATCAAAGAGATTGAAGCTAAGGCAAAGGCTGACATTAAGGCATCTGAGGATAAGCTTGCAGCAGCACAGAAAGCTAAGACTGATGCTGAAAAGAAGTTAAGTGATACTGAGGCTAGCGTAAAGGCTACTATCGAGCATGCAATTAAAGAGGCTGAAACAAAGGCTAAGGCTGACGCAGAGGCTAAAATCAAAGAGGCACAGGCAGAGGCAATGACAGCTAAGGTTGCTGTTGCAGCAGCTAATGAAGCTTTGATGAAGACTAAGGCTGACGCTGAAGCTAAGGTTAAAGAAATTGAGGAAGCATCAAAGGCTCAGTTATCTAAGTCAACCAGAGAGATGGTTGCAAAGATTAAGGATGCTGTTGCTAATGCTAAGGCTGAATCAGCAGAAGCTGTAAGCAATGCTGAAAAGAGAGCTAAGGAAGCTAAAGATGCTCTTGAGTCTGAGAAAAAGGCTAAAGAAACTGCTGAAGGCAAGCTCAAGGAAGAATCTGATAAGAGAGTTGCAGCAGAAGCTGCGGCAAGAGCTGCTGAAGAAAAAGTTTCAGTTAAGGCTAGAGAGGCAAGAAAAGAAGCTGAAGAACAGGCTAACAAGGTTACTGAGACTAAGGTCAAGGAAGCCATTGAAAAGACAAAGGCTGAACTCAGTGCTAAAATTAAAGATGCAGAGAATCTTGCAAAGATTGAAAAGGATGCCAAGGAAGTTGAGCATAAGGCTAGAATTCAGGCAGAAACAAATCTTAAGGATGCAGTTTCAAAGATTAAGGCTGAGTCTGATAAGAGAGTAGCTGCAGAGGCAGCTGCTAGAGCAGCTGAAGAGAAAGTTATGACCAAGGTTAGAGAGGCAAAGAAAGAGGCTGAGGAAGAGGCTCTTAAGGCTACTAAGGCTAAGGTTGATCAGGCTCTTATGACTGCTAAGGCAGAGGCAGATGCTAAACTCAAAGAGGTCGAGAATAGAGCTAAACTTGAGAAGGATGCAAAGGAAACTGAGCAGAGAGCCAAGGCAGAGCTTGAAACAAAGTTAAAAGAAGCAGAAGCTAAAGCTAAAGCTGAGGCTGATAAGAGAGTAGAAGCTGAAAATGCTACTAGAGCAGCTGAAGAAAAGGTTATGTCTAAGGTTAGGGAAGCCAAGAAAGATGCTGAGCTAGAGTTTAAAGCTAAGGCGGATGAGCATGTTGCTCAAATCCAGGCTAAGGCAAAAGCCGATATTGAGAATATCAATAAAATGGCTGAGGCGAAAGCTAAGGAGTTGGAAGCCAAGATTAAGATGGCTGAAGATAAGGTTAAACTTGCAGAAGAAAAGGCAGCGAGCGAGACCAAGAATGCACAGCTTGCAAAGGAAAAAGTTAGCAAGATTCAGACTGAATCAGATGCTAAGTTGAAAGCTATGCAGGCAGACAGTGAAAAGAAAATTGCTGCAATTCAGGCTGAAGCTGATCATAAGATTAAAGTTTCACAGACAGAGGCTGATGCTAAGATTAAGGCAAGTGAAGATAAGGCTAAGGCTGTTACTGAACAGTTGGCTAAGGAAGCAGAGTCTAAGATTGCACTTGCAAATGAGAATGCAAAGAAAGAGATTGAGAAGACTCTCAACGAACTCAATGCAAAACTTAAAGCAAGTACTGATGCTAAGGAGACAGCTGACAGAGCTAAGAATCAGTTAGAGGAAAAACTTAAGGAAGCTGAAGCTAGAATTAAGGAAGAGGCTGATAAGAGAGTAAATGCTGAAGCTGCTGCCAGAGCCGCAGAGGAAAAGGTTTCTTCTAAGGCTAGAGAAGCTAGAAAGGAAGCTGCAGCAGAAGCTGAGTTATCTGCAAAGAAAGCTATTGAAGAAGCAGTAAATTCTGCTAAGGCTGAGTCTCATGCAAAACTTGTAGAAATTGAAAATAAGCTTAAGATGGCTGAGGATGCTAAGCAGGTTCAGCTTAGAATAGTTGATGAAGTTAAGAAAAAGCTTGCAGATGCTGAAGCTAACCTAAAGGCTGAAATCTCTAAGAGAGAAGACGCTGAGCGAAATGCCAGAGCTGCTGAAGAGAAGGTTTCATCTAAGGCAAGAGAGGCTCGTAAAGAAGCTGAAGAAGAATTAAATGCTAATGCGAGCAAAAAGATTGAAGAGGTTAAGGCTGAAGCTGAAAGAAAGATAAAAGAAGCAAATGACAATGCCGATAAAAAGGTTGCTGAGGCTGTTGCTAAGGCTGAGTCTGATGCTGCTATCAAGTTAAAGGAAGCTATCTCAAAGGCAAATCAGGAGTTTGATTTGAGAATTAAAGATGAGATATCAAGAAATTCTGATAAGCTTGGAAGTGAGGCAGACAGCAAGGTTAAGGCTGCAGAAGCAAAAGCACTCGAGGCTGAAAACAAGGCTAAGATTGCAGAAGCAAAGGCACTTGAAGCTGAAAACCAGTTAAAGCTTCTTTCTGCACAGTTAAAAGCTGCAGAAGCTAAGGCTGAGATAGCAACTGCTTCTGTTCAGGCTGCAAAGACTTCTGGCTCATCTTCTAGTGATGACGTTGAAGCAAAGATTAAAGAAGTTGAAGCAAGAGCTATGGCTGCCCTCGATACAAAGATGAGAGAGGCCAATATTAGGATTAAAGAGGCTGAGGCCAGAGCTGAAAAAGCTGAGGCTAGTGCAGTACTTGCAAAGGCTAATGTTATTGCCAGCAACGCTGTAAATAATGCAGCTCCAAAGAATAACGGAATGTTGGGTGGTCTCTTCAATGATCAGGCATCTGATCGTACATCATCATTGAGAAGCTTGAATGGCGGTTCAGGATTTGATTTTGGTGGTGAGTTTGATTCAGTTTTACCAACAGATGTTGCATCAAGCCTTTCTGCTGACACTAATCCAGCAACTGCATTTAATAATTCTAGCAATCCAGCTGCCAGCGCTTCAGCAAAGCAGAAGAACGCTATTACAGTAACTAAGTACAATGCTAAAAATATTGAAAATCTTTTTGGTTTGATAAAGCTTGATAATTATGTCAACACAGCTGATGAATCACTTGAGTCTTACATCAATGAGATTAGAAAGCTTTCAGAGAACCAGGAGAGTAGACTTCGTTTTGCAGCATTGAGAGAACTTCGCACTATGGGTGAGGTTGTTGGAGTAGATAAAGATACTATATTCGGATTTATCCTTGAGGTTAAGTCTTCTAAAGATGGCACTGATATTGTAGCCGCTTATGCGGATGGTCGTGCTAGGGTAGTTGATCCAGATGGTACTTGCACAGAGTGGGAACCAGTAATGTCAACTATTACAGAGAAGTCAAAAGCTCTTGTAAGAGATGCAGAACAGCTCTTTATTAATTTCCATGAGTGGAAGGATTCAAGAGATGCTAATCTTCAGGAAGGTTATTGCAGACTTACTGCCTTAACTGGTGGTGGATTTAAGATTCTTGAAGGAGAGTATACAAAGGCTGTCAATATACCTCAGACAAAGAATGTTATCAATAATGCTTTCAATTTGAGAAAGATTGTTAAGACAGGTAAGGATGATGTTCCAGTTGCTTCTACAGGAATCACATGGGGTTAAAAATTAATAATTGATTTTATGGCCAGGCGACGAGTGTTGCCTGGCTTTTTTTCACATTTATTACATATTTAAAACACATTTTACACATTCTTGCTTGTTATTATCTATACAAATCTAATATTCAAGCAGGAGGAAATTTTATGATTAATTACAGAAGACTTACAGCAGCTATGATGGCAGGATTAATCACTTTATTTTCAGTGACAGGTTGTGCTATGCCTTGGGAGAAAACAAAGACGGTATATGAAGACTCTTCAAGCAGCCAGGCTAGTTCTTTTGTGTCTAATGTTTCAAGTACAGCTGTGACAGATATTGAATTTGACGCTGAGGACCTCGATGCATCTTACAATGAAGCTGATTGTACTAAGATAAACCTCAATGATTTAAGCTCATTAAATTCGGATGCAGTCACATATTCTTCGTCAAAGATTACAATTACTAAAGCTGGCTCATATTTAATTACAGGCAGTTTTAATGGTTCAATTGAGGTAAATACTGAGGATAAGGGAACAGTTAGATTAATCCTAAACAATGCTTCAATAAGTGCTAATGATTCAGCTGCCATTAAGGTTAGCTCAGCAAAGAAGGTTTTGATTACTCTTCCTGATGGAACATCTAACAGCATAAAGGATTCAAGTAGCAGATCAGATGATGAGAGTGATTATTCAGCGGCCTTTTATTCAAAGGCAGATTTGGTCTTTAACGGAAATGGAAGCTTGAAGATTGACGCTAGTTATAAGAATGGACTTAAAACTGGCGACCAATTAAAAATAGTGTCTGGTAATTTTGAGATTAATAGTAAAGAAGATGCCTTGATTGGCAAAGAACTTGTCGGTATTAAAAATGGTAATTTTACTATAAATGCTGGTCAGGACGGAATCAAATCAACATATGACAAGGATACAAGTAAAGGAAATATAGTTCTTTTAAATGGAACTTACAATATTACATCTGGCAATGACGCAGTTCAGTCTGAAAATGGTCTCTACATTGCTGATGGCACTTATAACATTAAGACTAATGGTGGCTCTGCAAATGCTGTTCAAAAGACTGGAGATTCAGGCTTTGGAATGCCAAATAATCAGTCAGGTTTTAATGGTGAAAGGAATATTGGTGATAAGACATCAGGTTCAAATGCAGGAAATGTTACCTTATCAGATATTAATCTAAATTCAAATTCTTCTGCAGTTTCATTAGATGAACTTACTAGAAGCTCATCAAGTGACACAAATGCTTCTATTGGAACATTTACAGCTAATACAAGTTCCGGCTCAACAAGCAATTCAGATTCAAGCTCTGATTCATATAAGGGACTTAAGGCAAGTAATCTAATAACTATAGTCGGAGGTCAGTATAATATTGATTCTTGTGATGATTCCCTCCACACTAATGGAGATATGTTGATAAAGGGAGGCACTTTTACAATTTCAAGTGGTGATGATGGAATGCATGCTGATAATACACTTCAGATTGATGGTGCAAATATCAATATCACAAAGTCTTATGAAGGAATTGAAGGCTTGTCAATCATTATAAATGAAGGTGATATTAAACTAGTTGCAAGTGATGATGGCATGAATACTGCCAGTGGATCATCATCAGGTGACACTTTTGGAGGAAATCAGCTCTTTGGATTTAAAAATGGAATGAATTTCGGCGATGATTCAAGTGCTAATAATGGCGACAATAAGAATAATTTCCAAATGCCACAGATGCCTGATAATGCCAATGCAAACAATGGCCAAATGCCACAGATGCCTGATAATGCCAATGCAAACAATGGCCAAATGCCACAGATGCCTGATAATGCCAATGCAAACAATGGCCAGATGCCACAGATGAATGATAATTCAAATAATTCTGCAAATACAGATAGCACAACTGATTCATCAAGTCCATCACTGACAATTAATGGCGGAAATATATATGTCAATGCTTCCGGTGATGGCTTGGATTCAAACGGTAGTATGACCTTTAATGGCGGATATGTAGTTGTTGAAGGTCCTACTAGTAGCGGAGATACTGCACTTGATTTTGATAAGTCACTTACTTTTAATGGCGGTACTGTGATTGCTTTGGGATCAAACGGTATGGTTGAAACACCTACAAGTGCAACTAATGGAGCATGTATTGTAGCTCAAATTAATGGTTCTGCATCTGAGGAATTCAGCGTAAAAGATTCAAATGGAAAGGTAATTCTTTCACTTGTAGCTACAAAGTCTTATGGAGCAGCAATTGTTTATTCAGCAGATATTAAGACTGGCAATACATATACTTTAAATGCAGGTTCTAATTCTAGCTCAGTTGAAGTTTCTAGTGCAGTTACAAGTTCGGGATCGCTTTCAACTATGGGCGGCGGTATGCGCGGCAATATGAACTCAAATAAGAGTGATCAGAACACTCAGAATGGTCAGAACTTTCAAAAATCTGCTCGTTAATCTAATATGAATCTTGATATCTATTAAATTGCGACATTACACTTCGTTAAACTGTAATTTAGCGAAGTTATCCAAATCATAAGATTTTACTCCCCTATATTAAATAAGGACTCAAAGTTAAGAATTATCTTAGCTTTGAGTCCTTTTATAATATGATTTAGATAAACGGCATGCAAAATCAATTGCATTTGATAATAAAAGCTATCTTTATATTAGATAATCATATGAAAATAATCATATTGGATAATCTTAATAGATGAACATCCTATAACTTATACGCAAGTATAGCCGCCATCAACTGGTACCATAACACCTGATACATAAGCAGAATTCTTGCTGGCAAGGAAAACTACTGTAGTATCAAGTTCGCCTTCTTCGCCATAACGCTCTGCTGGGATTATTGTGTCAGCATAAGCTTTGAATGAAGGAGTATCAAGAGTTTCTCTTGTCAAAGGTGTATAGAAATAACCAGGACAGATAGAATTTACTGTGATGCCTTTCTTAGACCATTCAGCTGCAAGAGCTCTTGTAAGGTTTACAACGCCACCTTTAGCTGCGTGATATGGGCTTGAACCACAAATCTTGTTACCTACAAGACCATACATAGAAGCTATATTGATTACACGGCCATATCCAGCTGGAAGCATAGCAACCTTGGCAACCTCTCTAGCCATCTTAAATGTACCAAAAAGATCTATATTCATCTCATTAGCAAACTGATCATCAGTAATATCTTCCGCATTGGCAATTGCACCTGTACCTGCATTGTTTACAAGAATATCAATTCTACCAAACTTAGCCATTACAGCTGCTACAGCATCTTTAACCATCTGAGTATCTGTGATATCACATCTTACAGCGAGAGTCTCAACGCCATATTCATCAGCTATCTCTTTTGCAACTGCATCAATTTTCTCCTGACGTCTTGCAAGAGCTACGATATTTGCTCCCTGATTGGCTAATGCTTTGGCCATCTGAACACCGAGTCCTGTTGAACAACCTGTAACGACAGCTACCTGACCTGTAAGGTCAAAATAATTTTTACTCATGTATAATTTCTCCCTAGAAAAAAATTTGATGATTCTTTCAAAAATTAATCATCTAATGTATATATTTTAATACTTTTGAGAGAATTAGTCAATATTTATAAATTATATAATAGATTGCACCAGAGTTCTGTCGATAAGGTCCAATTGTGGGCTGCTAGAATTTTCTCTCTGTTTTCTTCCATATTTTCAAGAGCTTGATCCAGTATTTGATCTAATTTGTAATCAGTCTTATCTGGATCTATGTAGCAGGCACTATTATCATATATTTCAGGCAGACAGGTTCTATCTGATATTATTATAGGTTTTTTTAAGGCCAGGGTCTCGATTGGCGGCAAGCCGAAGCCTTCACAATAGGAAGGCATCAAAAGTGCTTTAGAGTGCGAAATTAGATATTTGTTATCAGTATCATTGAGATAACCTGTAAATATTACATTGGACGGAATATCTGCTTCTGAGCCTGAATTTGGGCTAGTTAAGCCGTAGGTACTTGCACCAACTATGACAAAGTAATTATCAGGGTTGGTTTTAGCCTCCTCGATAACCCAGCTAAAGTTTTTATGTGGTGATATTGAGCTAATGGCCAAATAATAACCCTTGTCAAAGACATGGTAGTCTCTGTCCAAGCTTTTTAAGATATCTGAATCTTCAATTTTTTGATCCTTGGCTTCAAGTATATGCTCATATCCATTGCCGATAATGTCAATTTTATCAGCATTTGCCTTGTAATATTTAACAATCTCTTTTTTGGTATAAGCTGAAACTGTTACAAGATGCTTTGAATGCCTTATAGCTACCTTGTAGTATATGTCTGGTAATAGGCGGCGCCTAAAGCTAAAAAACTGCGGAAATGACTTGTATATAATGTCATGTATGGTAACAATACCACTATTGCGCATAGGGGCTAAATTGCAAAAGTTTACACCTATCGCACCACTCTTTTTGCAGTATTTAGGAAAGTCAACATTGAGCCAATAGTGCCTCTGAAGAAAGCTGTCTTGGCGCTTAACTGGCTGTACTAAGCGAATTTTGTCTCCTTTGAAGTCAGCCATTAACTCAAAGGGAATCATGATTTCAATCTGAACCTTGTCAGTATCGATCATATGGTTCATTCTGCTTACTATTTGATAGGCATAACGCTCTATGCCAGTCATGCGCTGACAGAGAAACATGCCGTTAATGCAGTATTTTTTCATTTTATAATTCCTTTTTCTTTGTTGAAATTAAAAAAGCAGTAGAAACTCTTTTAAACATAAGAATTTGTGCTTAAAGAAGTAACTACTGCTTTCATCGACTATGTAAACTAGTTTACATAGTCAACTATTTGACTTTTGTCATATTATAGATTTTTATAGAGATCTTCATATTTTTTAGCAGATGTCTTCCAAGAGAAGTCAGTTAACATGCCCCTGTCAACAATCTTATTCCATTCACGCTTATGGTTGTAATAGACATCCTTGGCGTAATTGATAATATATAACATCTCATCAGCATTGTAATTAGCAAATGAGAAGCCTGTTCCCTTATTCTCGTACTCATTGTAGGCCTCAACAGTGTCTTTTAAGCCGCCAGTTTCTCTTACAATAGGAACTGTTCCGTATCTAAGAGCCATGAGCTGGCTGAGACCACAAGGCTCGAAGAGAGATGGCATAAGGAAGGCATCACATGCTGCATAGACCTTATGTGACATGTCTTCTGAGTAGTAGATGTTGGCAGATACGTTTGAATTATACTTCCAATCGTAGTGACGGAACATATTCTCATACTTTTCATCACCAGTACCTAGAACAACAAGCTCAACATCGTCAGAACAAAGATTATCCATCACATATGCAATGAGATCAAGTCCTTTCTGATCTGTAAGTCTTGAGACAATACCAATCATAAATTTGTTCTTATCTTCAACTAGACCTAATTCCTTCTGCAAATCAAGCTTGTTTTTGTACTTTTCCTTACGGAAGGTAACCTGATCATAATTGTGTTTTATTCTCTTGTCAGTCTTTGGATCATAGGCCTCATAATCAATACCATTGAGGATACCAACTAAATTATTGGCCTTAGCATTCATAAGACCATCTAAGTTCTCACCATAGAATGGTGTTTTGATTTCTTCAGCATAAGAAGGGCTTACAGTTGTAACCTTGTCTGAATATACAATACCACCCTTTAGATAGTTTGCATCGTCGTTGAATTCAAGCTTATCAGGTGTAAAGTAATAATCAGCAAGACCAGTGATGTCCTTGACTTTCTTTAAGTCCCAAATACCCTGGAACTTAAGATTATGAATAGTCATAACTGTCTTGATATCCTTGTAGAACTCTCCCTGAGCAAAACGCTCATGAAGATATACTGGAATCAATCCTGTCTGCCAATCGTGGCAATGTATAATATCTGGCTTAAAGCCAAGAACAGGAATAGCTGACAGAGCTGCCTTACAGAAGAAGGCAAATTTTTCTATATCTTCGTGAATCCAGCTATATGGCTTAGGACCACCAAAGTAAAATTCGTTGTCTATGAAGTAATAAGTTACACCATCATATTCCATCTCGAATACGCCTACATACTGACTTCTCCATGCTAAATCAATGTAGAAATGGGTCTTGTAAACCATCTGCTGTCTCAATTCCCAAGGTATACATGTGTATTTTGGGATTAAAACTCTGGCATCAACTTCCTCATTGTCAAAATACTTTGGAAGAGAACCTACAACGTCGGCAAGTCCGCCAGTTTTAATAAAAGGTACAGCTTCTGATGCAATAAACAAAACATTCTTCATATCAACTTCTCCTCGCTCTAATAAAATGTTTAAATCTAGTTTAATAATAACGTCTTACATCAGTGATTGTCATGATGTCGACAGATGCAACACAAACAGTACGTCCTGGATATGGTGAGTGAATTATCTGACCATTACCAATGTACATAGCCACATGTCCAGGGTAACAAATGATATCGCCTGGCTGAGCTGATGAAAGTGGAACACTCTGTCCGCCAACTGACTGAGCAGATGATGATCTAGATAAGGAAATACCCAACTGTCCATATACATATGATGTAAAACCAGAACAGTCAAATCCTGATGGGCTTGAGCCACCTGAAACGTAAGGTACACCAATATACTGATAAGCAAGTGCTACAGCAGAGCTACCTACAGATGCATTACCACTGCTTACGAATGTTGATGTTGCCTGGCTTGCACTAGCTTGACTTGCATTGTTTGCATTGTATGAGCTAGTTGCAGGAGCTACTGCTGCGGCAGCTTTCTCCTGAGCTGATTTGAGCAGTGAATCAAGGTCTGATATACTACCCTTTAAGCTATCAATGGCAGTATAGAGACTAGCCTGCTGCTTTGTGAGCTCATCAGACATAGACTCAAGTTCCTTTTTATCGTTTTCATTCTTTTCTTTGATTTCTTTAATCTTCTTAGAAGTATCAGCCATAACCTGCATCTTATTGCGGTCATAGTTATATACATTCTGAACATACTCAGCTTTATTGATAACTTCGCTCATAGATGTTGAAGTTAAGAAAGACTCAGTAATTGTCTTACCCTTATCTTCATACATAAACTTAATACGAAGCTTCATATCTTTGATCTGATTTGAAAGATCTTTCTCAGCAGCTTCCAAATCCTTAGAATTCTTTTCAATCTCATCGCTCTTCTCAGCCATGTTAATCTCGAGAGTGTCAAGCTTTGCAAGAACGTATGCTAATTCGTCTTCTGTCTGGTTTAATTCTGACTGCTTATCACTTTTCTGATTCTTCAAATCATTGACATCATCGGCAAATATTGACTGACTTGTGCCAAGCATAGAAATTGTGAAAGATGCAACCATTGTTAAGGCAATCAAAGGCCTTATTTGTTTTTTTATCATTAGAATAAACTTTCCTTTATAGTATTTAGCATTATAGATTTTAATACATTTGAATAGCAATGTCAAACTTGACTATGGTGTCAATATTAGAATTAAAGCTGAATTAAGGCATTTTTTGAATACAATTAGCCTTATAGTTCTTTGCTCCTTCTTTCATTTCCTTGGCTGAAGTCATGCATGACTCAGTGATTGAAGAACCGCCAATCATGCGGGCCAGCTCATCTACCTCTTTCTCATAATCAAGTTCATAGATAGATGTAGATGTAATTTGGTCGTTTACTGACTTCTCAATAATATAGTGGCGATCTGCCATTGATGCAATCTGTGGCAGATGAGTAATACATATTATCTGATGTTTGACAGAGACCTTGGCAAGCTGTTCAGCCACCCTCTGGGCTGTTCTTCCACTGATACCTGCATCAATCTCGTCAAATATTAAGGTTCCAATGTCATCTTTGCCAGCCATGCAGGTCTTGATAGCAAGCATAATTCGTGAAAGCTCACCGCCAGATGCTATTTTTGATAAAGGCATAAGAGGCTGTCCTACATTGGTAGAAATCATGAATCTTACAATATCATTTCCGTCAGGGCCCATTTCTTGTGAAGGCTTAAATTCAGCTTCAAATTGATTATTCAAGAAATTGAGCTCACTTAAGGCTTTAGATACCATCTGACTTAGGAGGTCTGCTGCCTTGATTCTAGCCTTAGATAATGAATCAGCAGCCTTGTCTAACTCATCTTTCTTTAAGTCAAGCTCATGGGAGAGCTTTTCATTGATTTCTTGAAAATGAACTAAGTCGTCAAGTCTGGCCTGTTTTTCTTCAGAGTAAGCTAAGATATCCTCAATTGTCTTTCCGTATTTATTCTTAAGCTTGTTGATTAAATCAAGTCTTTGTGACATTTGATTGAGACTTTCATCGTCCATCTCTGAATTGTCTATATAGTTTTCAAGGCTCCTTATAGAGGTTGAAATTAAGTCATCAGCATCTCCTAGAGAGGCTAATATGTCAGACAGAGAGTCGTCATAAGTAGACGCATTGCTTATATGATGTATTGCAGAACCTAGCAGGTCATTACAGTTGTCATTGCTATCTGACAAGACTTGCAGAGCCTGTGAGATATTGTCGATAATTTTCTTAGAATTGTTGAGCTTTTTAAACTCGGCTTCTAAGTCCTCATCCTCACCTTCTTTTAGGTCAGCTTCATTAATCTCATTAATCTCAAATTCTAGAAAAGATATCTCACGCTCTCTAGATTCCTCATCCATTGTGTTCTTTTCTAGTTTAGACCTCAATTGTGAAAATTCTTTGTAGATAAGAGAATAATTGTCTTTAAGAGGACTTATTGTGTCATAGCCGAAAGAATCAACAAGTTTGATGTGTGAAGCTTCGTTTAGGAGGAGCTGATTGTCATGTTGACCATGTATATTTATAAGCAGAGCGGCAACTTTTTGAACCATAGCATTGGTACAAGTAATACCGTTGATCATTATCTTGCTTCTTTGAGGGGTAATCTTTCTGCTGATAATGATTGCATCTTCTTCTATATCAGGTATTTCTAATTCTTTGAGGGAATGGCGGATTTCATCTGAATCGATGGAAAAGATTAATTCAGTCAAGGCATAGTCACTACCCTTGCGAATTATGTCAGGGCTGGCTTTAGAGCCAAGGGCGATATTGATAGAGCCAAGAATAATGGACTTACCAGCACCAGTTTCGCCGCTTAATATGTTAAGACCAGGGTAAAAATCGACATCTGCCTCATCAATCAGGGCAAGATTTTTAACATGAAGATTAGTCAGCATGCTTAGGCCTCACTTTCTAATTTAATATAATTTCTCTCAGGCGAGTCAATAACAAGTTAGCTTCCTCAGTGCTTCTAACCGCACACATAATGGTGTCGTCACCGGCTATGGAACCTACAATTTCTTTGAATTGAAGGGCATCAAGAGCTGCTGCAACCGCCATAGCCATTCCGGCTACAGTTTTGATAACAAGTATATTGCAGGCTGTGTCCATGCTGACATAGCCCTCTCTTAAAACTCGGATGTATTTCTGATTTAGATAATCTCCACTCTTTATATCTTTATAGTGAACGTAGCGCTGCTTGCCATTGTAAGACATCTTAGTCAGATTTAGTTTCCTAATATCTCTAGAAACAGTGGCTTGAGTGACATTGTAGCCCTCTTTATTGAGCTCGTTCACTAGCTCATCCTGTGTTTCTATACATTTTTCATCAATCAGTTTTAAAATTGCATTAAGTCTATCGGTTTTCAAAATAATACCCCTAATTTAATAAAATAATAGATCTTCTCTTTAAGTGCCTAATTACATAAGTTTGTCAGAAACTCTCTTGAGGAAATTATCGCGGTTCTGAGTGATAATTAATTTAGCAACAATATCAGATCTCTCAATCAGAATTTGGTCATGAGTTTTTACTCTAAAAAACTGCTCTCCGTCAAATGTTACGGTTCGAGGTTCATTATCGTTTCTAGAATTAAGCATATTTATCTTAATCTTATTAGAATCGCTGAGAACTATAGACCTGTGGTTTAAGGAGTGAGGACATATTGGAGTCATGAGAAATAGCTTGGCTTGAGGCTCAATAATTGGACCGCCAGCTGAGAGGCTGTAAGCAGTCGAACCTGTAGCGGTAGATATAATAATTCCATCTGCTGTATATGATGTAAGATAGTCACCATTGACAGTTACATCCATATCAATAACCCTTAAATCTCCGTGTCTTGTGATAACAATATCATTTAGAGCATCATTGCTATATAGAATCTGATTATACCTAATTATACTACCCCTGAGCATCATTCTTTCCTGAATGCTATATTGATCGTTTATAAGGGAATGTATAGCAAGCTGATAATCCTTGAACTCAACTTCTGTCAAAAATCCCAAAGTGCCAATATTTATGCCAAGGAGAGGTATATCTTTTTTGCAGATTTCTCTTGCAGCTTGGATAAGGGTACCGTCTCCACCAAGAACTATCACACACTCGGTCTTGTCATCAATCATATTGGCATCCACATATCTAGCATTATAAGAGCTTTTTCCTTCAGATTTTGAAGGATCAAAGTCACATATCTCACAATCGGCGCCTAAAGACTTTGCATAGTCTGCAATAAGGGCAGCACAGTTCATATTTGGATCTTTGGTTTTATTTGAAATTACAGATAAATGCTTCATACTCCTCACCCTAATAGATTATTTATCTAAAGTATCATGTGCAAGATTTACAACTTTTGAAACATTGGCCTCGCCTGTGATTAGAGAATCATCAAGCTCTTCCATATTTTGACATGGCTCAATATGCATAAGATATTCAATATTGCCCTCTGGTCCCTTAACAGGAGAAAAGGTTAAGTCACAAACCTTGAAGCCATTGTCGTGGGCATAAGTGAATACAGCGTGGATGACATCCTCGTGGACCTTTTTGTCGCGGACTACACCATGCTTGCCGACCTTGTCTCTACCTGCTTCAAACTGAGGTTTTATCAAGCAAACCATCTGTGAATCAGGAGTCACAAATCCTTTGGCTGCAGGCAGAATCTTTGAAAGAGAAATAAAGGAAACATCAACACTGGCAAATTCAATATCGTCAGCTAGGTCTTCTCTAGTGACATACCTTATATTGGTTCTCTCCATAACCACTACTCTATCGTCATTTCTGAGTTTCCAATCAAGCTGGCCATGTCCTACATCAACAGCATATACCTTAGTCGCACCATTCTGAAGCATGCAATCTGTGAATCCTCCTGTTGAGGAGCCTATATCCATGCAGACTCTTCCCTCTGGGCTGACATTAAACTCAGCCATAGCCTTCTCAAGCTTCAAACCACCACGGCTTACATATTTCAAAGTTTGGCCTCTAACCTCAATATTTACCTCTGGGGCAAATGTTGAGCCAGCCTTATCCTCTTTTTGGTTATCTACATAAACCTGTCCGGCCATAATAATAGCCTTGGCTTTCTCTCGTGAAGTTGCTAATCCTCTTGAAACTAGAAGGACATCAAGTCTCTCCTTACTCATTACATACTCCTTCCCATGCCTTAAGAATCTTTTGTGTGATTGTATCAGAGTCAATGCCAGCCAGCGACTTAAGAATAGTCACATTGCCGTGTTCTATATAGTCATCAGGCAGGGCAATATTTAAAACATCAATGTCAAGTGAGTTGAGCTCGACATAGTCCGTAACAGCCTCACCAAATCCGCCAGCCAGAACATTTTCCTCGAGAGTGACAAGCAATTTATGATTCTTTGTGAGATTATCTATTGCCTCCTTGTCATATGGCTTGACAAAGCGGGCATTAATAAGGCTTACATTGAGCCCTTTTTCTTTAAGTTTATTTCTTACATGATCAGCAGCTGTGACCATAGAGCCAACTGCCATGAGAGCAATGTCTTTCTCCTCATACATGACTTCAGACTTGCCGTATTCAATTTCGCTATCAAAGTCGTCATAGGAGTCAACAGCAATACCTCTCGGATATCTGATAGCGATTGGTCCATTATAGACCTGGGTAGCAAAATAAAGAGCCTTTTTCAATTCTTGGCCATTTTTTGGCGCAAAAATAGACATATTTGGAATGTGGCTCAAGAAGGACAGGTCAAATATACCCTGATGGGTTTCTCCGTCACTTCCAACCAAGCCGGCTCTATCTATACATAAAACCACATGAAGGTTTTGGATACATACATCATGCAAGATCTGGTCGTAGGCTCTTTGCAAGAAGGATGAATATACGGCAAATACAGGCGTCATACCACCTGCTGCAAGTCCTGCTGCAAATGTTACGGCATGAGCCTCAGCTATGCCAACATCAAAGAACCTGTCAGGGAACCATCTTGCAAACTTAGTAAGTCCAGTACCATCAGGCATTGCAGCTGTAATAGCACAAATTTTCTCATCTTCTTTGGCAAGGCTTGTGATAGCCTGACTAAAGATTTCTGAATATGTTGCTTTATCAGACTTTGCAAGAACCTCACCACTGGCAATATCAAAAGGTCCTATTCCGTGGAACTTGCTAGGGTTTCTAACTGCCGGTTTGTAGCCGTGTCCCTTTTCAGTCACAATATGGACTACTACAGGGCCGTGAATCTTCTTTGCAGTTGAGAAAACCTGAATCATCTTATTGATGTCATGGCCGTCAAAAGGTCCAAGATAATATAGACCCATATTCTCAAAGATATCATCAGGCATGAGAACTCTCTTGATGTTAGACTTTGTGTGTTTGATTGAGTCAACAATGCCATCGCCGTGAGGTAGACGGTAGAGCTTGTTAACAACACTATCCTTTAAGTTAATATAAGAAGATGAAGATCTTATATTACTAAGCATTTCAGAAATGCCGCCTACATTGCGGGCTATGGACATCTTGTTATCATTGAGAACTATGATGAAATTTGTATCAAGTCTAGAGGCATTATTTAAGGCTTCATAAGCCATGCCACCTGTAAGGGCTCCATCACCTATTACAGAGATAACACTGTAATGCTCCTTCTTTAAATCTCTTGCACATACATAGCCCAAACCTGCAGATATAGAAGTTGAGCTGTGTCCTGTGTCAAATGCATCAAAGCGGCTCTCATTTCTCTTTGGGAATCCACTCATACCGCCATATTTACGCAAATTTGAAAAGAATTCCTTACGACCTGTAAGAATCTTATGTGTGTAGGCCTGATGACCTACGTCCCATATCAATTTGTCCTTTGGCAGGTTGAAGACCAGGTGAAGAGCCATAGTCAGTTCAACTACTCCCAAATTGGACGCAAGATGACCACCAGTTTTACTGATGTTTTCAATTAAGAAAGATCTAATCTCACTGGCTAATTCGTTATATTCAATTGGGGCAATCTTTTTTATATCATTTGGTTTTTCTATCTTTTCAAGTATCATAAAATTTCACCCGATCAAAGCTATTTTTTACGGTCAATAAGCTTCTTAATGAGCCAAATCATAAAGTCGGAATTATCATACTTATCAATGATTGAAATAGCTTCATATGAAAGTTTTTCTACATCTTCGTGGGCTTTAGTGAGGCCATATAAGGTAACATAAGTAGTCTTATTGTTCTTCTCATCTGAAAGAACCGGCTTACCCAGCTCCTCTGTTGTACTTGTCACATCAAGTATGTCATCCTGAATCTGGAAGGCATAGCCTGTCTTGGATGCAGCAAGTTCGATTTTCTTAATGTCTTCATCGCTGGCACCGGCAAGTGCAACACCGACCATACAAGAAGCCTCTATAAGGGCTCCTGTTTTTAGCTTAAAGATATAATCAAGTTGATCTTTGTCCATAGGCTTGTCAGTTAGAAAGACATCTAAACATTGACCTCCAACCATGCCATAAATACCGGCTTTTCTGCTAAGGATAGAGGCAGCTTTTATAGCCCTTCTCATATACTCAGGCCTATCCTGAGCCTCAATAGCCGCAAAACATGTTTCATAAGCCAAATTTAGAAGAGCATCACCTGCAAGTATTCCAAAATCTTCTCCAAATTTTTTATGAGTAGTAAGATTACCTCTTCTGTAATCATCATTATCCATAGCTGGCAAATCGTCATGTACTAGGGAATATGTATGAATCATCTCGATGGCGAGCATAAAAGGCATAATTAGCCTAGCTTCTAAATCCTTTGACGAATTCTCAACTGATGAATCGTCATTTGAAGAATCATGGCCATAAGGATCATGACTGTGAGAATCATTGCTATAAGAATCACCACAAGTAGATTCAGTCTTATAAAAAAGTCTGGCAGCGGCCAGCATAAGGATTGGTCTTAAGCGCTTTCCACCAACTTCCATGGAATAGTTAAGAGCATCAATTATTTTTTTATCATATAAGCCTTGACTAGGTAGGCTTTTGCTTATCATATCGTTGATAGTTGCTGTCAAGTCTTTAAGCTCTAATTCTGGATTAAGGCCTAAAGTCTTTGGAAATTCTATATCAGGAAATTCAATATTAGAATATGTCTTCATTGCTAGCCTCTACTTTTCCGCCATTGAGGACGATTATTTCTTTTTCAACCTTATCAATTTTTGAATTGCAGCTTTCTACTAGTTTGATACCCTCTTTATAGAGTTTTAAGGCAGCATCCATTGAGAGTTCGGTATTTTCTAATCCTGCTACAATTTCATCAAGCTTTTTAAATGAGTCTTCTAAAGTCTCAGTTTTAGCCATTTATATCACGCTTACCCTTTATTTTTAGTAATAGATTCAACCCTACTTGTGATTAAACCATCTATGAGATAACCTTGAATTTGGTCACCCACTTTAATATCATTAACGCTCACTATATGTTTACCGTCCTGATTTTCAGCATATAAAAATCCGGATTTAAGCCTTTTTAAAGGTGAAGCACCATCAAGTTTTAAGGCATAATATTTGAGCTTATTTTTCTTTTGGTCCATAAGTCTAAAGAAGGTCTGATCAAGATAAAGAGCCTTCTGTTCGAGTCTATTGCGCATACTTGTAACTCGAAGACTTGGATCTAAGTGCTTTAGAGCCTTAAGATAAGAATCTAGCTTGGCTTTTTTATTGCGTAACTGAGAAGCAAATCTTAAATCTAGCTCATTTTTATACTTATCAATTTGTCTTAGGGTTAGAGAAATGTCAAATACAGCGAGTTCTGCAGCAGCCGATGGCGTTGCAGCCCTAAGATCAGCTACAAAATCTGATAAAGTAAAATCCTTCTCGTGACCAACTGCAGAAATGATTGGCGTGTGGGATTTGAATATGGCCTCTACTACAGTCTCTTCATTGAATGCCCATAAATCTTCCATAGAACCACCACCACGGCCTACAATAATCACATCAAGCCCCATAGCATCCAGAGTCCTAATACCTTCTGCTATAGAAAGGCTGGCTCCTTGTCCCTGAACTTTTGCAGGATATAGAATGAGCTGAACATATGGGTTCCTTCTCATAGAAACACTCATGATATCGTGGATTGCCGCACCACTCGAAGCAGTTACAATACCGATTTTATCGCACATTTTTGGAATAGGTCTCTTAAATGATGGATCAAAGAGCCCCATCTCTTCGTATTGTTCTTTAAGTTTTGCGTATTTTTCGTATAGTGACCCCAGTCCCTCTTGTTCGAAAGAAGTGGCGTAGAGTTGATACTTTCCATCTCGCTCATAAACATCAATACGGCCTGAAACCTGTATTTTCATACCGTTTTCAAGTTGAAGTTTTTGATTTTGTACGCTGGAGCGGTACATAATACAGCTTATAGCCCCTTCGTTATCTTTCAGAGTAAAGTATAGATGGCCAGATGTGTGATATTTACAGTTGCTGACCTCTCCTTTAACATAGACATGGCTTAAGAAACCATCATTAAGGAACATATTCTTTACATATTTGTTGATAGCAGAGACAGTATATGCTTTTTTTTCCATATGATTTTAATTAATCTTCCTTATTCTCAAGAAGTTTAGCTAAAAGTCCATTAATGAATGAAGGAGCTGAATCTGATCCATACATTTTAGCAAGTTCAATAGCTTCATTGACAGCTACAAGATTTGGAACTTCATCGTCATAGAGCATCTCATAGATAGCGAGTCTCAAAATAGAAAGCTCGGATTTACCAAGTCTTGAAACTGGCCAGCCTACAGAGATCTCATTGATTTTTTCATCTATCTCTTCATTTTTTGAAATTACATTGAGGGCACGACTTCTTATATAGTCCTTATCTTTATCATCGATAAGAGGATATTCAGAAAGATAAAGGCTTATCTGCTCTGACATTTCATCGAGTGTGTGAAATTCACTTCTGAATATAATTTTAAAAACGTGTTCTCTAATTTCGGATCTTCTCATAATCTCTCCTAAACATTCAATAAGCCGGACTCTTGCAAAGCTAAGTCCGGCAGTGATTTTTAATCTAATTAGTTAATTATAATTCTGCTTCAGCAGTAAGGCCGTCAATCTTAATGTTGACAGTGATAACATCAAGACCTGTCATGGTCTCGATAGCTGATTTAACCTTATCCTGAACATTAGCGCATACCTTAGGAATCTCGTAACCATACTTAACTACGATTTTCACATCAACGCTTACAGTCTTATCATTAACGATTAGTTTTATGCACTTTGAAAGAGCTTTAGCACCAATCTTTGCAACTGAGTCATTAGTAATGTTGCCACTTAAGCATGATACACCATCTACCTCTGTTGCCGCAAGTCCTGCGATAGTTGTCACAACATCATCAGCTACCCTAACCTCACCAATGTTGACTTCTTCATGAACTGCATAAGTAGTTACTTTATTGTTAAAATCTTTAGCCATATCCATCCTCCATATCAATTAATAATGTCAATTCTAGACTTATTCTTGAAACTATTATAATAAAAATATATGATAAATGCAAACATATTGAGCTATGAAGATTTGACATTAGTATGAATTTTTCATAGAATATGACTATAAAAATTTAGAAAGAAGAGGTTATTATTCATGAGAATAGCTTTAATTAACGAAAACAGCCAGGCCGCAAAGAATGGCGTGATTTACAATGCTTTAAAGAAAGTTTGTGATCTTAATGGTCATACAGTTGATAATTACGGCATGTATGCAGCAGATGACAAGGCACAGCTTACATACGTTCAGAATGGTATCTTAGCTGCTATCCTTCTCAACAGTAAGGCAGTTGATTTCGTAGTTACAGGTTGTGGTACAGGTGAGGGCGCTATGCTCGCACTTAACTCTTTCCCAGGTGTTATCTGTGGTCACGTTGAGGATGCTCTTGACGCTTACACATTTATGCAGATCAACGACGGAAATGCTATCTCTCTTCCATTTGCTAAGGGATTTGGCTGGGGCGGAGATCTCAACCTTGAGTATATCTTTGCAAGACTTTTCGACGAGGAACCAGGCGGTGGTTATCCAAAGGAGAGACGTGAGCCAGAACAGCGCAACAAGAAGATTCTTGATCAGGTTAGAGAGCTTACTTTTAAGGATGATTTCGTAGAAATTCTTAAGTCTCTTGATCAGGACCTTGTTAAGGGTGCTGTTGCAGGCGAGAAGTTCAGCGAGCTTTTCTTTGCTAACTGCAAGGATGAGAAGATTGCTGCTTATGTAAAGACACTTCTTTAATCCACATTAAAGACTAAAATAAAATGCTTGAGAGACCAGATTTTATCTGGTCTTTCAAGCATTTTTTTATGCCTTATTTGTTCTAGGGCTTAAATATCAAATGTTTAAAATATCAAAGGACTTAAGTCTCAAAGGTCTAAAATCATGGCATATTGATTCTAGACTTTTTGATTTCAAATTTCTTGGCTGTCAATCAAGTGCCCTTCTCTATCATAATTAAGGCTAAGGCAGAAATAATCTTGGTTTTTGAGCAGTTTATCGAGAAATATCTTATCGCCCTCCCATAGATTGAGCTCCATAATGGCATCTTTATCAATCCAGGCCAAATCACCCTCATCGCATTCTATAAGCTTATCGCTATCGCAACTTGCGCTATATAAATACATTATCTCGGTTTTATGGCCTTGAGCTTTAAACTTAATGAAGCCTCTGGCTTTAAAATCCTCTTCTTTTATGACCAAGCCACTTTCCTCATAAACCTCTCTTGCAATACAGGCATCCGCAGACTCTTCTTTTTCAATATGGCCGCCTAGGCCAATCCATTTGCCGTGATTTATGTCATTGGCTTTCTTATTGCGATTAAGCATGAGGTAGCGGCCTGCATTTTCAATGTAGACCAGAGTTGTCAGCTCAAGTTCTGTTTTTATGTAAGGTAGAATCAAGGACCAGGCCTTAACCAGGTCTTTAAGCCTGAATCGAGCATTTGCCGGACTGCTGGATGGAAGCTTGGCCTCTATAGAGGCATAATCCTTTGAATAATACTTTTGAAAGAGCTTGTCTGAGAGGTTGCCATTGCAGTATATCTTAGATATTGAAGCCTGTTCGAGCACTTTACTAATATTGTTGACACTCAACAAATTTAAATCTGAATCCATAGAACCCTTGATTTGACAAGACTCCACCATGTCCCAGAGGGCTATTCCATGCTTGTGCAGGAGGGCTATTTTTTCATCTTGGCTTGAGGTGCTGTAGGGACAGTCTGTTATATATTCAAGAATTTTCCAAAAGCGATTGTTTGGATTTCCATAATAAAAATCTATATCCCTTGACTTTACCGAAGGAAAACTCCCCAGTATAAGCACTGAGGAGTCTTTATTGTATATTGGATTGAATGAGTAAAAAATCTCATCTATCATATTTTCTAATCTTCCTTTTTACTAATGTACTGAATCATACCAGGCCCGAGCGAGTCAGTAGGTCTTGCAATAAAACCGTGCTTTATATAGAATTTCTCTCGACCTTTAGCACACATTAGATCAAGCATCATTCTGCTGCCTGGCAGGGTGATTTCCTTAACGTAGTCTATGAGCTTTTCAATCAAGTGGCTTCCTATGTGCTGTTTCTGGTATTCAGGAATCACGATAAGGTCCTGAATGTATGAAATGACAGCTCCATCCCCGACTATACGGCCCATGCCAATAGGTCTGTCATCGTCGTAGGCTGTGATTATCTTTAAAGATCGGTCTAGGGCAAGCTGAGCTTGTTCAGGGCTTAGTTGAGCCCATGATACCTCTGAGCGAAGCTTTAAATATATATCAACATCCTTACAATCTTCGATAAAATGAATCATAGCCGAATAGTCCTTATCTACAAAATTTGCATTAGTATAACAAATTATTAAATAAAAAGCAATTTAAGTGCTTTTTATTTTTAGAAATTATGTTAAAATAAGTAAGATACTTAGAAAAGGAAATATTATATGATAACAGTTGCTGCTGATGGATCTGGTGATTTTTCTTCTATACAAAAAGCTATCAATTCTATAGACAAAACACCTGAAACCATATTCATAAAAAATGGAATATATAAAGAGAGAGTTGAGATTAAAAAAGATCATCTCAGGCTTATTGGAGAGTCTAGTGAAAAGACTATAATCAGCAATGATTATTATGCCTACGATACTATGCCTGATGGCAGTAAAAGAGGTACTTTTAGATCATATACTTGCTTTGTCTTTGCTGATGATGTATCTATCTCAAATCTTACAATCGAGAACACAGCTGGCTTTGGTAAAACTTATGGTCAAACTATTGCACTTTACGCTGAGGGTGATGCTTTGGTTTTTAAGAAGTTAAGAATCTTAAGTCATCAGGACAGTCTTTTTACTGGGCCTCTTCCTTTTGAGGAAATGCAAGCCGGTGGCTTTGTTGGACCTACTGAATTTGCCCCTAGAATTATTCTTCATCAGTATTATGAAGATTGTTATATTGAGGGTGAGGTTGATTTTATCTTTGGTTCTGCCACAGCTTTTTTTAAGAACTGTACCCTATTTGCCCTGGACCGCAATGAAAGTCCATATAATGCCTATTACACTGCCCCTTCAACATATAAGAATCAAAAGTACGGTTACGTCTTTGATTCTTGTAAATTGACTGGTAACTGTCCTGAAGGAACTGCAGTTTTATCAAGACCATGGAGAGAAGATGCAAAAGCGGTCTTTATTAACTGCCAGATGGATGCTTGTGTTGCTAAAGAAGGTTTTGTAGACTGGAATAAACCAAATGCAAGAGATAAGGTTTTTTATGCTGAATATGGATCTTATGGCGATGGAGCTGATTTAAGCCAAAGAGCACCATTTTCAAAAGAGTTAAAGCAAGAAGACTTGGATGATTATTCTATTGAGAAAGTCTTTGGAAGAAAAATCGATTGATTTTGATGAAATTAAATCTGATTAAAAAGATTTGTTAATGCGAATTTGATAAAAATCTAAAAGGTTGAGGCGCTGGCCCCAACCTTTTTCTTTTTTTATTTTAATTATTCTTTAATTGTGTATGTTCCACTTGAAGTGATTGCTATAACTTTAAGCTTATCAAGATTTGAAGCTGCACTTTCTGGAATCTGAAATACTACTACAGAATCATATGTAGTCTGAGCTTGAATAGGAATATTCTTTAGAGCTGTCAAATCATTTTTTAATATGCTGGCAGACTGTGTATAGGTCTTATCTGCAATTACTACTCTAAAGACTACACCAGAGCCTGATGTATTGGCACTTATGGTGCCGCCATCATTCTTGACCTTAAGCTTTACAGCTAGTACTTTATTTCCGCTTGTGGCAGCTACACTTACAGCATAAGCATCAGTTGGATATCTGTCACCAATCTCATAAGAGTCATAGACAATACTTGTGCCGTGCAGTCCCAAATCTTCTGCAACTGTCTCATTAGCACTGCTGTTTGCAGTTGAATTTTGGCCATTAGCATTTACGCTAGACTGACTGCCGGCAGGCTTGTCTGCTATTGAGTTTGCATTTTGATTGATAGATGAATCTGAGCTATTAGTTGGAAAGACTGAATTATCAGAATTTGACAATTGACTAGTCGAAGCTTGGGCATAGTTATTATAATTGCTTGCATTGAGCTTTTCGTAGTTCCAGGCATTTCCCTTTTCATACTTCATGAGCTGGCCAGCCACATATTGAGCTACTTTATTGTTATCTTCCTCTGAGAGTGCATATTTATCTTCTGCGCAACCTAAAAGGCTTATGGATGCTAGTCCAATTAGAGATGCTGCTATTAATCTCTTTTTCATAGGCGTCTCCTAATATAGGTTTATTTTTTCTAATTTTACGACAAAGTAAGGATTTATGCAATCTCTTCTGCTTTAAGTATTCAGGCCTTACTGTCAAGTTCAAGGTAGAATTCTACTCCACCATCAACATTGTTTACACCGTAGCCTTTGCCGTATTTTTCCATGATTGCCTTAACTATAGACAGACCTATTCCATTTCCACCGTATTCTCTAGTTCTTGCCTTATCTACCTTGTAGAACTTAATCCAGATATTTTCAAGGTCTTCTTCTGGAATCTGCTTGCCTGTGTTAAAGACAGATATTCTAACCCTGTCACTCAACTCTTGGAGATTGATAATAATCTTTTTGTCGAAATCACAGTGGTTTATAGCATTAGTCACGTAGTTTGTGAGAACCTCTTCAATCTTATACTCGTCACTCCATACATCACAGTGGGTTTTATCGTGGTTGAAAAGAAGGCTAATTCCCTTATTCTGAGCCCTTAGCTGGTTGGCGTTCACTACATTGGACACGAGGTCTACAATGTCAAATCTACTCATTACTATCTCTTCATTTCCAAACTCAATTTGGTTGAGAGTCAGAAGTTTTTTAACCATATTGTTCATCTTGGCCGACTCATCGATTATGACATCACAGTAATAGTCCATACTTTCTGGATCATCGCTGATTCCGTCTTTAAGGCCCTCTGCATAACCCTGAATAAGGGCAATTGGTGTCTTTAATTCATGTGTGACATTTGACAAAAAGTCTGTTCGCATCTGCTCTGCTTTATCACGATTCTCAATATCTCTCATCAGTTCGGTATTGGCAGATTTAAGTTCAGAAATTGTCTTTTCAAGCTTATCGGACAGCTTGTTCATACTATTTCCCAGGTCACCGATTTCATCCTTATCATCGCCCTTATACTTTATGTCGAAATTGAGATTTGACATTTCCTGTGATAGCTTTGATAACTGTTTAATAGGTTTTGTCATATATCTTGATGTTATGATAGATGCTATGATACCTATCATAAACAGAACTATACCAACTATTGTGGCAAATTTATTAAAGATTTTTACACTTTCTTTTATCTCATCAAAAGACATTCTCATCATGACAGATGAACCATTATCTAGCGTTCCCCACAGCTCAAGATAATCACTTGAAAACTTAGAGTCATAAATCTTTTGGAGGGTGTAATTGTCATTGGATTCAATAATTGTTCTGTCTTCAAACTTTCCCTCATTCATGTTATATGACATGTTTTGATCTTGAGAGTTTGAGCCATCTGGAGGATTTTGATTATTTGGGTTATTTCTATTTTTTGGGCCCTTTAATGAATCATTGTTTTGAGCAGAATTGTCAGAATTCTTTGAGTTATTAGAATCGTTATCTTGTGAGTCATTGGCGTTATTATCTGAATTATCAGGCTTATTATTTTCGAAGACATCATTGTTGAGCATACTCATTTTAAGTCTAAAAATCATGTCAGACTCGCCATTTCGATTAGTATAAATGGTTGTCCAGTCACTGTTAACTACAATTACCGACATGGACATATTGCTGGTTAATATGTCGAGTTTTGATGTCAAGGTAGAAGAGTCAATTTGGTCATTGCTGCAGCAGTTGTTGAGCTCATTAATTGTTTCATATGCTTTTATCATCTGGCTTTTTTTCATATTGTAGTAATATGATTCGGCCAATGTGTTGTCAATCACTATAAGTATTGAAACTAGAGCTGTTATTATTACTGCCATAAGACTGGTCAATCTAAATGCTATTGAGTGTATTTTCATAAAAATCCTCCAAAAAAATAAGTGAGAGCAAGTAACTCCCACTTACATGTAAAAAAGATAAGACTTATCTTGCAATTTCAAATTTGTAGCCCATACCCCAAATTGTTTTAATATAATCTCCTTTGCTTCCAAGCTTTTTGCGAAGCTTTTTAACATGGGTGTCTATTGTTCTCGCATCACCAAAATAATCATAATTCCAGACATTGTTGAGAATTTTTTCTCTTGAGAGAGCTATCCCCTTATTCTCAACAAAGTAATTTAATAATTCAAATTCCTTAAAGCTTAGCTCTATCTCCTCATTGTCGATTGAGACTGTATGGGCAGAATTATTGATAATAATGCCACCTACATCTACTATCTCATTAGAATCAATGTTATAAGACCTGCGCAATAGGGCGTCAACTCTGGCAGTGAGGACTTTTGGACTGAATGGCTTAGAAATATACTCATCAGCGCCAAGGTCAAAACTATCAAGCTCATCTTTTTCCTCGCTTTTTGCTGTGAGCATAATTACAGGAATATTAGAATCTTTTCTAATTTCCTGTAAGGCTTGCCAACCGTCCATTCTAGGCATCATCACATCAAGAATAATCAAAGATATATCTTTGTCATTATAAAATTTTTCAATAGCATCCTGTCCATCAAAAGCCTCAATTACATCATAATTATTTCTACTTAAAAAATCATTAACCAGCTTTCGCATTCTGCTTTCATCATCAGCAATCAATACTTTTATTTTTTCCATATTTAACCCTCATCAATCTAAGATGTTCTAAATTATGCTTTTAGTCTAGCACCCATTTGTGTTTAATATGTGACGATATTTGAATTTAAAAAATTGTTATAAATTCAAGATAATATTTTGAATTTAAGAAAATATTTTGAATTTAAGAAAATACTTTGAATCTAATAAAATATTTTGACTTATAGAAATTACTTTGAATTCAGTTGATTCTCTCTAATTTTTAGTTCTGCTTCTCTTTTTTCTAGGTCTTCAGACCAGCTAGAATACTTATCCTGTATCTTAGTCTCGTAGTTTATTATAGTTGGAGACTTGCTGGTAAGACTTATTACAAACATTGCAATTACCATGAGAATAAGGATAATCACTAAGGTTTTTAATTGCTTATTTCTAGCTTTTACTTTATCAAGTTTTCTCTCTAAGAAAATAATTCTTGATTTTGCATCTTTATAATCTTTTCTTTCCTTCAATTTGGCCTGCACTTCGGAATTTACAGGTATTGGACGAATCTTTTCGTTAGGAATTGCTTCGCTGATGTAGAGATATTGTTGTAAATTTTTTAAATAATTGAGTCCAATCTCTGTTGAAAACAACTCCTTATCAAGAAGTTTGTTATAAAGTATATAAACCTGTTTTGGGTCTTTTGAATCTGTTTTTGCAGATACATATTTGATGGCATTAAGCTCATCTTTTGCTACGTCAGCCTCCTGCTTTGAGGTAAATGTGTAGCCTCCGACAGTATATTGTTCTAAATCAGCCATATTAGCCACCTCTTGATAAATCTATATATATAAGTATTATAAGCAAGAAAAATTGATAAGTAAAGCAGTCAAAAAAGCTCATATATAAAATCTTATAAAAAGTTCATATAAAAAAGTTTATTAAAAAAGTTTATTAAAAACGCTTATAAAAATTCTTATAAAGAAGCTTATAAAAAAAGCTCCCAGGCTAGCCTGAGAGCTTTTATGGAGTAGACGGGAGTCGAACCCGTGTCCAAAGATCCATCCCCTGTTCTTCTACTATCATAGCTATTCATTTCGGATAAACCTCATTCCCTCAAGTGTAAGGAGAGTAGCACCCCGACACTTTCAGTAGCTTCATAATACGCCCATCAATTTCAAAGCTTTAATTGAGTCGTTTTCTGCAAGTTCGAAGCCTGTATCCAGAGTTGCAGATGCCCCTGGGCAGACTGCTGCGATTAGGCAGCTGCTAATTCTGTATTAGCGTTTAGTTTAAGTTTGCGATTTGACGCATCGCCTGCGGATAGCTTCACCAGCTTCAAGGTCCCTGTCGAAACCTTTACTACCCCAAAGACCATATTATGATACCATTTCCTTATAGACAAGTCAATCTGGGCTTATGCCCTATTCAAATCTTGCCAAGCAGCCTAGCCTAAGTTTCTGATTTTAAACTCTTTGGCAGCTTCTCTTTGTTGATCTTTTTTTGCAATTGAATCTCTCTTATCGTAGAGCTTTTTACCGCGGCCTACGCCGATTTGCATCTTTACTCTGCCGTTCTTAAGATAAACCTTAAGGGGAATTATGGCTGTGCCCTTCTCCTGAGTCAGGGCAGCAATCTTATTAATCTCATAATCGTGAAGTAAGAGCTTCTTAGGTCTGAGAGGATCCTTGTTAAATATATTGCCCTTCTCGTAGGCTGTAATATTCATATTGATAACGAACATTTCATTGTTTATGATCTGAACATAGGCCTCTTTGATGGAACATTTGCCCATTCTGATGGACTTAACTTCTGTTCCGTGTAAGACCAGACCTGCTTCATAGGTTTGGTCAATGAAGTAATCGAAATATCCTTTTTTGTTGCCAGCAAGCAACTTGTCTTCTATATCCTTCATATATTCTCCCTTTAATAATAATTAAACTCTCTCGAAATCAATAGTTCTAAGAATCTTATCTACCTTGACTACCCTAACTTTCATGGGCTGACCAATCCTAATGGTGTCGTTATTTCTGTAGTTGACTACTTGGTAGTGGACATCGTCATAATCATAATAACCCTTAAGAGAAGATAGTCTTATAGCTCCTTCAATAGTACTTTTAAGTTCAACAAAAATACAATAATTATTGAGACCGGAAACAAAGCCTTCAAATTCTTCGCCTATATGTTTTTCCATATACTCGGCCATTTTAATCTTGTTGACTTCTCTCTCTGCATTTATAGCCTGTCTCTCAGTCTGACTGATGTGTTTGCAGACTTCATCTAGTCCTGAAGCCAGCTTTTCCTTATATTTGTCATTGACCTTGCCGTGAAGGTAGTCTTTGATAATCCTGTGTATGCTCAAATCAGCATAACGCCTGATAGGAGAGGTAAAGTGGCAGTAGTATTTGAAAGCAAGACCAAAGTGGCCTAGACAGTCTGGGCCGTAATAGGCCTTTTTGAGGGATCTTAAAGTGATTCTTGAAATCAGGGCACCGGCATCACTATCTTCACAGGTATTTATAAGCTTTTGTATCTCCTTAGGATGAACCTTATCTTTGATTTTTAGGTTTATTCCAAAGCTTTCGACAAAGCGTTTTAAGCTGTACATCTTCTCGTTGTCAGGATCCTCATGGCATCTGTAGACAAAGGGAATTTCTAGCCAGTAAAAATATTGTGCCACAGCCTGATTGGCAGCTAACATAAAGTCTTCAATTATTTTGTTTGATTCATGGCGCTCATAAGGTCTTATATCTATTGGGAAGCCGTGCTCATCAAGACTAATGCAGGTTTCAGGCAAGTCAAAATCAATTGATCCATTTTTAAATCTCTTAGATCTTAGTATAGCGGCCAACTTTGCCATTTCCATGATCATAGGACATACATCTTCATATTCTATAGCAAGACCGTCATCGGACTTGTCTAGAAGCTTTTGAACCTGCTTGTAAGTCATATGATGTCTAACCTTAATCAAAGACTCCTCGATTCTTGTAGATAGAATATTACCTGTTTGGTCTATAGTCATGATGCACGAAAGTGCCAGTCTGTCCACTCCTTCGTTAAGTGAGCATATGCCATTTGACAGTTTATGATCAAGCATAGGTATTACGGAATCCAGCATATAGACACTGTTGCCTCGCAAATAGGCTTCTTTATCTAGAGCAGAGCCTTTTTTTACATAGTGGCTTACATCAGCAATATGAACACCTAAAGTGTAATTTATTCCGTCAAAAGTTAAACTGACAGCGTCATCTACATCTTTAGTGTCATCGCCGTCTATAGTTATTAAGATTTGATCTCTCAAGTCTAGTCTCTTTGCATAGTCAGATGGATCAACCTGGTCAGGAATATTCTTTAATTCCTCTTTGACTTCCTCATTAAACTCATAAGGAAGATCCATGGCCTTGACTACAGCTAAGACATCACTCTGAGGATCATTGATATGGCCAATTACCTCCTCTACTGAGCCTGTAGGATTAGTTCTTGTATCACCATAAGTCTTTATATCTACGCTGACTCTGGCACCATCTACCAGGCTGTTTGGGCTAATTTTGCTCATATTTTCATCAATGTAGATATAGGCACCGATTTTTTTGCTATCAGGTATGACATAGCATTTGCCCTTAAATGGGCGCTTGAAGACACCTGTTAGGCTTCTTACCTCATGTCCTAATATTTTAGTAATCTTGCCTTCACTGCGACGACCGTTTTCTCCTTTTTTAGTAACGACAAGCATAACCCTATCGTGATAAAAGGCAGAGAGAGTATCCCTTTCCGCTACAAAAATATCATCACTTAAGCCGTCAACCATAACAAAGCCAAAGCCTGATGCTGTAGGTTCAAATACGCCTTCTAGGGCTATAAAATCAGGCTTTACATACTTGCCGTGACTGGTTATGCCAATTTTTCCAATAGAGAGAAGATAGTTGAGCACATTTTCAAGTTCTTCTCTGTCTTCTTTGGCAACATCAAGCAGAATGGCTAAATCTTTAATTTTCATAGGCTGATAGTTTGGATCCTTGCATATAAGCTTAGTCAACATATCAGCTCTTCTGTTGAAATCAGCGGTAAATGTGATTTTATCGCCAACTCTCTTGCTGTATTTTTTCTTTACAGCATTTTTTTCTTTATTGATGCGACGAGACAGGGACTGGTTCTCCTTATTATCTTTGTGAGACTTTTTTGGATTTCCGTCATGTGTCAGTCTTTTAATCTTATCTTTTCCCATTTATATATAGATCCTAATTTAAACTGGCTGAATTGAATATAGAAATACGCCTCTATGAATGAATCATAGAGGCGTATATTAAAATCAGAATTTCATACTAAGAACTAATGCGATAACGAAGAAAAGAATTGTAAGTATTCTAGTGAATTTAACAAGTTTGCCTTCAATAGAACGACCCTTATTCTTACCCCAATATGTATCAGCAGCACCGCTGATTGCACCTGAAAGTCCTGTCTGCTTACTTTCCTGCATAAGAACTATAATAGTCACAATAATTGAAATCAAGATGAAGATACCCATAAGAATAACTCTTATTGTATCGCCCCATGACATTCCGAACATTAGCTACACCTCCAAATTACTCAACTAAGCGAAGATAATCTTATCATAAAGTGCTTGTCAGTGCAAGACTTGCCAAGAAAAAAGATTATCACTTTTTAATTAATAATGATTCTCCAGTCATCTCAGCTGGCTTCTCAAGTCCCATAATCTCAATAAGTGTTGGGATTATGTCGCAGAGCTTACCATTCTCACGTAATGTGTATGCCTCGTCATAATTGACAAGAATAAATGGAACTGGGTTTGTAGTATGGGCTGTATATGGCTCACCTGTTTCATAATCAACAAGCTTTTCAGCATTTCCGTGATCAGCGCAGATAAACATTACACCGTCAACTTCCTTGATAGCATCAACAGCCTTGGCTACGCATGCATCAACAGTCTCGATAGCCTTGATAACAGCATCCTGAACACCTGTATGACCAACCATGTCAGGGTTAGCAAAGTTGATGATGATAACGTCGTAAGTATCAGCCTTTATAGCATTAACTAACTTATCACAAACCTCAGGTGCACTCATTTCTGGCTGAAGATCATATGTAGCAACCTTTGGAGATTTAACTAAAATTCTATCCTCAAGTGGATTTGGCTCCTCAACACCGCCATTAAAGAAGAATGTTACATGAGCATACTTTTCAGTCTCAGCGATACGAGCCTGCTTTAAGTTCTTATTTGCGAGGAACTCACCAAATGTGTTTGTTACAGACTGTTTCTTGAAAGCTACTTCCTTGTTGGAGATAGTTACATCATAGTCTGTGAAACATACATAGTGAACCTTCTTTCTAGCACCGCGATCAAAGCCAGTGAAATCGTCATCACAGAAACATCTTGTGATTTCTCTAGCTCTGTCAGGACGGAAATTATAACAAATAATAGAATCATTGTCCTTTACAGTTGCAATTGCCTTGCCGTTCTCACATACAGCAACTGGCTCAACGAACTCATCAGTCTTTCCATCAGCATAAGAAGCTTCAATAGCCTGCATAGCACTTTCAGCCTTAAGACCTTCACCCTCTGTGAGGAGCTTATAAGCCTTTTCTACTCTATCCCAACGGTTATCTCTATCCATTACATAGTAACGACCTGAGAGTGATGCAATTTTACCAACGCCGATTTCTGCCATTTTTGCTTCGAGAGCTGCAATATAAGACTTACCACCATCTGTAGGAGTATCTCTTCCATCCATAAAGCCGTGTACATAGACTCTTGTGAAGTCATTCTTCTTAGCTAACTCAAGAAGAGCAAAGACATGGCTTAAGTGGCTGTGTACACCACCGTCAGAAAGAAGACCGTAGAGGTGCAAATCAGAATTATTCTTCTTACAATTCTCAATTGCTCCTAAAAGTTCCTGATTCTCAAAGAAATCTCCATCTTCAATGGATTTGGTTATTCTTGTAAGTTCCTGATATACAATACGGCCAGCACCCATATTAAGGTGTCCTACTTCTGAGTTACCCATCTGACCATCTGGTAAACCAACAGAAAGACCGCTTGCATAACCTTTTACGAAAGGATACTCTTTCATAAGCGAATCCATAACAGGAGTATTTGCAAGAGCAATACCATTGCCTTCTTTTCTGTCGCTTAAACCATAACCATCAAGAATCATAAGAACAACAGGTTTCTTTTTCATAATTTTGTTTCCATCCTTTTTTTTTAATCTAATTGCTAGAATTTTTGTAATTTACAATTTTAGCAAATTCAGGCTTTAAGCTTGCGCCTCCAACTAAACCGCCATCGATATCTTCCTCGGAAAATAAAGCTAGGGCATTACCTTCATTGACGCTGCCACCATAGAGGATTCTCATCTGCTCTGCTATGGTTTTTCCATATACATTGCCGATGACCTGTCTGATGTAGTGGCATACTTCTTGTGCCTGCTCTGTAGTAGCAACTCTTCCTGTTCCAATAGCCCATATAGGTTCGTATGCAACAATACAATTAAGGGCATCCTCAGGAGAAATGTGTTTAAATGCTTCTACAATTTGTTTTTTTATCCATTCAAGAGTCACACCATTTTCTCTCTGGTCAAGACTCTCACCACAACAAAGAATTGGCTTCAAATCGTGTTCGATAGCCTTCTTCATCTTCTTGTTGATCAAATCATCGCTTTCTTTGAAATAATTTCTTCTCTCAGAGTGACCGAGTATCACATAATCTACGCCGGCATCGACAAGCATAGCTGGTGAAATTTCTCCAGTGTATGCTCCTTTTTCTTCGCAATACATGTTCTCAGCACCGATTTTAATATTAGATTCTTTGACAGCATTAACTACTGGAATTATATCTATTGCTGGAACGCAGAACACAACATCTACTTCATCATTATTGAGCAATGGCTTCAACTCCGAAACTAAAGCAATTGCTTCACTAGGTGTCTTGTTCATTTTCCAGTTTCCTGCAACCAGCTTCTTGCGCATAATTAAGTACCCCCTTGGTAAATATACCGCCATGTCAAGAAAACACGCTTATTAATCTTACAGCATTATAGCACAGGAATTGACTAAATTCTATATAAATGTTGCAATTATAAATTTTAGAACATTATATGTTAAAAAATTATAATTTTTTATTTTATATTAGATTAACTAACATTACTTATTAACATATAAGGGATGCAGCTGATTTATCTCAACTACATCCCTCTATATATGTAATGTCAGTAAAATTATCTATCGTTTGCAGCTACAACACCTGGAAGCTCTTTACCCTCAAGGAACTCGAGAGAAGCACCACCACCTGTTGAGATGTGTGTCATCTTATCGCCAAAACCAAGATTATTAACAGCAGCAGCAGAATCACCACCACCGATGATTGTTGTAGCACCCTCAAGCTTTGCAAGCTCTTCAGCTACAGCGATTGTACCCTTAGCAAAGTTGCTGAATTCGAAAACGCCCATAGGTCCGTTCCAAACAACAGTCTTAGCATCCTTAAGAGCATTCTTGTAAAGTTCGCATGTCTCTGGTCCGATATCCATACCCATATCATCGTCTTCCTGGTGACCAGCCTTAACGATGCGGCTAGGTGTATCGTTAGCAAACTCCTTAGTTACAACTGTATCTACAGGAATTAACATCTTTACGCCGTTAGCTTCAGCCTTCTTAAGCATATCCTTAGCGTAATCGAGGTAGTCATCTTCAACAAGTGACTGACCAACACTACCACCGAGTGCCTTCTGGAATGTATAAGACATACCACCACCGATGATTAATGTATCAACCTTGTCAAGAAGGTTGTTGATTACAGGAATCTTAGAAGAAACCTTAGAGCCACCAAGGATAGCTACGAAAGGTCTAACTGGGCTGTTAACAGCATTTCCAAGGAAGTTGATTTCCTTCTCCATGAGGTAACCTACAACAGCTGTCTTAACATACTGTGTAACACCAACATTTGAACAATGAGCTCTGTGAGCTGTACCAAATGCATCATTTACGAATACATCAGCGATTGAAGCAAGATCCTTTGAGAATTCTTCTCCGTTCTTTGTCTCCTCAGCTCTGAATCTTGTGTTCTCAAGAAGAATTACGTCACCGTTCTGCATAGCCTCAACAGCTGCACGAGCGTTAGCACCAACTACTTCATCATCAGCAGCAAACTTAACTTCTTTGTTGAGAAGCTCTGATAATCTCTTAGCAACTGGAGCAAGTGAGAAAGCTTTATCAGCTCCCTTTGGCTTACCAAGGTGTGAGCAAAGTATAACCTTACCACCATCATTGATAAGCTTCTGAATTGTAGGAAGTGCAGCTACAAGTCTTGTCTCATCTGTGATTTTGTCTCCATCAAGAGGTACATTGAAATCGCATCTGCAAAGTACTCTCTGACCATTTACGTTGATATCATCAACTGATTTCTTATTAAGCATATGAATTTTCTCCATTCTTTTTTCAAGAAAATACCAGAGACCAAGCTTTCTAGCGGCTTAATCTCTGGCTTTTAAAATGCAAATTGCAAATTAATTTTTATTAAGCAAGCTCAGCAAAATACTTGATTGTTCTAACCATCTGGCTTGTGTAAGAGTTCTCGTTATCATACCAAGAAACTACCTGTACCTCATACTGGTTATCAGAAACCTTGTTAACCATTGTCTGAGTAGAATCGAAGAGTGAACCGAATCTCATACCGATAACATCGCTAGATACGATCTGGTCTTCATTGTAACCAAATGACTCGTTAGAAGCAGCCTTCATAGCAGCGTTGATAGCATCAACAGTAACTTCCTTGTCTGTCTTTACAACAGCTGTAAGGATTGTTGTAGAACCTGTTGGTACTGGAACTCTCTGTGCAGAACCGATAAGCTTACCGTTAAGCTCTGGGATAACAAGACCGATAGCCTTAGCAGCACCTGTAGAGTTAGGAACGATATTAGCAGCACCTGCTCTAGAACGACGAAGGTCACCCTTTCTCTGTGGTCCATCGAGGATCATCTGATCACCTGTGTAAGCATGGATTGTTACCATGATACCACTCTCGATAGGAGCAAATGCGTTAAGCGCCTGAGCCATAGGAGCAAGGCAGTTTGTTGTACAAGATGCAGCAGAAATAATCTGATCATCCTTTGTAAGTGTCTCATTGTTTACGTTGTAAACGATAGTCTTTAAATCGTTACCAGCTGGAGCTGAGATAACAACCTTCTTAGCACCTGCATTGATGTGTGCCATAGACTTCTCTTTTGATGTATAGAAACCTGTACACTCAAGAACAACGTCAACATCAAGCTTACCCCATGGGCAGTTGTTTGCATCAGCTTCCTTATAGATCTGAAGTGTCTTACCATCAACAGTAAGTGTATTAGCCTCATCATCAGCCTCTACTGTGTGAGCGTGCTCACCAATCTTACCTGCGAATCCGCCCTGTGCTGTATCATACTTAAGAAGATGAGCAAGCATAGAAGGCTTTGTGAGATCGTTGATTGCAACAACTTCATAACCCTCTGCATCAAACATCTGTCTGAATGCAAGACGACCGATACGACCAAATCCATTAATAGCTACTTTTACTGACATAATTACCTCCAAAAAATTTAGATTGTTAATTTAACATCAACTAGAATGTATTTTACAAAAAAACGTCAACAAATACAAGCTATTCTTACCACTTTTATAGAATATATCAAAAATGCCATGTCAGTAGATTTTCTTTTTAGTGATTATGGCAAGTATAGTGTATACATTAAACATAAAGACAAACTTTTGTGGTAGAATTACATAAAAGATTTCCTTTGGTAATATTTAATTTGTGTAATTTTAAGTAGAGATTATTCTCTTTCAATCAATAAATCTGTTATTTATTACAATTTTTTGATATGATAATCAAGCTTATAATCTATAACTGATAAATAGAATTATAAATAAAAGAAACTATATTTTAAATACGCTTTAAAACCCTGTTGTTTATGCGTTTGAAAGGATAATATGATTTTATGTGACTCCCACCTCCACTCATCCTTTTCTTCCGATTCAAGTGAAGAAGCAAGAAAAGTTATTGAAAAAGCCATAGGACTTGGAATGCCTTTTATTACTTTTACTGATCACAATGACTTTGATTGGCCCATTGAAGATGGACATCAGGATTTTCAATTAGACTTTGATTCTTACCTCTCTACAATGAAGGATTTAAAGGAAACTTATAAAGATAAGATTGAGATTCTCATAGGCTTAGAGCAAGGCTTGATAGAGAGCAGAATTGATGACATTGAAAATTATGATAAGAATAATGATTTGGACTTTATTATAGGCTCCATGCACCTCTTAGCCGGACAAGATCCCTACTACCCAGAATTTTGGCAGGGTAAATCATGTAAATCTACTCTGCAGGCTTATTTTTCTTCCAGTCTTGAGATAGCTAAAAACATCCATAACTTCGATGTATTTGGCCATATTGATTATATAGCCCGCTATATTCCTGATAAGTCCTTTGTATATAAGTGGCAAGACTACTATGATCAAATCAAAGATCTCTTAATGACTTTGATTGAGTCAGGTAAAGGAATTGAGATAAACAGTTCAGGATTAAAGTATAAAATGCCTGATACAAACCCATGTCTTGATATAGTAAAGCTTTACAGGAAGCTAGGCGGAGAGATTATCACTATCGGTTCAGATGCTCATAAAGCTGAACACATTGCTTATCGTTTTGACAGAAGCGCTGAGATTTTAGACCTTTGTGGTTTTAAATACTACACAAGATTTGTCAAAAGAAAAGCTGAGTTTATCAAAATTTAAAATATAGGCGATTAAATGCCTAAAAAAGAAAGGGCCTGCCGCATTCATATGCAGCAGGCCCTTTCCCTAAAAAGGAGTATATATAAACCTATAAAAGGAATATATATCAAAGATTTGAATAGCCCATCAAAGACTCGTCCACAGCCTTTGCACAGGCACGTCCCTCTGCAATTGCCCATACTACAAGAGATTGACCTCTGTGCATGTCGCCTGCTGTAAAGACCCTGTCTCTAGTCGTTGCGTAAGCATTGGCCTCAGTTTTAACATTGCTTCTCTGGTTACATTCAACCTTAAAATTGTCGACAATGTAGGATTCTGAGCCTAAGAAACCAGCCGCAATTAGGACAATATCGGCTTTAAGTTCTTTTTCGGTGCCCTCGATTGGCACCATATTCATACGACCAGTTTTTTCATCTTTTTTAGCTTCAAGTGAGACAATCTTGACAGCCTTAAGTTTATTTTTCTTATCCTTGATGAATTCCGTGATTGTAGTCTTGTATATTCTTGGATCAGTTCCAAATTTATAAATAGCTTCCTCCTGGCCGTAGTCAGTCTTGAGGACCTTTGGCCATTCAGGCCATGGATTAGATGCCAAACGTGAAGTAGGAGCTTGAGGCATCATTTCTAACTGAGTTACACTTTCAGCTCCCAGTCTAATGCTTGTTCCAAGACAATCGTTACCGGTATCACCGCCGCCGACAACTATGACATGTTTACCCTTAAGTGATTTAAAGCTAAAGTCATTAGCTTCAATGAGGGCCTTAGAATCATAGTTGAGATCCATAAGCTTTTTTGAGACTTCTCTTAAGAAATCTACAGCAAAATAGATGCCAGATGCGTCTCTTCCTTCAGCTGTCAAATTTCTTGGATTTGAAGCTCCACAGCAGAGGACAACTCTGTCAAATTCTTTCAGCAGCTGATCTGCACTGATATCCTTACCTACGTTTACATTACACTTAAAAACAACTCCAGCCTCCTCAAGAAGCTTTATCCTTCGGTCAATGATTCGCTTGTCAAGCTTCATGTTTGGAATGCCATATCTTAAAAGACCACCAACTCTGTCATTTCTCTCAAACACAGTTACCTTATGGCCTCTAGAGTTTAAGAGCTGGGCACAGGACAGGCCTGAAGGTCCACTGCCTATAATTGCTACTGTTTTACCAGTTCTAACCTCTGGACATTTTTCCTTAACTAAACCATGTTCATAAGCGTATTCAATAATAGCCTTCTCATTTTCCTTGGTTGATACCGGCTTTGTATTAAGGCCACATGTACAGGCATTTTCACAGAGAGCGGGACATACATGTGATGTGAATTCTGGCAGACCGTGAGTTTTTGTCAGTCTGTTGTAGGCAGATTCCCATTTGCCGCGATAAACTAAATCGTTAGTTTCTGGAACGAGGTTGTGGAGAGGACAGCCAGAAGCCATCCCTCCAATCATTGTACCTGCCTGGCAAAATGGAACACCGCAAGCCATACATCTGGCTCCCTGAATTTGTTGGTCCTCATTGCTCAATCTAAGATGAAATTCGTCAAAATTTTTTATTCTTTCAGCTTCAGTTATAATCTGGCCATCTTGGCGCTCGTAATCTAAAAAACCGCTCGCTTTTCCCATGTCACAATCCTCCTACTTCTCTGCACTACATGCGTAAAATGCTTCAATCTGTGCGTCTTCTCTGCTCATACCCTCTTCTTCAAACTGACTTGTCTTTGTAATGAGCTTTTTATAATCAGCAGGGATGATTTTCTTAAATTTAGCAAGTTCCTGGTCGAAGTTGTCCAATATAGCCTTGCCCTTCTTAGAATTAGTGTATTTTACATGCTTCTCTAACATTAGCTTGATTTCTTCACAATCAGTTTTATTGTCGACCTTCTCCATAAGAACCATTTCTTTGTTGAGATTGCGATAGAGACTGTTGCCTTCATCGTAGACATAAGCTACTCCGCCACTCATACCTGCAGCAAAGTTCTTGCCAGTAGGTCCTATAATCAGAGCACGGCCACCAGTCATATATTCACAACCGTGTTCTCCTACACCTTCGACAACAGCATAAGCTCCTGAATTTCTGACACAGAAACGTTCGCCAGCCATACCTGCAATATAGGTTTCACCGCTTGTGGCACCGTAAAGAGCAACATTGCCCGCGATAATATTATTTTCTGCTTCATAAAGAGCATTCTCAGGAGCCTTGATTACAAGCTTTCCACCAGAAAGGCCCTTGCCAAGATAATCATTGGCATCACCGTTAAGGATAATTGTGAGTCCCTTAGGTATAAAGGCACCAAATGACTGACCTGCTGCACCCTTACAATTAAGGCTTATTGTGTCATCCATTAGTCCTTCATGGTTATTTCTAGTAATCTCAGCACCTAGCAGGGTACCAAAGCTTCTGTCTGTATTCTTTACTTCAAGATCTAGACTTGCTTTCTTGCCTGTTTTGATGGCATTAATAATTTTATTGCTCTTTAAAAGTTTGCTCTCATCAATTGTCTTATCAAGCTCAAAATCAAAGATTTTATCTGGATTAAATGTACAATTTTCGTCAGAAGTCTTAGCAAGAATTGCACTAAGGTCCACTCTTGCTGTATGACCAGTCAAGCCATCCTTCTTCTTAAGAAGATCAGTGCGGCCTACCAACTCATCAATTGTTTTAACGCCAAGTTTTGCCATATATTCACGCAGCTCTCTGGCAATAAAGAGCATAAAGTTTTCAACATACTCTGGCTTTCCTATAAATCTCTTTCTAAGCTCAGGATTCTGTGTAGCGACACCCATAGGACAGGTATCAAGGTTACATACTCTCATCATTACACATCCTAAGGTTACAAGCGGAGCTGTTGCAAAACCAAACTCTTCAGCACCCAAAATAGCAGCTATTGCTACATCACGTCCACTCATGAGCTTACCGTCAGTCTCTATAACAACTCTTTGTCTTAAACCATTTTGGATAAGGGTCTGGTGTGCTTCTGCAAGACCAAGTTCCCAAGGAAGACCTGCATTGTGAATAGATGATAATGGAGCTGCACCAGTTCCTCCATCGTAGCCAGATATCAAAACTACCTGAGCGCCAGCCTTGGCAACACCGGCTGCAATTGTTCCTACACCTGCTTCGGAAACAAGCTTAACAGAAATTCTTGCATTCTTATTGGCATTCTTACAGTCATAGATTAACTGAGCAAGATCCTCGATTGAGTAAATATCATGATGAGGTGGTGGCGAGATAAGACTTACACCAGGGGTTGAGTGTCTAGTCTTTGCTATCCATGGATATACTTTCTTAGCTGGAAGATGTCCGCCTTCACCTGGCTTAGCCCCCTGAGCCATCTTAATCTGAATTTCCTTTGCACTGACAAGGTATCTTGAAGTGACGCCAAATCTACCAGACGCAACCTGTTTAATGGCTGAAGATCTGTCGTGATCGCTTCCTGCTGATTCTAGTCTTTCATCTGATTCACCACCCTCACCTGAATTTGACTTTCCGTGTAGGTGATTCATAGCTATAGCTAAAGCTTCATGGGCTTCTTCAGAAATTGAGCCATAGGACATGGCACCAGTTTTGAAGCGCTTTACAATTTCAGTCTCACTCTCAACTTGGTCAAGACTGATTGGATTGCTTGGATAATTGAAGTCCATGAGAGAGCGAATATAGCCTGTCTCCTCGGCATCAACCATTTGGGTGTACTCTTTGAATTCTTCGTATGAGCCATCTCTTGTAGCTTTTTGGAGCATATGAATTGTTCTTGGATTATATCTGTGCAATTCGCCCTGAGCGCGCATCTTGTGCTTGCCCACAGAGTCGATACTTAAATTATTCTCAAGTCCCAATGGGTCAAATGCTTTTGAGTGCTGACGATCTGTGGCATCAGCTATATCATCGAGTGTAATACCATCAATTGGACTTACTGTGCCTGTGAAGTAAAGGTCTATTACACTTGAGGAAATACCAATGGCTTCAAACATCTTAGAACCTTGATATGACTGTATTGTAGAGATACCCATCTTAGAAGCAATTTTTACAATACCAGTGATTACAGCCTTATCGTAATCATTCACCGCAGCATAGTAATCTTTGTCAAGAAGGCCACTGTCAGAAAGCTTCTTTATTGACGCATGTGCGAGATATGGATTTACTGCACTTGCACCAAAACCGAGCAAGGTTGCAAAGTGATGAACTGCTCTTGGCTCTCCTGACTCAAGTATTAAGGACATTGCTGTACATTTTTTAGACTCAACCAAGTGCTTGTGAACTGCTGCAACTGCAAGAAGAGATGGTATTGCAACATGATTTTCATCAACACCTCTGTCTGAGAGAATTACAATATTACATCCATCGGCAAATGCTTTATCCACAGCAACAAAAAGCTGGTCAAGAACTCTCTTTATTGGTGTGCTCTTGTAATAGAGAATTGAGACCTTGGCAACCTTGAAGCCAGGCTTGTTCATATTGCTGATCTTCAAAAGATCAAGATCAGAAAGGATTGGATTTTCAATCTTTAAAACGTGGCAGTTCTCAGCCTTCTCAGATAATAGATTACCGTTTTTTCCAAGATATACAGTAGTTGCTGTGACAATTTTTTCTCTAATTGAATCTATAGGTGGATTAGTAACCTGGGCAAAAAGCTGCTTGAAGTAGTCAAAAAGAGGATGATAATGGCTTGATAATACAGCAAGAGGAGTGTCGACACCCATAGCACCTATCATTTCATTTCCGTTAAGGGCCATATTTTCAATCTCTTCCATGTACTCTTCGTAAGTATATCCAAATGACTTGAGGAGTTTGTGAAGCTCTGAATTGTCATAATCAAGAGTCTTTTTGTTAGGTATTTTGATATCCTTTAAGTTAAGTAAGTTGGAGTCAAGCCATTCGCCGTAAGGTGAACGCTTAGCATATATATTTTTAAGCTCTGAATCAGAGATGATTCTTCCCTGTTTTGTATCAACAAGGAGCATTTTACCCGGATGAAGTCTCTCTTTAGTCAAAATATGTGAATCATCAATGTCAAGTACGCCTACCTCAGAGCTGAGTATAAGACGATCATCATCAGTGACATAGTAACGGCTCGGTCTGAGACCATTTCTGTCAAGAATTGCACCCATTACATCTCCATCTGAGTAAAGAATAGATGCTGGGCCATCCCAAGGCTCCATCATAGTTGCATAGTACTGATAAAAATCTCTTTCTTCCTGAGATATTGTGTCATTGTGAGCCCATGGCTCTGGAATAAGTATTGAAGCTGCAAGTGGCAAGTCAAGTCCTGACATAGTTAAGAATTCAAGAGTGTTATCAAGCATAGCTGAGTCTGAGCCTGCTTGTGAGATGACTGGCAATACTCTTGTCAGGTCTTCATTCTTGAATACATCAGTGAACATGGTCTCTTCTCTGGCAAGCATCTTATCTGCATTGCCTTTGATTGTGTTTATCTCACCGTTATGTACAAGCATTCTGTTTGGATGAGCTCTCTCCCAGCTTGGATTTGTATTAGTTGAGAAACGAGAGTGAACCATAGCAATCGCAGACTCATAGTCCTTGTCTTGAAGATCTGCAAAGAAAGTTCTAAGCTGGTCCACAAGGAACATACCCTTATAGACAATTGTTCTAGATGAGAGAGATGGAACATAAGTCTTGCCTGAACTTTGCTCAAATACCCTTCTAACAATGTAGAGCTGTCTGTCAAAATCAAGATCAGATTTAGCAGATGCTGGTCTTTTGATAAAGCCCTGATATATCTCAGGCATAGAATCAATTGCCTTCTGACCTAAGACATTGGGATATGTTGAGACCTTTCTCCAACCCAAGAAATCAAGGCCTTCTTTTTCAAGAATTACCTCAAACATCTTCATTGCTTGTCTTTTCTTAAGTTCATTTTGAGGGAAAAAGAACATACCTACAGCATATTCTCTATCATTGCCAATTAAGATGCCTTCTTCTTTACATATTTTCTTGAAAAACTTATGAGGAATTTGAGTTAAAATACCTACTCCATCTCCAGTCTTTCCTTCGGCATCCTTGCCTGCCCTGTGTTCGAGATTCTCTACGATTTTGAGAGCATCATCTACTATCTTATGGCTTTTTTTGCCCTTGATATTTACAACTGCTCCAATACCACAATTGTCGTGTTCAAATTCTTGACTATAAAGTCCTTTTGCTTGTGTCATATATTCTACCCCTTTCAAAATGCCTTAATCTAGGCAATTAACTATTCTATCAATCGCTTCTACAGTATTTTCATATGTACCAAATGCTGTAAGTCTGAAATATCCCTCTCCATGAGGTCCAAAACCTGAACCAGGAGTACCTACTATTCCGACTTTATCAAGCAGGTAATCAAAAAAATCCCAACTTGTCATATGGTCAGGTGTTTTTAACCAAATATAAGGTGCATCCTGGCCTCCTGAGACATCAAAGCCAGCCTTCTTTAAACCTGAAAGAATGTAAGATGCATTGTTCATGTAATAAGAAACTAAATCCTTGACCTGAGCCTGACCTTCTTTTGTGTATACAGCTTCTCCTGCTCTCTGAATGATATATGGAGCTCCGTTATATTTGGTTCCATGTCTTCTAGCCCAGAGTGAATGAAGACTTACGCCGTCAACTTTAAGGTTTTTAGGGATTACTGTGTATCCTAGTCTCAGTCCTGTGAAACCTGCATTCTTTGAAAAGGAATGCAGTTCAATTGCACATTCTCTTGCTCCATCACATTCATAAATGCTGTGAGCTATGCCAGAACTAGATATATAGGCTTCATAGGCTGCATCGTAGATTATGATTGAAGAATTCTTTCTTGCCCAATCGACCCATCTCTGAAGCTGATCTTTGCTGATAACAGCACCTGTAGGGTTGTTTGGAAAGCAAAGATAAATAAGGTCAGGAACTTGGTCAGGAAATTCTGGCGCAAAGCCATTTTCTTCACAACATGGCATGTAGATAATTTTTTCAAAAGTTTGACTTTCTTGCTTGTAATTGCCACTTCGACCTGCCATAACATTAGAATCAACATATACTGGATATACAGGGTCACAAACTGCAATTTTAGACTCCTCTGAGAAGATTTCCTGAATTGAGGCTGAATCACTTTTAGCTCCATCTGAGACAAATATTTCATCAGCTTCTATTTTGCAGCCCCTGGCTATAAAATCAGTCTCAACAATTGCCTCTCTGAGAAACTTGTATCCCAGATCTGGAGCATATCCCCTGAATGTCTCCTGACATGCCATCTCATCGACTGACTTGTGTAAAGCCTTGATAACAGCATCAGGCAAGGGCTTTGTGACATCTCCTATACCTAGCTTAATAATTTTCTTATCTGGATTACTGGCACTATACTCAGCCACCTTCTTTGATATTGTTTGAAATAAGTAAGATCCTGGTAGTTTTAAATAATTTTCATTTATCTTAGCCATATTAAATTTAACTCCTTTTTATTTTTTATCTTACTAATTAATATTTAATCTATATGATAAATGCCTGTGAACACAGTTTTTGCTGGCCCAGTCATAATGATATGATTAGTTTTTCTATCAAACTTAACTTTGATATCTCCGCCTAGAACATGAACAGTAATTTCATCGTCTGTAAGATTGTTGAGAATGCAGGCAAGGCATGTCGCACAACAGCCTGTACCACAGGCAAGAGTTTCTCCGGTTCCTCTTTCCCAAACTCTCATTTTCACTTCTTTTCTGTTTAATACTTTTACAAACTCAGTATTGGTCCTTTTTGGAAATAAGTCATGGTTCTCGAATAAGGGACCGATTTTTTCAATATCAATTAAATCTGGATCTTCAAAAACAACTGCGTGGGGATTGCCCATAGATACGCAGGTCATTTTGTATTCTTTTTCATTTACTAATATTTTCTTGTCAATTACAGGGCTCTTATCAGATATTACAGGAATTAAATCTTTGTCCAGAATAGGCTCGCCCATATCTACAGATACTTCGTAGGCCTGGCCGCCCTTAACCTTTAAGCTTATATACTTAATTTTTTTAAAACTTTCTATTGTAAATTCTTCTTTGTCAGTGAGTTTATTGTCGAAGACATATTTTGCAACACATCTTATGCCATTTCCGCACATCTCTGCTCGGCTGCCATCAGCGTTGTACATTTCCATCTCAAAATCAGCTATATCAGATGGATTTATAAAGATGACTCCATCTGAGCCTATACCAAAATGTCTGTCACTCATTCTGATTACAAGTTCTTCTTTTTTATCTTGTGCTATTTGCTGACTAGCACCGTCGATGTAAACATAATCGTTGCCACATCCCTGCATTTTGGTAAATTTAACTTCCATAATTTTTCCCTTTTCACTGCTAAGGACCGGGCATTTATATGCCCGGCTTTAGCAACTTATTTATTTATTACTCTACATCGCGAAGAGCTTCGAAGTTTTCTTCTCCAGTTCTAACCTTTACAACTCTGTCAACATCATAAACAAAAATCTTTCCATCACCGATATGGCCTGTGTAAAGAGTCTTCTTAGCTGTTTCGATAACACTGTCAACTGGAATTGAACCTACAATTACTTCAACCTTTATCTTAGGAAGAAGTGTTGCATCGACCTCAGCACCTCTGTATAACTGTCCTGAACCCTTCTGGATTCCACAACCCATGACCTGAGTTACTGTCATACCTGTTACACCTATCTCATTGAGAGCCTTACGAAGCTTGTCGTATCTTGTCAATCTGGCAATAATTACAACCTTGTAAATACCAGTTGAAACTGATGGTACAGAAGCATTAAGAACAGGAACAGAAGCATTTACCTTAGCAGGAGAAGCTGTCTTGTAATCTTCATCACCTAAGTCTGTGTTATCGTTGATATCCATTGTCTCACCAGAAACATCAACAATCTGGAAACCAGCATATGCTGAAGGAAGACCATGCTCAGTAGCATCAAGACCAGAAATTTCCTCTTCTTCTGATACTCTGAGACCTAAAATTGCTCTGATTACGAGGAAAGTGATTGTAATTGTGACTGCTGTCCAAGCTATTACTGATAAAAGACCAAGGGCCTGAATACCAAGCAACTTAAATCCGCCGCCGTAGAAAAGACCAAGCATTGTGTTTCCATCTTTGTCAGCTATTGAATATCCAGGAGCTGAACTAGTTGCAAAAAGACCAACCGCAAGTGTTCCCCATACACCATTCATAAAGTGAACTGCTACTGCACCAACTGGATCATCAATATTAAGCTTGAAATCAAGAAGCCATACACCGAAGCAAACTAAAAGACCAGCAACTGCACCGATGATGATTGAACCAAGGGCATCTGTTGAATCACAAGGAGCTGTAATAGCAACAAGTCCTGCAAGTGAAGCATTGAGACACATTGAAACATCAGGCTTACCATACTTAATCCATGTAAAGATCATGCAGACAACTGTTGCAATACCAGGGGCTACTGTTGTTGTCAAGAATACAGAAGCGAGCTGATCAATTGATGTACAAGCAGCACCGTTGAAGCCGTACCAACCAAACCAAAGAATGAAACAACCTAAAGCACCAAGGGCAATATTGTGACCAGGAATAGCATTTACCTGGCTGATCTTGCCTGACTTGTCATGTGAAAACTTACCGATTCTAGGTCCAAGAATTTTTGCACCGATGATTGCACATGTACCACCTACTGTGTGAATTGCAGCAGATCCAGCGAAATCGTGGAAACCCATCTGAGCTAACCAACCGCCTCCCCAGATCCAATGAGCTTCTACTGGGTAGATAAAGGCTGAAATTACAGCAGAATAAATACAGTAAGAGATAAACTTTGTTCTCTCTGCCATGGCACCTGAAACGATTGTTGCAGCTGTTGCACAGAAAACTAAGTTAAATACAAAATTTGAAAAATCAAATGTTGAATATGATGTAAATACATCAAATCCAGGCTTTCCGATAAATCCTAGAAAATCTTCACCAAGGAAAAGTGAAAAACCTATTAAAATAAAGGTGACTGTTCCTATACAAAAATCCATAAGGTTCTTCATAAGGATATTTCCAGTGTTTTTTGCTCTTGTAAAACCGGCTTCAACCATTGCAAAACCAGCCTGCATCCAGAACACCAGGGCTGCACCGATTAAGAACCAAATACCAAAAATAAGTGCGTTTGTTTCTTCTAACATATTTTGTCCTCCTAAAATAAGCTTTATAAAAAAGAAAATCCGCAATTGAGGGGGTATATCTTTCTTACGGATTTTCTTTAATTATGAAAAAGGCGCACATACCCTAAGGTATGTACGCCTTTGTACATAATTCGAAGTGAGTCTACTTCACTGAGTAGAGAATTTCGCCATATGTTGGATATGGCCAGATATTAGAAGGAATCATTACTTCAAGAGAATCAACAGATTCTCTAACAGATTCCATATCTGAAATAATTACATCGTGGTGGAACCTTGCAAGTTCAAGTGAATCTTCAATGCTTTCAGCCTTCTTGATATCCTTTTCAAGTCTGCTGAGGTCCTTGTCCATACTAATTGTGAGCTTATTGGCTGATTCAAGCCTATTCTCTTCAACTGCATTTGAAATCTTTAAACCACATGCAGTCTTTGTATTAATTGTGTCAGCTAAGATAGTCTCATACTCACTTGCTGCACCAATGATGTCCTTCTTGACAATTGAGACCAGTGTCTTTGCCTCAATATCAATGATTTTTGAATATTTTTCAAGTTCAATTTCATATCTACTTGTAAGTTCAACATCAGTAAATACACCATGTTTCTTGAATAAGTCCTTAGATTTATCTGAGACAAATGAAGGAAGGGCATCAACTGTTGATCTCAAATTCAAGAGACCTCTCTTTTTAGCTTCCTTAACCCATTCGTCTGAATAACCATTGCCATTGAAAATTATTCTCTTATGAGCTGTGAGCTCTCTCTTGACAAGCTTATCAAGTGCCTTGTCAAAATCCTTAGCTTTTTCAAGCTCAGTGGCAAAGATATCAAGCTCCTCAGCAACGATTGTGTTGAGAACAATGTTTGGACCAGATATTGAAGCAGCAGATCCTAATGATCTAAACTCGAACTTGTTACCAGTGAAGGCAAATGGCGATGTTCTGTTTCTATCAGTTGTATCCTGAGAAATTGAAGGAAGAACTGTAGCTCCAATCGACATCAACTTCTTTTTCTTATCTGTGTAATCAGTACCTTCAATAATTGAATCAACGACATCTTCAAGTTCATCTCCAAGGAACATTGAGATGATTGCTGGAGGTGCCTCGTTTGCTCCCAATCTGTGGTCATTACCAGCTGAAGCAACTGAAACTCTCAGTAAATCCTGATACTCATCTACAGCCTTGATTACAGCTGTTAAGAATAAAAGGAACTGTGCATTTTTTGAAGGAGTCTTACCTGGCTCTAAGAGGTTAAGACCTGTATCTGTAGAAATTGACCAGTTGTTATGCTTGCCTGAACCATTCACACCCTCAAAAGGCTTCTCGTGAAGGAGACATGTCATATGATGTCTAGATGCTACCACTTTCATCATCTCCATAGTCAACTGGTTATGATCAGTTGCTATATTAGTTGTTGAAAAGATTGGAGCTAATTCATGCTGAGCTGGAGCAACTTCATTGTGTTTTGTCTTTGCAAGAACACCAAGCTTCCAAAGCTCTTCATCAAGTTCCTTCATAAAGGCTGAAACTCTTGGCTTTATAGTACCAAAATAGTGATCGTCAAGTTCCTGACCCTTAGGAGGTTTTGCTCCAAAAAGTGTTCTGCCTGTGTAAATCAGGTCAGGTCTTGCATTGTACATATCAGTATCAATTAAGAAATATTCCTGTTCAGGGCCTACAGTAGTGATTACTCTCTTGACATCATCATTGCCAAAGAGCTTCAAAACTCTTCTTGCCTGTTTATCTATAGCCTGCATAGATCTTAAAAGAGGAGTCTTCTTATCGAGTGCTTCTCCTGAGTAAGAACAAAAGGCTGTTGGAATACAAAGTGTGTCATCCTTGATAAAGGCATATGATGTTGGATCCCAAGCTGTATATCCTCTCGCTTCAAATGTTGCTCTCAAACCACCAGATGGAAATGAAGATGCATCAGGCTCGCCCTTTACAAGTTCCTTGCCGGAGAAAGACATTATTACTTTTCCACCATCTTCAGGTTGAATAAATGAATCATGCTTTTCAGCAGTGATTCCTGTCATTGGCTGAAACCAATGTGTAAAATGTGTTGCACCTTGTTCGATTGCCCAATCTTTCATAGCATGTGCCACTACCTTAGCAACATCGAGTTCAAGTTCAGCGCCATCTTCGATGGTCTTCTTTAAAGCTTTGTAAGTTTCTTTTGGAAGTCTTTCTTTCATGACCTTATCATTAAAAACCTTACTTCCGAAGAGTTCAGTAACATTCATTGTCATAATACTTTCTCCTTTACTTTCTATAAACTAGCAATATATGTAGCAGAATTTTTCATATAAAGCAGCGATTACGAATAAAGAAAAAAAGGCGCCGTCAGTTATACCTTAACTGAGCGACGCCTTTGTCCTTCAAACATAATGTAAAAAAAAATAGCGCTTTGATCTCTCGACCAAAGCGCCTTTGCTTTTCACAAGTGTTAATATACGACCTTAAAAGATATTTGTCAACATCTTTTTTGAAATTCTTTAAAAAATTTTAAATCATGTTTCTAAGGGGTATTTACATGATATAAATCATGATTTAAGTTCTATTTTCAAGATACTTGAATGATATTATATCAGTCTAAAGCCCTTATCATCGCATTTTACCAAGCCTCTAGGTGTAATTCTAAGCTCTGGAATTACTGGCAAGGCCATGAATGAGAGAGTTACAAATGGAGCAATGTCGCGAGACACTCCTTTTTCATGAACCCTCTTAATCATATAATCAAGTTTTGATTGAACTACTTCATGACACTCTTCACTCATAAGACCCATTACTGGTAAAGGGAGTGTTTCATAGATTTTTCCATCATCAACTAAGGTATAACCACCCTGAACTCTTATAATCTCGTTAACTGCCATTGCAATATCACGGTCGTTATCGCCTATTACAATAATGTTGTGAGAGTCGTGAGATACTGAAGATGCAACAGCTCCCTTTACAATATCGTATCCTTTAGCAAGGCCTATGCCTATCATTTGAGTATTCTTATGTCTCTCAATAGCTGCAACCTTTACAAGTCCATTGCCGGACTCAAAGTTGGCGCATTTTTCAAGCTCTAGCTCTAAATCATTAGTTGTAATTTGTCCTTTGTTGAGTTCAATTACATGACTTAAGCCATCTATAGCCAACTTAAAGTCATCTTGACTGACTGGGTCTTTAAATACAGTGTGAAGAAGTTCATATGGGCATGGTTTACAAGCAGGAATATTATCTTTTTCTACAAGTTTTCCCTTGAAATAAACCTTTTCGATATTAAAATCATTGATATTGTCAACTATCAAGATATCAGCCTGATAGCCCGGTGCAAGTGCTCCTAATTCCTTGAGCCCGTAGCACTTGGCTGTATTAATGCTGGCCATCTTTATAGCTTCAACTGGATCAAGACCAAGCTGAATAGCCATTCGAACATTGTTGCTAATATGTCCATTCGCATGGATATCTGCAATGTGCTTGTCATCTGTACAGAAGGAGAAGTTCTCAGTAGATATCTTGTTTTTGATAATGCCTGAGACAATGTCTGTGAGATTGTGAGCTGCACTGCCCTCTCTTATATGGACATGAATACCTCTTCTCATTTCCTCCACTGCCCATTCAAAGCTAGTTGCCTCATGATCAGTCGCAATACCAGCTAAAGCGTAGGTGTTTAACTGCTTTTCTGTAAGGAATGGAGCGTGTCCATCTATAACCTTGTCTTTAAAGAGATTTAGCTTATCGTGCATGTCCTTGACATCGTGTACAACTGAAAATGCATCCATGACCTCACCCAAGCCAAGGATCCTGTCATTGTCAAGAAACTTTTCCATATCTTTCGCGTCAAATGTGCATCCGTTATCATCAAGATAGGTTGCAGGTACACAAGATGGCATCATGACATAAACATTGGCCGTAGAATTCTCAGTCTGATCAAGAATATACTGAATTCCCGCTGCACCGCTTACATTGGCAGCTTCATGTGGATCTACGACAAATGTTGTGGTTCCAGCCAAAGAGGCTGTAGCAATAAGTTCTGAAGGTTTAACGCAAGTAGACTCTAAGTGGAGATGAGCGTCCATAAGACCAGGCACAAGAGTCTTGCCTTCAAGGTCTATTGTCTCATTCCCTTCATAATCACCAATACCGACAATATAGCCATCTTTTACAGCCAAAGTTGCCTCGTAAATCTGATTAGTGAAAACATCGAGTATTTTTCCATTCTTAAAGACTAAATCAGCCTTTTGGTCCCCCATAGATACTTTTGATAAATTTGAAAAATTCATAAAAATCGCTCCTATATTTGAATATATAATAATTATAGCAGAGAAAGCAGAATATGTTAAGAAATGAAAAAATGCAAGCCATGAGTGTGTGAATCACTCAATGGTTTGCATTTTTAATTTAATAATTAAGCCGAGATATTGTTGCCTGTATAGAGCTGATAATATCTGCCCTCTTTTGCTATAAGATCATCATGGCTGCCTCTCTCAATGATACGGCCCTGTTCCATAACCATGATACAGTCGCTGTTCTTGATAGTACTCAATCTGTGAGCAATTACAAAAGTAGTTCTTCCCATCATGAGCTGGTCCATACCTTCTTGTACCAGGCGCTCTGTTCTAGTATCAATAGAGCTGGTAGCTTCATCAAGAATCAAAACAGGTGGATCAGCTATAGCAGCTCTTGCAATTGCAAGCAACTGGCGCTGTCCCTGTGAAAGGTTGGCACCATCACCAGTCAGCATAGTGTCATAACCCTGTGGCAATCTTCTGATAAATCCATCAGCATTGGCCAACTTAGCTGCTGCATATACTTCATTATCGGTTGCATCAAGCTTTCCGTAGAGGATATTCTCTTTAACAGTGCCTGTAAAGAGATGAGTATCCTGGAGAACAATTCCAAGTGATTTTCTCAAATCTGCCTTGCATATCTTTTTGATATCTATACCGTCATACTTGATATTGCCCTTCTGAATATCATAGAAGCGGTTTATTAAGTTTGTGATTGTTGTCTTACCTGCTCCAGTTGAGCCTACAAGGGCAATTTTCTGACCTGGATGTGCATACATATCGATTTCATGAAGTACAGTTTTTTCATCATTGTAGCCGAAATCTACATTTTCAAATATAACCTGACCTTCAAGTCTCTTATAGTCGCAAGTGCCATCTGCATGGACATTTTTCCAAGCCCATACATCAGTTCTATCCTCTGTCTCTACTACATCATCATTCTGGTTAAGGGCATTTACTAAGTGTACATATCCCTCGTCCTCTTCAACTTTCTGATCAAGAAGATTAAAGATTCTCTCAGCACCAGCAAGGGCCATGATTATAGAGTTGAACTGCATACTTACCTGATTTAAAGGCATGCTGAAGTTTTTATTAAAGGTGAGGAAGGAAGCTAGAGCTCCGACTGTAAATCCTGCAACTGAATTGAGAGCAAGAATTCCGCCTACTATAGCACACAATACGTAGCTGGTGTTGCCGAGCTGGGCATTGATTGGGGCAAGGATGCTTGAGTAAGCATTTGCCTTGTAAGCACTCTCATAGAGGTCTTCGTTGAGCTGGTTGAAAGTTTCAATTGACTCTTCTTCATGATTGAAGACCTTTACGACCTTCTGACCAGTCATCATCTCTTCAATATAGCCGTTAATTTTACCTATATTCTGCTGCTGAGCTATAAAGTTTTTACCAGAAATCTTACTAGCCTTGGCTGTTGCAAAAATCATAATTCCAACCATTGCAAGTGAAAGGATTGTCAGTGGTATATTCAAAACAAGCATCATAGCGATAATTGATACAATGGTCAAAGATGAAGATAAAATCTGTGGCAGAGACTGTGAAATCATCTGTCTTAAGGTGTCAATATCGTTGGTATATATAGACATGATATCTCCGTGAGCATTGGTGTCGAAATACTTGATTGGAAGCTTTTCCATGTGCTCGAAAAGATCTTGTCTTAAGTTCTTTAAGGTTCCCTGTGTTATGTAAGTCATCAGGATTGACTGGGCATATGTAGCGGCAATGCCAATTCCGTAGAAGATAGCAACCTTCAAAATAGCCATTTTTAGTGGGCCAAAATCTGGATTTGGGCTGCCAATCAAAGGAAGAATGTAACTGTCAATAAGTGTTTTGGTAAACATAGTACCCTGAATATTGGCAAATACTGATGTCAAAATACATACTACTACAAGGAATAGTTGGATCTTATAATTCTTCAAAACATAAGCCATAATCCTTTTAAAGAGTTTCATAGGGTTTTTAATCTTTGGCTTAGGGCCCTTAGCACCTCGGCCATGGCCAACTTTTACTTCTTTTGTTTCTGCCATAATAGCCTCCTTACTTAGTTTATCTCGTCAAAATCAGCTTCGCTGCTTGAACTATTCTGGGATTCATAGACTTCTCTGTAGATTGAATTAGTGATCAAAAGATTACTTGGGGTGTCAAATCCAACAACCTTACCATCATCCATTACAATGACCTTATCACAGTGCTCTACAGATGAGATTCTCTGTGCAATAATAATCTTTGTAGTTGAAGGAATCTCACTTGCAAGTGCATTTCTGATTTTAGCATCAGTAGATGTATCAACAGCACTTGTAGAATCGTCAAATATGAGTATTTTAGGCTTTTTCAATATAGCTCTGGCAATACATAAACGCTGCTTCTGTCCACCTGATACATTAGAACCACCCTGTTCAATATGAGTATCAAAACCATCAGGCATCTTTTCGATAAATTCAGTTGCACAAGCTATATCGCAGGCCTTCTTGCAGTCTTCAAGGCTGGCATTCTTGTTACCCCAGCGCAGGTTTTCTATGATACTGCCCGAAAAGAGAACATTTTTCTGAAGTACAACTGAAACCTGATCTCTCAAGGATTTAATGTCATAGTCCTTTACATTATGGCCACCAACTTTTACCTGCCCCTGGCTGACGTCATAAAGACGGCTGATAAGGTTTACAAGGCTTGATTTGGCAGATCCTGTACCACCGATTATTCCGATAGTCTCACCTGAATTGATCTTTAAGTTGATATTGCTAAGAACCATCTCCTTTGCATCCTTACTGTATGCAAAATCAACATTTTCAAATTCAATGCTTCCGTCATCAATCTTGCTGATAGCATTGCTAGGATTTGTGATAGTTGGAACTTCAGTTATTACTTCGACAATACGCTTAGCAGAAGCTTCTGACATAGTGAGCATGACAAAGATTATTGATAAGAACATGAGTGACATAAGGATATTCATGCAGTAAGTCAATAAGCTCATAAGTTCACCAGTTGTGAGGCTCTGGCTGACAATCATATTGGCACCAAACCAGCTGATTAAAAGGATACATACATACACTGTTGTCATCATAAGAGGAACAATTTTTGCAATTTTTAACTCAGCCTTAACAAAGAGAAGATAAATATTGAAAGCCGCCTTTTTAAATTTGCTGATTTCTGTATCCTCTCTGACATAAGCCTTAACTACACGAATTGCAGATACATTTTCCTGTACGGATTCATTGAGTAAGTCATATTTCTCGAATACCTTTTTAAAGTAAGCTGTAGTTCTAACCATGATAAATGAAAGAACAAGGCCAATTAAAATAACAGCAACAAGATATATGCTAGCAAGCTTAGGACTTATAAGAAATGACATAACCATGGCAATAATCATAGATGCAGGGGCTCTCATAGCCATTCTAAGAATCATCATATATGCCATCTGTATGTTGGTTACATCAGTTGTAAGTCTTGTTACAAGGCTTGAAGATGAAAAATTATCAATATTTGCGAAGGAAAATGTCTGTATATTTTTAAACATCTCCTTTCTAAGATTCTTGGCAAATCCAGCACTTGCCTTTGATCCTGTAAATCCACCAAGGACACCGAAGAAAAGTCCAATAATAGCCACAATAAGCATTATTGCTCCAGTTCTTAAGATGTAATTCATATCATTGCCTTGAATACCAAGATCAACAATTCGTCCCATCAAGATAGGAATAATCATCTCACAGATTACTTCACCTATCATAAATGCAGGTGTAAGGAATGATGGTAACTTATATTCCTTTACCTGTGATAAAAGTGTCTTTATCATAATTAACCTCCATATTTTAATTATTTTTAAGAAAATATAAGTCCTTAATAGACTTATACTTTGCTCAAATTATCATATACCTTTATCAAAAGGCTATTTAAGATTTCAGTCTCCTCTTGACTCATACAGTGCAAGATAATCTCTGAAGTATTTTCCCTGAATTTTTTATGTTTATCAAGGATTGCTTGACCGTCAGGTGTCAGTCTTATTGTTTTAAATCTTTTGTTTAAGGGATTAGTATGCCTTTGAACTAAATTTTTGTCTTCTAGGCGGTCAATCAGGCCAATAACCGTAGGATGTGTAACATGCATAGATTCACATATTTCTTTTTGAGTGACATCATGTGTTGAATTGTTTTTTAAATAGATAAGCAATTCCATCTGAGCATTGGTAAGCCTGTCTTCTTTTAAACCTAAATTGATTATTCTTACGAACTGATCGTGTATAAGTTTAAATTTAAAAGCTAAGGGCACTTGGTCAATTTTAAACATCTTTTCTCCTTTCATTTGCTTAAAAGAAAACTAATTCTTATCATCTGATTAAATGTAGCAGGCTACATATTTAAATATTATATGTAGCAGGCTACATGTTTTCAATAAATTGACTCTTAAAAATATAAAAAAAGCGAAAATACCATGATAAGTATTTCTTCCTTAACTCTTCTATAAGAGTTAGGAAAGAAGCTTTCTAGTAATTTCGCTTTTCTTTGATAAAATAATTTAATTTAAATCTTAATTGTCACTGCTGGCAATAAGCTCTTTAATCCTTGCTATAGCTGCAAGTCTTCCCTCTGCTGAAAATTCAAAATCTTCTTCAATAATCTCTATACCACTTTCAAGTGAAGGCTGATATGCAAAAGGCCCCTGCCAAACCTGAATTCTTAAGCTATTTTCATCCTTGTCAGCATCTTTGTGATGAGAAATTCTGTAGCGCATTTCGCCTTCTTCTCCGGTGTAGACACCATTATAGGAGAAAAAATTAAAAGGAAGAATTAAATTTTCGTCAATCATGATTTATCTCCAATTCAATTTTAGCTTAGTGTATTTCTGAAAGATCATAAGGAGTAACCTGATATACATAGTAGTTAAGCCAGTTTGTATATAGGTTGTTAGCATGGCTTCTCCAGGATAGAATTGGTCTTCTTGTATAGTCATCTTCAGGGTAATAGTTTACTGGCATATCCACATCATCGAGTTCTTTCTCAAGATCTCTCTTGAATTCATTATCAAGAGTGTATCTGTCATATTCTGGATGACCCATAACAAAAATTTGCTTGCCCTCTCCTGCTATCACAATATAAATACCAGCTTCATCAGAATCAGCAAGTACTTTTAAAGCAGGATTCTTTAAAATCGCTTCTCTATCAGCTTCTGTATGTCTTGAGTGAGGAGCATTAAAGATATCGTCAAATCCTCTGACAAGAGGTTCTTTCCTGTTCATCACCTTATGCTTATAGATACCTGAAAGTTTTCTATCCAGTAATTTCTTGCCTATATTAAAGTGGTAATAAAGTCCAGCCTGAGCTCCCCAACATATATGGAAAGTAGAAGTTACATGACTTTTAGACCATTCCATTACTTTTGTGAGCTCATCCCAGTAGTTAACTTCACAGAATTCAAGCTTTTCAACAGGAGCACCAGTGATGATCATGCCATCATATTTATTGTCTTTAATATCATCAAATCTTTCATAGAATTTTTTAATATGTGATGAAGATGTATTCTTAGAAACATGTGATGCCATCTGTAAGAAAGTAATATCAATCTGCAAAGGAGTGTTTGAAAGAGCTCTGAGCAGCTGTAATTCAGTATCCTGCTTGATTGGCATTAAGTTCAGAATAAGTATGTGAAGAGCACGGAAATCCTGAGATAAGGCTCTCGATTCATCCATGACAAATATATTTTCATCTTCCAGTTCTGCCTTAGCCGGCAAATCACTTTGAATTTTAATTGGCATATGTTGCACCTCCAGTGAAAGATTTCTTGCATGGTAAATTTGAAATTAATAGGTCTTAAAAATTATGCTCATGCAAGCTATAAAACTATTTTACAGCATATGTCAAGTATAATAGGCATGCATGTTTATGATTTATTCTTTTATCATCTCTAAAAAGTCATCTTCAGAAATGATTGGTATGCCAAGACTTTGAGCCTTCTTATTCTTAGATGAAGTTGATTCCTTGTCATTGTTAATCAGGTAAGTAGTCTTTTTAGTCACTGAATCTGTTGCTTTGCCTCCCAAGGCTTCAATCTTTTCCTTCAAGAGACTTCTATTATCAAAATGATTTAAGGAGCCAGTTATGACAAAGGTCTTTCCCTCTAGGATATTGCCCTGAGAACTTGCTTGATCATCTGGGATTTCAAATTCCACTAGGTCTAAAAGACTGAAATATTCCTTTCTCATGGCAGTTTCCTTGAAGAAATCGACATAGGACTTAGCTAGAACTTCACCCATTCCATCTATAATTGTTAATTCTTCAAGACTTAAATCAATTATAGATGCTGGATCCTTGCCGTATTTTTTAACAATTAGCTTTGTTCCAGCCAGCCCTATACCCGGAATTCCAAGACCATATAAGAGACGGACAAGGTTTGTCTTTTTTGATTCTTCAAGTGCCTTTATTAATTTGTCATAGGATTTCTTTCCAAAACCGTCCAGTTCGATAATCTGATCTTTATAACGATCTATTCTGTAAAGATCTGCATAATCCTTAATAAAGCCCATCTGAATGAACTTTTCTAGGGTTTGTTCTGAAAGGCCGTCAATATTCATGGCATCCCTGGAAACAAAGTGAGAAAAGCTCTTAACATGTTTTGCCTGGCAATCAGGATTATCACAATAGAGGGTTGTCACATCGTTTATATTTCTCAAAGAGGTTTTAAAGCCACATACAGGACAGCTTTCAGGAATTTCTATATTGTCAGACTGGGTAAGATTCTCAGCTATTTGAGGGATAATCATATTGGCTTTAAAAACCTTAATTCTATCCCCTATACCAAGCTTTAAAGAGCGCATAACACTGATATTATGTACACTGGCTCTTGATACATTGGTACCTTCAAGTTCTACCGTGTCAAATATAGCAACAGGATTTATAAGACCTGTCCTTGAAGCAGACCATTCAATACTTCTAAGTATTGTCTCACTAGTTTCATCCATCCATTTAAAAGCCATGGAATTTCTAGGATACTTGGCTGTTATACCAAGAGACTGACCATAGGCAATATCATCATATAGAATTACCAAGCCGTCAGATGGAAAGTCATTTTGGCTTATCTGAGACTTAAAATACTCTATATTTTCAAGAAGATTGCTTGAGTCAACCATCCTGTAGTCAACTGTGTCGAATCCTTGCTTTTTAAGCCATTCAAATTGATAGGCTCTTGAATTCTTAAAGTCAACGTCACTTGCAGAGACAAGCATAAAAGCAAAGAAGTTAACATTTCTCTGGGCTGTAATTTCATTGTTGAGCTGTCTTACGGATCCAGAACACAGATTTCTTGGATTCTTGTACTTCGCGTCAAGCTCTGGAATATTTTCATTAATTCTATTGAAGTCAGAATATTTGATTAGAGCCTCTCCTCTTATGACAAGCTGACCCTTATAAGGGATTTTCAGAGGAAGATTAGCAAATACCTTTGCATTGTTGGTTATAATTTCACCAATCTCACCGTTACCACGAGTTACAGCCTTATAGAGCTGGCCGTCCATATAGGTGAGTACAATGGTTAATCCATCTAGTTTCCAAGACAGCAAAGCCTTTTGATCCTTAACCCAGCTGACTAATTCTTCTGGATCCTTTGTTTTACTCAAAGAAAGCATTGGCGAAGGATGTCTTTCTTTTGGGAGCTCTGAAACTGCTTCATAGCCTACATGTATTGTAGGACTGTCAGAAAATACTGTGTCAGTCTCTTTTTCGAGTTCTACAAGCTGGTCATATAATTTATCATATTCAAAATTAGACATTATTTCACGGCCTTCAGAATAATAAGCTTTTCCGGCCTTATTCAAGGTGTCAACAAGACTTCTCATAAGTGTTTTTTTATCTTCGTACATATCAATCCTCCAGCTTCATTCCGCATAGCTTTAATAATTCGTTGTATTCCTTACCTGTTACTGGTCTGCAAGCCCCCTCTTTAAGGTCACCTAGCATTATATTCATAATTCTGACCCTTTTAAGAGATATTACCTCGCGACCAAATGCCTGACACATACGTCTTATCTGTCTGTTTAAGCCCTGGGTAAGGATAATTTTGAAGCTATAATCGTCAAGTTTAAAAACCTTACAAGGATTTGTCACCCTATTCAGTTCTTTTAGCTTTACACCTGAACTCATTTTTTTTATGAATTCTCGATTAATAGGCTTATCAACTTTTACAATGTATTCTTTTTCGTGATTATTGCTGGATCTCAATATGTTATCCATCAGCTGACCGTTGTTGGTCAGAAGAAGGAGACCTGATGAATCCTTATCAAGTCTGCCAACAGGGTACATGTATTCACTTAAGTTTAAAAAATTAATGATATTGTTATCGCCCTGCTTGTCTGTTGTGGTGCAAACAATACCAACAGGCTTATTTACAGCAAGAAGCTTATATGAAGTCTCTTTTTTTATAATCTGTCCCTTGCAGGTGACTAAATCACCTTCTTCGACTTGGCTGCCAAGAGTTGCAATCTGGCCATTTATAACTATCTCTTTGGCCTCAATTCTTCTATCAGCTTCTCTCCTCGAACAAAAGCCACAATCACTTAGATATTTATTTATTCTCATATAATTCCTCAATTATTTTCATGTAAAAATTCATACTCAGTGATTATAGCATATTTTTATTTCTTTACAAAATTAAGCAGCTATTGTATATTAAATGCAATGCGCATGTAGCTTAATGGATAGAGCGTTTGCCTCCGGAGCGAAAAATACGAGTTCGATTCTCGTCATGCGCATTGCCTTTTTTAGTATTATTAAGAACCTTATGCTTTCCTTTTAAGGTCTATTTATTCATAAAATTGTAATGATTTCTCGAGAGATGATTTTAAAACTCTTTAAATGCATATCTCAATTCTTTTAAATGCTTATCTCATCCCTCTCAAAGTTGTATTCATATACATTATCAGATAAAATCTCATCGTCTGCTACTTCCTCGACATTTACCTCGTGTACCATCTCTATTAAGTCAGATTTTACAAGATTATGATTATCTTTTTTGAGCAGGATTACCTCATGGATTGATGATGGCAGAATATATAAGTCACCACCTAAAGCTTTAGAGAATTCCTTTAATACATCTTTGTAAAACATGCAAGAGGCTCCATTGGTTTTCTCAGCATTGGTCAATATATACATTTCTAGGGCATTGCCAGTTATGACCTCATTATAGTCTATCTGCATACCTTTCTTGTTCAATTTTAGGTCAGAAAATGTCTCATCTTTGTTTTGACCAATCTCATTGATAATTGTGTTGATAGACTTAATTCTTGATTTTAAGATGCCTGGTGTATTAGCAGTGGCTATATCGTAAAGTTTTTCTATATCTATACCCCACATATCTAAATGACTGTTATGTATCAATATAGACGCACTTGCAGCATCGAAGTCACCTGTGATGTCCTTATTCAATTTCAAATAAAAAACAATGGCTAAATCAAGAATTTTCTTATAGGGGATGTCTTTAAGGAGATCGATATTTCTTTCATAATTGATAATTTTATAAGCTATCATATCTTTGATATTTTCAAATTCTGAAAAAGAGTTTACATCTAACTGACATTTGTTTTTATTTTGCAGATAAAAGTGATAGATTTCTTCTGCAATGGTATCAATACTTTTGCCAGTTAAGTACTGATTAAAATATGAATTGATATATATTGTCGGAACTACATTGCATTCATCAGAAACTATAACCAAGCCATCTAATTCTAATCCGTTATTTTTAAGAACCTTGTGGACATTGACCTGCTCACCGGACTTAGTAAGGCCACTAACACTGTTACATACTTCTTCAATAAAACTCTGATATAACATAATTTCTCCTTTTAAATGATATGAAAATTGATGTGGAATAAAATGATTTGATTAAATCAAAATAAGATGATACAGTTATGAATGTCATATATAAAAGAAATGACTGTATCTTTAGAAATTTAAGCCTATAGCTTAATTTTTAGAAATGACAATTGTCAGATAGATATCTATGGCAATATATTAACTCTATTGTTTTGAGTTAACTACTATTTTTTTTACAAATTTAATAAGTTTTTTTACTATTTTTTTCAGAAGATTCAGATAAGGCTGAATTTAAGCTTTTTATAGAGCTTCTCATAAATATTGTAGATTTATGTTGACATAAGCTAGATAATATACTAAAATATTCAAGTATGTTTGAACAAGACGTCCGTGTCCGGACTTGATTCAACACTTAATTTAATCAATTTATAATTGGAGGTGTACAGATTTGGCTAACATTAAATCTGCTAAGAAAAGAATTTTAACAAGCCAGGCAAGAGCTGACAGAAACAAGGCTATTAAGTCTAAGGTTAAGACATATATCAAGAAGGTTGAGGCTGCTGTTGCTGAGAACGATAAGGCTGCTGCAGAAGCTGCTCTTCCATTAGCTATCGCTGAGATCAGCAAGGCTACTTCAAAGGGAATCTTCCACAAGAACACAGCTTCTAGAAAGATTTCTCGTATTTCAAAAGCAGTTTCTTCAATGAACTAATTTGAAATTAATATGAATTTTTTAAAGACTCTAGACATACCCCCTCGTCTAGAGTCTTTTTTTTATGCAAAGAAATATCCTATTTATTTCAGAGACTACCCTATCTTAATTTAAAAACCCCTAATCTTTATATCCCGACCATAAGACTATCGCCTTATTCAGAGATATAAAAATTAGGGAAAATCTCTAAGTAGAGTATTTTACTAGTTTCCGCTTATGGCACTCTTGAACCATCTTCCTGTATCAGAGAGTTCAGAATCTGACCAAGAGCTTAATGATGAACTTGAAGAGTTAATTAAAGCACTAGTCTCGTCTTTGTTGCATAAGCTCCATGCAATAAATGAAACGCCTCTGCTGTTAAGTAAGTCAAGCCAAGCTGAAGCAGAATCATAATCAATTCCACCATTACCGGACGCATCACATATAGAACACTCGGTTACAAATACTGGTACACCACCGTCAAGTGCTGTAGTCAGCTTGTTTCTGATATTGTCTTTGTGTGTTCCAGCATAGAAGTGAAGTGTGTACATAACATTTGGATCATCAATCTTGTTGCCTACAACCGCGTCAACATCCTGGGACCAGGTGTTAGTTCCGACAATTACTAACTGACTGCTGCCAGCTGAACGAATAGCTGATATTACACTTTCTGCATATGGCTTAATATTGGATGCATAATCAGCCCCAACTGGCTCGTTACATATTTCGTAGATTACATATGGATTATCCTTATATTTTGAAGCCATTTCGCTAAAGAAATCAATAGCCTGATCCTGGTATTGCTGTGGATTGTAATTTAGTACGTGCCAGTCAATCAAGACGTACATGCCTAGATTTGTGGCATAGTCAACTCCATCAAATATTGTTGACTTGAGTCCAGACTGATCACCACCTGTTAAATATCCATTATACTCAGCAGGATACATGGCCAATCTCACAACATTTGCCCCCCAATCATTCTTAATTGTGGCAAATGCATCTTGATTGACATACTGTGGGAACCATGAGATACCGTGTGTACTTACTCCTCTGAGCTGTACAGGATTTCCATTAGCGTCTACCAAGCTTGTTCCATCAACATGAAGCATGCCTGAAGGGTTAACGTTATTAGATGAATATGAAGGCGAAGATGAAGAGTTTGAACTATTGTCTCCTGAATTGCCTTCTGAAGCTGGCTGTGCATCTTCTTTAGCTTCTTCCTGGCCACCTTCTTTAGATTCCTCACCTGTGCTCTTTGCGATAATACTTGCTCCATCTTCAGTTTTTGCAGCAATCTCATATGTCTTTAAATCGACATCTGAAGGTGTGCTTAGAATAAAGCCTATGCCCTGAGTTGAAGATGATTTTTCAATCCTTTTATTGAAATCGACAGGACTAATCTTGATAATTGATTTGCCGTTTTCTGAACTGATGTTAATTGAACAATTCCAAGAGTTATCAATGCTTGCTCCATCAACAGTCTCAACATCTATCGTCCACTCGCTTACAGCCTTGTCACCTTTATTGTTTATACTCATATCGAACTGAGCATACTTTTTGCCTGAACTTTCCCAAGAATTTGACTTGGTAAATGTAGCAATTAAAGTTGCTTCTTCTGGCTTATTATCATTCTTAGACTGACTTGCCTGTGCTGTTTGACTGCTTGAAGAAGTGCTTTGCTTTTGATTTGCTGTCTCATTTGTCTGTTTTGTAGAAGAGGCTTTTTTAAATATAAAAAATACCACAAACAGTGCTATAAGAGCTATAGCAAGAAAACATACTAGAGTAACCTTCCTTTTTTTGTCCATAAAATGCCCTCACTTTTAGTTAATTGAGCTGAGTTTTATTATCAGCATCTCAGCTCCTATTTTTTCATCAATTATATTACCATATCTAATCTCCTCTAAAACTTCTGTAATAAGGCTTAAGGAAGATTTTAAACGATGCTTATCGGCTATGTTTGTCAGGTTCATCGCATTCTTTAACATAAAAGAAGGTTTACCTAATTTCTTGGCGATAGCCGCAGGGCTCATTTTTCGATCTTTTAAATCTCTTACAAGAAGCATCTCATTAAACTGGTAATAAAGATTGCTGATTATTCTTTGTGAATTAACCTTTGATTCAATCGCATCGTAGAAAAGTCTCAATGCATTATTTGAATCATTTTTTAAAACATATGTAATAATCTCATAGATATTGTTTTCTATAAGGTCAACGCAGACAGCGTCAATATCAGACATATCAACTATTTCTTTATCCTTACAGGAAGAAATAAGCTTTTCTGTCTCATTGTAGAGTGTGTAAAGAGAGTCCCCCACTTTGCTAATTAGATATTTGGCGTCAGAACTTTTGATTTTCTTTCCCGCTTTACTTAAACGATTTCCAACAAAAGCCAAAAGATCATTCTCTGACAACTTCATGATTTTATTGTCTCCGCCAAGCTCCTTAATAGCCTTGAAAAGTTTATTCTTTTCAACAGCTTTTACCTCCATCTTCTTTTCAATAAAGACCAAGATAGTAGACGAAGGAATTTGCGGCAAATATTTTATCAGCTTATCTGCTTGTTTAGAAAGAAGCGACGTATCTTCGACCACTATTAGCCTGTAATCGGCAAAAAATGGACTAGTATCCGCCGCTTCTTTTATTAAATCATATGTGGCGCTGTCACTATCAAAATATGAATAGTTCATTGTGTTATCTCCAATGACAGCATTTATCAGTTTTTTCTTATCCAGATCTATGATATATGGCTCATCGCCATATATCACATATGCTGGAAGATATTGATTAATCTTAATATCATTTAAAATCATATAATACCAAGTATCCTTTTTTGAACTCGCTGCATATCAAGTACATTTGGATTAGAAGATGGTTTCTGAAGAGCTAAACGATTTACTTCATTAAATTCCTTGATTTGAAGAATATGCTTTTGGAGAACCATTATATCTGAGATGTTTATTAATCCATCACCATTTATATCATCCTTAACAATTACCACATAATTGTCATTACTAACGCTTGAATTGATAGCCAGTGTTGAACCAGTTCCAATTCGATTGTTATTTGTATTTGCAAATGTAAGAATAAATCTATCATCGTCAAGTATAGACATAATTAAACTTGTTGATGTTTTACTTGTATCAGCTAAGATACATTTTACCACACTATTGTTGACATTGTTAGTACTTACACTAAAACCATTAGCACTTAAGTATTCGTCATTTGAAGAATAATTAGCACTAGCCTTAGTTGTGGCCTTAGTTGTGGCTTTAGTAGTAGCAGCTGTAGTTATAGCCTTGGTTGTGGCTTTAGTTGTAGCTTTTGTAGTTACTGCAGTAGTTGGGGCCTTTGTTGTAGCCTTAGTTGTGGCTGCTTTTGTAGTGGCCTTTGTTGTAGCCTTTGTAGTGGCTGCTGTAGTTGGGGCCTTTGTTGTAGCCTTAGTTGTGGCTGCTTTTGTAGTGGCCTTTGTTGTAGCCTTTGTAGTGGCTGCTGTTGTAGCCTTTGTAGTAGCTTTAGTTGTAGCTGCTGTTGTGGCAGCACTAGTATTAGGATTAGCTATAACTTTTAACAAAAAGGTATAGGTTAGATTACTTCCATCTTTTGTAACAACACTTATATAAGTCTGTCCTATACTCTTTGCTTTTAGTAATCCACTATCAGTTACTTCTATGATCTCTGGTCTTGATGAAGAATATGTCAAGTCTTGAACTGTGGCCTCAATAGGACTTATAGAAGGAGTAATCTGCAAAGTAGATCCCTCTTTTAAGCTAAGAGAGTTATAAATATTGAAGATAATACTCTCCACCTTAATGTAGTCATTATAAGTGATTTTATTTAAATCAAGTCCAGTTGAGTTAATACCTGATACTGTAGAAATCTGAGCTTTTGATGCCGCATAATGTATAGTGTTGAGATTAATACATGAATCAAAAGCATTCTGGCCTATGGATTTTATGCTTGTTGGTATTCTGATTTCAGTCAAAGCAGTGTTTTTGTAAGCTGCATAGTCAGCAATGCTTTCAACTCCCTCAGGAATTGTATATGAATGACTGCCAGATGGCAAAGCTATCAAAGTTTTCATATCCTTTGTATATAAGGCGCCATCATAAGAAGTATAGTATGGGTTATTTGAATCCACATTGATATACTGAAGGCTAGGACAGTCTATAAATGGGACAGTTCCCAGACTGCTAAGGCTTGCAGGAAGATTTATTTTTGTTAGGGATGTGTTTTGAATAAAGGCATAATTACCAATACTTTCAACTGTATTTGGAATTGTTATGCTATTAGTTCCATCCAATCCAGCTAAGGCATAATCTTCAATTTTAGTCAATTTGGCACCGTTGATAAATGATTTAAGGCTCAGATCACTTGGAGTGAGACTGGCATTATCATATTCTGGAGCTATTAGACTTGCCTTAGAATTTGAAATTTGATAATAAAATCCTAAATTATTATCGTAGAGATCAAAAATATAAGATGATGACTCTGAATAATTATGAGTTACAGATGCCTCTATATACTCAATAGGATTAAGTGCACTTGTCGCAAAGAAAAAGCTACATAAGCATATTGAAGCTAATCTCTTTAGTTTCTTTTTCATTGAATAACCTCTCCGTTAAAATAAATATTTCTAGAACAATCTATAAGTATCTTAATAATTATAACAAATTTCCAAAAAAAATTAAGTTTTTTTACTTGGTACTTTATTCCCAATTTTCAGTTTGATTTCTCCCTCATCTTTGGTCACTCGAACTTTAATACCCATTTTTTCATATCTTTCTAAAACTTTTTGAGAAGGGTGGCCATATATATTATTAATTCCAGCGCTTATTAGGCCTATATCTGGCATTACCTTCTCTAAAAAGGCCTCACTGCTTGAGCTTGCACTTCCATGATGTCCAACCTTTAATATATCGGCTTTCAAATTGTCATAATTTGATAATAAGTTCTCTTCAGTCTTAAAGCCGGCATCACCTGTAAAGAGGATTTTTGTTTCATCCTTGTATTCAAGCATGAAGACGCTGGAATAATCGTTTCTGGAATAATCGTTGCTAGAATAATCTCTATTTGGATAAACACCACTTGAATAATCGGTGCTGGAATAAGAACTAGCTGAATTTTCATTCTTTGCTCTATTCTGACTTTCTCCATCATTTGTTTCTCTGTCACTACTTGGATATAAGTATTTAAGTCTAAATTCATTGCTTAAATTTAGAAGGCTATTAGCTGATAGGTAGTAAATTGGGGTATTTGAAGCATTTGCCGCATCTATAATTAAGAGCATATTTTTATCTTGGCTGTAATCCAGGTCAGCTATCAAGATTTTCTTTATCTTAATCTTGGAATTAGGAGAAAGCAGGCTCAAATATCCGCTTATATGGTCCATATCTGAATGAGATATAAAGGCATAATCAATGCTTCTTATTCCTAAACTGAGAAGACAAGGCTCTATCTGACTTTTGGCCAAGTTTTCTATAGAAGATGAACCACAGTCTACCATTATACTTGTCTTATTGTCGCCTATCAGATGACAATCCCCCTGCCCTACATAAAGGCTTCTCATATAAGCCTTAGAATCTAAGCTAGGACCAATTTTTAGAATAAGAATAATTATGAAAAATATTGTGAGCGGAATTTCTATTCTGGATTTTTTTAATTTGAAATTGATTATTTTCAACTTGTAGAGTCTTTGAATTTTCAGACTGATAAGACAAAAGAGTAAAAGTATTGAATAGTAGATTAGCAAGGTTTTTATATCTGGTCTTATAAAATAGATTTTAAATAAATCTAGTTCTATGACTATTTTTGATAAGAATTCATAAAAAAGTAATATGTAGTGAAGGGTCGCAAGTATAAATCTAGATATGATTAGGTTAATCGGCATAAGAAGTAGACCCATAATTGCAGACAAAATACATAAGGTCATAAGAGGAATTACAATTAAATTTACTATTATTGTAATAAGTGAAGTTTGATAATAATTGTAGGCAATTAGAGGAAGTGTGCAAATGATTATGCTTAAAGATATGCTGAAAGCCTCCGTAAATCTCTTTGTAAAATAGATTAGAATCAAGGTCAGCTTCTCGCTGTGTATATAAAAGTTTTCTTTCATATTATCTAAAAGAGGGTTAATATAGGCCATTAGGACGGGTTTTAGTATTGCGATGGCACAAAGAGCAAGAAATGAAAACTGAAAGCCTACATTTAAAGCAACATAAGGATTTTCAATCAACAAAACAATAGAGGCTAGGCTTAGAGATGTCATTAAGTCCATTGAGCGGCCCAGGCTTTGGGATAAGATATATATAATACACATAAGACCGGCCCTCTTTGCTGATATAGAACCTGAAGTGATGATTAGATAGACGGCAAGAAATATAATAGATAGGGACATTGCAGCCAGATGACTTAGGGATATTTTCTTTAAGAATTTGTAAAAGGCAAGAATTATTATACTTATATGTAGCCCCGATACTGCAAGTAGGTGGCTTATTCCAGCTTCCTGATATAATAGATATGTATCTTGGTCAAGTTGGGACTTATCAGATAAAAGGATTGTCTGCATAAGACCCGCATCTTTTTTAGATAATTCCTTATCAAGACTATTTTTGCAATATAATTTAAGCTTGTTTGCAAGGCGATAAAAAAAAGACGCATTTTCCTCTATTTCCAATTGACCATCAGCTTTTATCTTTATACTTTGGCCTTGGGAACTTGCGTATTGTCTTGGATTAAAGCAGCCTTCATTCATGGCAGGCAGTATCCTTTTTACTTCTCCCTTTACTTTCACCTTGACTCCTGCATAAAATTTGCTTTCATCAAGAAAATCAGCGACAAGTAAGCATTTGCCGAGAGGAATCTGATCAGATTTAAGGCTGATACTTGTTCCGTACTGAGTTAGTTTTATACTCTCAATCCTTCCACTAAGGCTTATGGTCCTGCCTTCAGGATAGGCTATATCTATGGTCTCGAGCGCTTTTTTGTATTGGATACTTTTGAAAATGATAAGTGTGAGAATTACTAGGAAAATGATATTTAGATAACTGAATTTATGGTCATATGAATTGATCTTTAAGAATTGAATTAAAAGAGCCAAAAGGAAAATTATTAATAATATCCAAGGTCTGTCATCAAAAAATGATATGATTAAAAGGTTAGCAGCCATTGATATGACCGCTAACCCTAAGAATGGTCGCAAATCTCATTCCCCCCTCTTATTGTCTACAATCTCCTCATTGTATTTAAAATTGACATCAAGATTTATGGTTTCTTTATAAAACTTAGCACTTTGACCGTTCACAAGGATCTTTACAGAATCGATGTTACTTAGGCTGGTTAAAGAATTAACTATAGAAAAGACTGGGATATCATTGGACACATTGACCATCTCTGTCAGGAAATTAGAACTCAGATTTACATAGCAGACACCGTTGCTGACTGTAATACTTAAGAGTTTAACATCAAGCGGGAGTGTGGCATTCATAGAATTATCTACAGGTCCTCTAATCAACTGCTCAACGATAACTTTTTCTATTGGAGTTTGTTTGCTGTAGGCGACTGTTTCGGTCTTTTTGACCAAGGCGTCACCGCTTTGATTTGCAAAATACAGATTAACATCCCTAAACTTTACGGTTGGTATTGAATCAGAGTTCTCATCAACAAAATCTTCCTCAGATTGGAGACCAATAAGACTTCCATCCTTGTATTTAGCGTCCTCCCCATCTACGTAAAAAGAAAAGTACTTTACATCATCAATTTGGCTTAAGGTTTTGATTAGTCCAGCGCGCAAAAGAAGCTCGTCAGAGTTTTTTAAGCTTTGATACTTGCTGTCAAAATAGATCAAAACCCTGTTGCCATCAATTTCTACATTGGTGACAGACAAATTATCAGGAATTAGCTGAACTATTTCATTCTCCTTGGATTTTGTTCCCAGTCTGGCAATTAGTTCCTTCACAAGGGTCTCTTTATCTGTGGTTTTTGTGTCATAATTTGTTTCAATCAGTTTTGTCGATGCCATATTTCTATAATAGACAATATAACGTCGAGCCTTCGAATTGAGACCACAAGCCCCAAGTGGAAATATTAAAGTAGAAATAAGGACTATGATTAATACTTGTCGCCAGAATGCCTTTTTGTATAAAAAAGCAGTAAGCTGATTTATAAAATTTTTTATATTATTTCTTATATTATTTCTCATAATGTTTCTCATAATATCTCTCATAATATTACTTTTCACTCTCTGTCTTTCCCTTATAAGTGAGAGGAATTCTGATGGTAAATGTTGTTCCCTCACCAAGGTTACTGTAGACTTTAATTGTACCGTGATGTAAGAGGATTATGCTTGAGACAATTGATAAACCGAGACCAGTTCCTCCAGTTTCTCTAGATCTGGCCTTATCTACACGGTAGAATCTCTCGAAAATATGGGCCTGATCTTCCTCAGAAATACCTATACCTGAATCTTCGATTCTAATAAAAAAGTACTCATAATCGGCATTCAAAGAAACATGAACCCAACCATCATTGACATTGTATTTAATCGCATTTTCAACAATATTGCTGATAACCTGGGTAATCTTTGATTCATCTACCTGAGCGATAACTGGTCTAAAACTCTCGAAAAGAAGCTCAACATTTTTCTTTTTAGCAATAGGTTTAAGTCTCTTTAAGGTCATTTCTAACATGTCATTTAGATTAGCTGATGATATATTTAGCTGAGTCGCAGCCTTATCCATCCTAACTAAACTAAGAAGATCATCAATTATCTTACTTTCACGGTCAATCTCACTTGTTATATCACCCATAAATTCCTTATACATCTCAACAGGAGCATCATCCTGCATATTTAGAGAATCGGCCAGGATTTTGATAGATGTAATAGGAGTCTTTAACTCATGAGAAACGTTTGATACAAATTCCTGTCGGCTTTGATCAAGAATTGTCGACTTATCCATTATGCTATTGAATATGCCGGCAAGTTTTCTCAGTTCAGTTTTGCCACTGACAGGTATTCTCTCGTCAGTATGACCATTTTTAATGTCAACAAGTATTTCAAAGGCCTTGATAGGCTTCTTGCTCAAGTGTCTTAAGAAGATATAGACATGGAACATAATTACGACAATAGCCGCAATATTGGCAAAATTTATGCTTATATTTACCTTATTCTTAGGATCTATAAGTTGAGATGTGTCTTTATCCAAAAGAATAGCCCCAATACATGTATCCTTTGAGTTGATAATTGGGTATATGGCATAAATCCAATTATCCTTGCTGCTGAAATCAGAGGCACTTTTTCTTGTAGATATTGCATTAATTATGTTTGAATTTAAAATATTTTTGTCATAGTCGACGTAATATGAGTCATATATAATTTTGTAATTAGTGTCTATAATACGGACTCTAACCATATTAACAGCAGAAATTCTTAAAATATTATCAAAGACATCGTTCTCTTTAGCTCTTGTAAAATCCTCATATGAGTCAAATTCTCCTGCCAGAGTCGCTGCATTGGTTTGCACCTCAGCTAAGGCAGCATCATAGATTCCATTGCTTATAATTAACTGAGTCACAGATTTTGAAAAATAAGAAATTGCCATGACACATATAAGGATACAGATAAAAATACTAGCCTTATAAGATGTAAAAAAATTCACTAGCCTTCTTATAAAGCTATTAAATTCCTTAGTGTTAAAAGCACTATGACTGTTAAGTCTGCTAACTTTTCTTTGCTTATTTTTGACTAAAACAGATTTTTTCTTATTCTGATTACTCATTATAATAATAACCTACACCCCATCTGGTATGGACATATCTTGGAGTGCTAGGTGTCTCCTCTATTTTTTCTCTCAGTCTTCTCACATGAACATCTACAGTTCTTGCATCACCAGGATATTCCTTACCCCAAACCATCTCTAGAAGCTGGTCTCTAGAATAAGCTTTACCAGGATTTTTAACCAAAATCTCAAGAAGCTCAAATTCTTTTGTGGTTAGATTAATCTCTTTTGACTTAATGTAGAGGCTATTTGAATTAGTATCCATTTTTATATCACCAGATGTGATAATACCAGTATCTTTTTTCTCAGAATCATTTCTGTGTCTTCTGAGAATGGCCTTCATGCGGGCTTTAACCTCAAGAATATTGAAAGGTTTAGTAATATAGTCATCAGCGCCATACTCGAGGCCCATTATTTTGTCCATATCCTCACCTTTAGCTGTCAGCATGATAATAGGTACATCAGAAAATTCTCTTGTAGCCTGACATACTTCTAAGCCTGAAAGTTTAGGTAACATAAGATCAAGCAGTATTATTTCATAGGAATTATTTTTTATTTTATCAAGTGCTTCTTCTCCGTCATAAGCAGCATCTACTTCATATTGATCTTGTTCCAAACTGAATTTAAGACCTTTAACAATAAGTTTTTCGTCATCGACAACTAACACTTTTCTTGACATTACTTCACTCCTAGATTTATCTATTTTATTCTATAAATTCATTTAATAATCTTTGTAATTTTACTATCATATCATATTATTTTGAAAACACTTAAATAGTAATTGAGTCTTTTATCTTAGCATAAGCAGCTTCTTTAATGCCACTCACATTCATAATATCCTTACATGATTTAAAAGGACCATTTTCTTTCCTGTAACTTATGATATCCAAAGCCCTGCTTTCACCGATTCCTGCAAGTTTCATTAATTCTTCCTTGCCTGCAGTGTTGATATTTATCTTTGACTGATTTGAGCTAGCCCCGTCAAATTCAAGCTGATCTTCAAGTTGAAAATTGTCTGCTTGATGAGGGATATATATTCTTGTCGAATCAGACAGATGAGCTGCAAGGTTTACTTTCTCGCAGTCTGCATCATCACTCAAACCGCCCGCAGCCTCGACTGCATCAATTATTCTCAAATCAGAATTCAAGGTATAGACACCGCTATTTACAACAGCTCCACAAACATAGACAGTACACTGACCTTGCTTATATTTAGACCTAGACTCTTTTTGATCTGACTCGCCAGGCAAGGAATTTGCCTTCGAATCAAACTTTTCAGTCATAAGCTCAGAACTATTTATTTCCTTTTGGTCAAGACTAGTCCTATTCGATATCATAAAGACAAGTCCAGATAGGACAAATACTGAGACTGCCACAAGAATCCTGATTATAATAAGCCAACCTAGGGATTTTATATAGTCGATTAGGTTATAAAAAGCCTTGAGAATCGGCCTCAGCTTTTTTAAATTAGACTTGAGAGTTTCCATAAGTCACCTCTTTAATATTAACAAATTTTTTTTCAAATACAAGTGCAAAAAGCAGGCAAATATTGTACAATTATAATAATTTTATTCAAAGATAGGAGAAAAAAAACGTGGCTAGCATGAATACTAATTCAAAAAGCAAGGCTCATAAAAAAGATAAGCTCAATATGAGCTCAAAGAGCCTTGAAGCTGCAAATGCTACAAAGTCTTCAAAGAGTTCAAAGAGTTCAAAGTCTTCAAATGACTTAAAGGATTCAAAGACTTCAAAGACTGAAAAAGAAAAGTTTAACCTGACAGAATTCCTCTTTGACACTGTAGTTGACGGAATCCCTAGCGGTAACTTTACTCTTGTGACAGCATTTTTATTACCTTTTGTCATTCTTTTAGCTCTCTATTTTCTTAGAGACATCTTCCCTTTTGGAGGAAATGTATATCTAAAAATTGATATGTATCACCAGTATGCTCCTTTCTATGCTGAATTGGCCTATAAGTTAAAGCATGGTGAGAGTTTGCTCTATACATGGGATATTGGTATGGGAACAAATTTTGTTTCACTTATGGCTTACTATCTAGTGAGTCCTATCAATTTACTTTTACTAATCTTCCCACAAAGATATGTAGTCCAGCTCATGGATGCCTTTATTACATTAAAGATTGCTGGCTCTAGCCTAACATGTGCCTACTACATTAGCAGTCATTTCAAAACAAAGAAGTTTACAGTAGCCTTCTTCGGACTCTTTTATGCCTTCTCTGGATACATTGCAGCATATGCTTGGAATATAATGTGGTTAGATTGTGTTCTCTTATTCCCACTCATAATCCTTGGACTAGAGAGACTGGTCAATGAGGGCAAATGCGTTCTCTATACTGTCAGTCTTGGTTTATGCATCCTGTCAAACTACTATATTTCAATTATGGTAGTTGGCGCAGTGATTATTTATTATCTGATTCTCAATCTTGCTTATGATTGCAAGGGAAAGAAAATCAACTATATTAAAAATTTCGGACGTTGGGCCCTATATTCTGGTATTTCTGGTGGATTTGCTGCCTGTCTAATCTTGCCTGAGATTTATACTTTCAGTCTCTCAGCATCAGCAGATCATAAGTTTCCTAAAACTCTTGAAGTATATTTCTCCGTTATGGAAACTCTTATAAGACATTTGGCCTATGTTCCAACAGAGCTGGGACTTGATCACTTCCCTAATATATACTGTGGAGTCGCTGTTTTGATCCTTATACCACTCTATATATTTGCAACTGATGTTAAACCGCTTGAAAAATTTGGTAAGCTATTATTACTAATCTTCTGTATTTTATCTTACAACCTAAATATACTTGACTACATATGTCACGGCTTACACTTCCCTAACAGCCTTCCTGCAAGACATTCATTTATCTATATCTTCTTTGTCTTGATTATGGCTTATGAGGGCTTCACCCATTTAAGGAATGTGTCAAAGCAAGCCCTAATAGCAAGTGTCTTGTTCCCTGCAATTCTTTTAGTTCTTGCAGAGCCAGAATTCTTTAGTGCAGACAAGTACAACTACAAGGTCTTTTACTACAGTGGAGGCTTCTTGCTTCTCTACTCGATAATCTTCTTCTTTTATAGAACAAGAAAGATTGCATCCAATATTCTTTTGTATGCAACTCTTTTCATAGTAATTATTGAGAGCTCACTTAACGCCCTAAATTCAAACTGGGACACAACTGATTTTAATGATTACATCTTAGATTACAATGCTGTAGCCAGCGTAACTGATACTGTTTACGAGAATGATCCTAGCTTTTACAGGATGGATAAGGTTTATGGTGCAAGGACTAAAAATGATGGAGCTTGGCATAATTACAATAGTATGTCAGTCTTTTCTTCTACATGTAACGATGGAGTGAGAAAGCTCTATCAGAACTTAGGCATGATTGGCGATACCAACTACTACGGCTATGAGGGCTCTACTCTGGTCACTGATATGCTTTTCTCTGTGAAGTACAGGATTAGCAATGAAGTCCTTGCTTCAAGCTCTTTAAGCAAGTTTACAGCAGGTTCTGACGGTGAATTTATATATCAAAATCAGTATTGCCTGCCAATCGGCTATGTAACAAAATTTGACAATGATAAGTCAATTATTTCTGATATGTATCTTGGCATAGATAACCAAAACAAGCTTGTAAACAAGCTCACAGGCGTGTCCAATGTATTCAAGTTAATGTACAGATATCCATATGAAAATGATGTGACCTTCTCTCCTACTATTAACGGTCACGTTTACATCGATTACACCAATACAGATGTTGACCTCATAGGTGCTATCATCAATGGAGAATCTTACAGCTTCCAGGATTTAAGCACAAATCCGCATGTCATCGATCTTGGCTTCCTCACAACCAGTGATCAGGTCAATATCTCTTGCGAGACAAATATGGGCTTATCTGTCTATGTTCTTGATGAGAGCGCCTTTACAGAAGCTTATAACATCCTCAACAAGAATTCTTTCAATGTTGAGAGCTACTCTACAACAAAATTCACAGGCAGTGTCAATGCTGACAATGACGGTAATTTCCTCTTCTCTATTCCTTATGACAAGGGCTGGAGAGTCGAGATTGATGGTAAAAAGGTTAGCACTTTCGCCTATCAGAACGCATTGCTAGCTTGCAATATCACAGCAGGTCAGCATAAAGTTAAAATAAGTTATGTGCCTGTTAATCTAATTTTTGGTTGTTTAATAAGCATATCTTGTATTATAATTATGTACTTGATAACAAGGTATAAGAATAAGCTAGATTCAAAGATTGAGGAAGCTTATCTTAAAATACTTGAAAAAAAAGCCTCGTCTCCATCTACTTCAGAGGAGAAGGTTGACGAGATATTAAACTCACTTGATGATTTCGATAACATCGACAACAGCGATGACGAAACAAATGAAGAAAAATAATAAAGGATTGGAGAATCACAATGAAATTATGGGGTGGCCGTTTCACTAAAGAAACAAACCAGCTAGTTAACAATTTTAACGCTTCTATCTCTTTTGATCAGAAGTTCTATCAGCAGGATATCAGAGGCTCTATCGCCCACGCTACAATGCTTGGCAAGCAGGGAATCATATCTGACGCTGAAAGCAAGCAGATTGTAGATGGCCTTGCCGGCATTCTTTCTGATATTGACTCAGGAAAGCTTCCTATCACCGACGAGTACGAGGACATCCACACATTTGTCGAGGCTACACTTATTGAGCGTATCGGCGATGCTGGTAAAAAGCTTCACACTGGAAGAAGCCGTAATGATCAGGTAGCTCTTGATATGAGACTCTACACTCGCGATGAAATCGGAGCTGTCGATGCAGAACTTAAGGAGCTTATGGAAGTTATCTTAAGAATTATGAAGGAGAATGTTGAAACTTATATGCCAGGTTTCACCCATCTTCAGAAGGCTCAGCCTGTAACTGTTGCCCACCACTTTGGTGCTTACTTTGAGATGTTTAAAAGAGATAGATCTCGTCTCTTTGATATCAAGAAAAGAATGAATTTCTGTCCTCTTGGTTCTGGTGCCCTTGCTGGTACTACATATCCACTTGACAGAGAGCTTACAGCTTCCCTTCTTGACTTTGATGGTCCTACTCTCAACAGTATGGATTCAGTTTCTGACCGTGACTACCTCATAGAGTTCCTCGATGCTCTCTCAATTATCATGGTTCATCTCTCAAGATTTTCCGAGGAGACAATCATCTGGAATTCTAATGAGTACAAGTTTATTGAGCTTGATGATGCTTATTCTACTGGTTCAAGCATTATGCCACAGAAGAAGAATCCTGATATTGCTGAACTTGTAAGAGGTAAGACTGGTAGAGTTTATGGTTCTCTCATAAGTCTTCTCACTACAATGAAGGGAATACCTCTCGCCTATGACAAGGATATGCAGGAGGATAAAGAATTATCCTTCGATGCTATCGATACTGTTAAGGGCTGTATCAGCCTTTTCAAGGGTATGATAGACACTATGAAGTTCAATAAGGAGAGAATGGAAGACAGCGCAAAGAAGGGCTTTACAAATGCTACTGATGCAGCTGACTACCTAGTTCGTAAGGGAGTTCCTTTCCGTGATGCCCACGGTATTGTAGGTCAGTTAGTTCTTCTCTGTCTTGATAAGCAGATTTCTCTTGATGAGTTGCCACTCGATGAGTACAAGAAGATTAGCGATGTTTTCGAAGAGGATGTATACGAAGCTATCAGTTTAAAGACTTGTGTTGAGAAGAGACTTACTATCGGTGCTCCAGGACTTGACGCAATGAATAAGGTTATTGCTATATATGATGACTATATAGCTAACAACTAATAGAATAGTATCACTATAATTAGTATTTGTCAATTGACTTTAGTCTTTTGATATGTGTAAATAAAAAGAATGAGCTTACTAAATGTAAGCCCATTCTTTTTTATATTCTTTTTTTTATATTAAGTTGATCTTGCCTAGAATATATAGCCTAGTAATAAGCGCTTAATTCAGCATGATATTGTCTTTAAAAGCTTACGCTTATTTGGTCTTTATTTTAGTACCCTTGGCATCTCTGTGGCTAGTTTTCATCGAGGTCAGATTTACACTCTTTCCTGCATACTCAATGCTAAGCTCATCGCTCTCATTAATCATATAGACATCAGATATAGAGTCGTCTTTGCCAAGCTTTATGCCTCTGACACCCACAGCATTTTTCTTCTTTTCAGGAATTGAATCGAGTCTGAACTTAAGGAAAAAACCATCTTGAGTCTGCAAAATAAGAAGCTTATCGCTAACTATCAGGTTTTCTTCGCTGATACTTCCATCTAGATTAAACTTTGAGAAAGACTCAACTTTGACATCTGTCTCATAGATTTCAGCAATAAGGTCATTTTCTAGCAGTTTAGTGGCTGCTATAGTCTTTTTAGAAGCGTCAAACTCTTTAGTGTCAACAATCTTTAACATACCCAACTTAGTGACAAAGAGTAACTTTTTGCCTTCTAGTTTCTTAGCAGTTGAGAGGAATATGATTCTCTCTCCGCTAGAGTCATAGTTTCCAAGATTATCAATAGGAACTCCCTTATCTCTAAACTTGTTAGTGAAAGGAATACTCATAAGCTTAATCTGATGCATAAGACCATTATCAGTAAAGATTACGATTTTGTCTGTGTTCATACATGTAAAGACATACTTAAAATCGTTGAGAATTGCTGTCTGATTACGCTCATAAGCCGCAGTATCAATAGTTTTAGCATATCCAAAGCGGTCCATAATAAAGACTACTTCCTGCTCTCCTATCTCCTTCTCAACAAAGACTGCTTTACTTGAGTTTTCAATCAGAGTTCTTCTCTCAACAGCAAATTCTTTCTTGATATCTCTCAAGTCTTTCTTAATCAGTTTCATCATAGAAGATTTATTCTCAAGAATATCCTTGTATTCAGCAATTTTTTGAAGACAGTCCTCATATTCCTTCTTAAGGGCATCTATTTCAAGTCCAATCAACTTGTAAAGTCTCATCTCTAAGATAGCAGTGGCCTGTTTCTCGGTAAAGTTAAGTTTTGAGGCCTCAAGTCTAGACTCCTGGCTCTTAAACTTAATACCCTCACAATTGCCGTTGATAAGACAATCTTTAGCCATTTTAAGATTTTTACTTCCTCTTAGTATCTCTATAATGAGGTCGATACAGTCACAAGCTCTAATCAAACCTTCCTTTATCTCTTTCTCGGAAAGCTTTGATGCAAGCAATGTCTTGTATTTTCTACTTGTGAGCTCAACATGGAAGTCAACATGATGCTTTATAATGTCATAGAGGCTAAGAGTCTCTGGCTTACCATTGACGATAGCTAACATATTCATGCCAAAGGTGTCTTCAAGTTTAGTCTTTGAGTAAAGTAGATTCTTTAAATTTTCTATATCTGCATTCTTTTTGACTTCTATGACAATTCGAATGCCTTCCTTAGATGACTCATTGGACACATCTGTGATATCTGTTGTCTTTCTTGAATCAACTAAATCAATTATGTCTGAGATAAATTTACCAATTCCAGCACCAATCATGGTATATGGAATTTCAGTAATGACAAGCCTATCCTTTTCGCCTTTCTTTTTAGCTGGCTCAAATTCAATCTTACCTCTGACCTTAATCTTACCATTACCGGTCTTATAGATATTTGTAAGCTCATCCTTGTTAATTACAATACCACCAGTTGGGAAATCAGGGCCAGGTGCAATGCTCAAAAGCTCTTCAACACTGATTGAAGGTTTGTCTATATAAGCACAGACAGCGTCAACAATCTCTCCCAAGTTGTGAGGGGCAATATTGGTTGTCATACCAACAGCAATACCATCAGCACCATTTACAAGCAAGTTTGGAACTCTTACAGGAAGTACTTCTGGCTCTTTCTCAGAGTTATCAAAGTTAGGCACAAAGTCTACTGTATCAAGATTTAAATCTTTCAGATAGACTTCCTGAGTAAACTTTTTAAGCTTAGCCTCTGTGTATCTCATAGCAGCGGCACTGTCGCCTTCTATTGAGCCGAAGTTACCGTGGCCATCAACCAAAGCCATACCCTTTTTAAAATCCTGAGAGAGGACAACAAGAGTTTCATATATTGAGCTATCACCGTGGGGATGATACTTACCCATGGCATCGCCGACTATACGAGCAGATTTCCTGTGAGGCTTGTCATAGTTGAGTCCCAACTGATCCATAGCATAAAGGACACGTCTTTGAACCGGCTTTAAACCATCTCTCACATCAGGAAGAGCCCTGGCTGTAATAACACTCATAGAGTAGTCGATATAAGACTTCTGCATGAGTTCTGAGTATTCTGTTCTTACTATATTTTCCGACATATTAAAACCTTCTTGTTTGATATTTAGGCATCTATCTGAGCTTCATCAGCGTGATTGTAGATAAATTCTCTTCTTGGTGCTACATCAGTGCCCATAAGCATAGATGTGATGTCTGAAGCCATCTTTGCATCCTCAATCTCAATTTGCTTTAAAAGCCTTGTCTCAGGGTTAAGAGTTGTCTCCCAGAGCTGTTCTGGATCCATCTCTCCTAATCCCTTGTATCTTTGCAGGGCAAATGTTGACTCTGCATGATCTTTCCTGTAGTTATCAAGAGCTTTGTCATCAAAAAGATATGTGACAGGATCAGAGCCATCTTTTGGCTTCTTCTTAAGTTCAGCCCTATAAAGAGGAGGTGTTGCTATATATACATGACCATCATTTATAAGGTCTGGCATAAATCTATAGAAGAATGTAAGTAAAAGGGTATCAATGTGAGCACCATCGACATCGGCATCGGTCATGATGATGATTTTGTTGTATCTCAATTTTGAAATATCAAAGTCATTGCCATAGCCTTCAAGGAAACCACAGCCAAAAGAATTAATCATAGTTTTGATTTCAGCATTAGCTAATACCTTATCAATACTTGCTTTTTCGACATTTAGAATCTTACCTCTGATAGGAAGAATAGCCTGAGTCTTTCTATTTCTAGCTGTTTTTGCTGAGCCTCCGGCAGAATCACCCTCTACGATAAAGACTTCGCACTCACTGGCATTCTTAGATTCACAGTTGGCAAGTTTGCCATTGCTGTCAATTGAGAATTTAGGCTTGCTTAACATGTTAGTTTTAGCCTTCTCCTCAGCATGTCTTATCTTGGCTGATTTTTCAGCACAAGCAATCACAGACTTTAAAGAGTCTAAGTTTCTGTCAAAGTAAAGCTGAAGCTCATCACCAGTTATTGAGCTGACAATGACACCTGCATCAGGGTTATCAAGTTTAGTCTTAGTCTGGCCTTCAAATCTAGGATCTGGATGTTTAACTGCAACTATTGCAGTTAAGCCATTTCTCACATCAACTCCTGTGAAGTTGCCATCTTTTTCTTTGAGTATTCCCAAATCTCTGGCATACTGATTTACAATCATGGTAAGTTTCTGCTTGAAACCTGTTATGTGCGAGCCACCTTCCTGGGTATAGATATTGTTACAGAAACCTAGGATATTTTCCTCAAACTCGTTAACATACTGGAATGCGACTTCAACCTCAATATTGTCCTGCTTTTTCTTAAAGTAAACAGTGTCTGTCACACTCTCTTTGCCATGGTTTATATCTCTTACATAGGCCTTAATACCGTCATCCTCATGAAAGATAAGATCTTCTGGCTCAGATTTTCTCAAATCATGGAATTCTAAGGTGAGTCCAGGATTGAGATAGGCTGTCTCATGCAGTCTACTCTTGATTAAATCTGCCTTAAATACTGTCTTTTCAAAGATTTCAGGATCAGGCAGGAAGGTTACTTTTGTACCTGTATCCTTCTTTGCACAGCTACCACACTCGGTAAGCTTAGTTATTGTCTTACCTCTCTCATAGCGCTGCTTATAGACTTTTCCATTTTGATGAATCTCAACTTCAAGCCATACAGATAAAGCATTAACTACAGAAGCACCTACTCCGTGTAAGCCGCCTGAAATCTTATATACATTGTCTGTAAACTTTCCACCTGCATGTAAGACGGTAAAAACTACCTCTACAGCTGGAATGCCTGCTTTTGGATGAATACCTACAGGGATACCTCTTCCGTTATCCTTTACTGTAGCTGTTCCATCAGCATTTAAAGTTACACTTATATTAGAGCAGAAACCAGCAAGATGCTCATCCACAGCATTGTCCGCAATTTCATATATAAGATGGTTTAAACCTCTTGTACCGACACTACCGATATACATGCCAGGACGCAATCTTACAGCTTCAAGTCCTTCTAGAATAGAAATACTCGATGCATCATAACCACTTGCCATAATTCCTCCATCACTTGTCCATAAACTTTACTGAGTAAGTCTTAATAGTATTGATATCAAGTGATGAAAAGGCTTCATCGTTGACATCAAGATATATTCCAGCCTCAATAGGCTCAAATTCCTCATTAAATTTTGCTATCTTCTTTTTCTCTAAGAGAGTTGTCTTATTGGCCTCTGTCTGAGCCTTATTGTTATCGCTATTGCACTTGATGATATAAAACTTTCCAGCTACTTCAACTATGTCGCTGGTCTCACCAGTTTTGAGCTTGTAGGCAGCATCTTCAAATTCTTTTTCCATCTCACCGCGTCTAAGCTCAGCCTCGTAGTTATTGCCATTGTACTCCTTGGCTACCACATAAAAGATTTCACCAGAAGCAATTCTTTGCTTAGCCTTCTGTATTCCCTCTAAAGAATCTGCGCAAATATACTGAATATTTATAACACGAGCTTCATCAGCACTGATTTCAAAGTTGTACTTATCTGAAAATAACTGGTATACATTCTCAGAAGTAGCATAAGCCTTGTAGAGTTCTGTAATACTTTCCTTATCAACTCCCAAGGCTGAAGCCTCAGAACTAGTAATTGAAGATATATATGCTGAAGCCTTGTTAGCTGACTCCATCTCTTGATCTCTTGTGAGAACGATGCCGTTTTCTTTAGCATATATATTCATTGCAGCAAGTCTTAGCATCTTAGTTCTCACCTGGTTTACAGCGTAATCCTTGAAGCTTATATCTCCTAAGCTTTCTTTAAAGATATCATCTCCAAAGAGATTTTGATAATCCGACTTTGAGTCAGACAGGAGGACCTTAGCCTGGCCAGTAGTGAATTTTAAACCTTTTGTCTTGATTACTACATCAGCCTGCTTGCCATTAGTTATATAAAACCATTTGCCGTTATACTTGTATCCCACATATGCCAGGAGTCCAATGCAAATCAGCAGTGAAATTGTCAAAAGAAGCTTGAGTTTTTTCTTTCTCATAATTTATTCCCCATAAATTTTATTTAATTTTGTTAAGCAAAATAGCACAACATACCTATTATACAGGCCATAATGAATTTTAGCAAGGAAAAAAGCAAATGTATGTTCGTTTATCACTTGTGATATGGCTCATTGTTGATTATTCTAAATGCTCTGTAAATCTGTTCTAAAAGAATGACTCTCATAAGCTGATGAGGAAAGGTCATCTTTGAGAAAGAAAGGCTCATATCAGCCCTTTTCATAACCTGGTCAGAAAGGCCTAGTGAACCACCAATTACGTAAGTGATTTGACTTGTACCACTTAAGGTCAGACTGCTAATCTTTTTGGCATGTTCCACTGAATCAAGCATATCTCCCTTTATGGCAAGGGCAATTACAAATTCACTGTCACTGATATGACTAAGAATTCTATCTCCCTCTTTGTTTTTGATAAGTTCTTCCTCATGCTTACTCGCTCCTTCCGGAGTCTTTTCATCTGCCACTTCAACAATGCTTAAATTACAGTACTTACTAAGTCTTTTGCTGTACTCAGCTATGGCCTGAACATAGAACTTTTCCTTAACTTTTCCTGGTGCAACTATTTTTACTTTCATAAAATTCCTCTTTCAAGATAAGCCTTAATGCTGTCGCTAACTTTACTACATTCATGGTTGGCACATGCCTTAACCTTGGGATCAGCCTTCTCCATTGCAAAAGAATATGCTACTTCCTTAAACATCTCCACATCATTAAAGTTGTCACCGAATGCCATACACTCCTCAGGCTTCAAATTTAGCCTTTCTTGCACCTTCTTAATTGCAGCTCCCTTATTTACGCCCTTAGCCATAAAGTCGCAATATAGGTCTCCTGAGACCGTACAGGCAGCATATGAGCCAAAAGTCTCCATAAAGTGATCTTTAGAGTGCTCTATTCCAGACAAGTCACATATGGCAATTTTTACAATGTCTTCTTTAATCTCATGGAAATCCCTGATTATATTCACGTCATACTTTACAACCTCAGTCATACGCCTCTTGTAAGTCTCTGTTTTAGGGCTGATATAGGCTGTGTTTACGCCACTGACTAAAAGCTCACAATTTTTGACCTTGAGAACATCGTCTATTATATCCATGGCAAGATCGTGATCTAGGACGGCCTTATGAATTATTTCATTGTGGTAGGTTACCATAGCTCCATTTTCCGCGATTGTCAGCATCTGATCTGAGAGCTTACCAAAGAGCATACGCAGTGAAGCTGTCTGTCTTCCGCTGGCCGCGGCAAATATTATTCCCGAATCTAAGCATCGCTTTACAGTGAAAAGTGTATCTGCATCTACGCTTTGCGCTCCATTAAGGAGGATTGTGCCATCCATGTCACTTGCAATAAATTTAATCATTGATAACTCCAAAATTCTTAAGCTCCTGATAAAGTCTAGCTACAGGCAGACCAACTATGTTGTCGTAATTACCCTCGATACCTGCAACATACTTGCCAAATATTCCCTGAATACCATAAGCACCAGCCTTATCATAAGGCTCATTGCTTGAAATATATGCCTCTATCTCCTTGTCAGACAATTTCACAACATTTACCTTGCTTGTCTCATGAAAGCTATGAGGGCCATCCTCCATAATAAGGCAGACACCAGTGTGGACAAAATGACTTCTCCCAGAGATAGACTCTATCATTAGTCTGGCTTCTTCCTTGTTTTTTGGCTTGCCAAGTATCTTGCCATCAAGCTCAACTACAGTATCTGAACCAATTATTACATAAGGGCCTGTCAAAGACTCTTTTATGTCTTCATAGACACTCAAAGCCTTTATTTTAGCCAATTCCTCAACTAAAATTTCCGGCGATTTTTTTTCAATATTTTCATCTGCATCGCTGACAATCACCTCGAAATCGTCAAATATCTCTTTTAAGAGTTCTTTCCTTCTAGGCGAGCCAGAAGCAAGAATAAGTCTATATTCCATTTTTTTACTCCCATATTCAAAACTAAGGGCATCCTCGAGTCAACGAAGATGCCCTTATAATTATATTAGCTTATGTCAAGTATTAGTCTTCTAAGCTTCTGTTCATAGCAGATACTAAGGCGTCGATTGAAGCACGGATAATATCGTGATCAATACCAACACCATAATAGTCCTTATCACCAGCATTGATACCCACATAGGCGATAGCGCTGGACTCTGAACCCTTATTGTTGAGTGTGTGCTCCTCATAACAGTTGATATTGCAAGGCTTTCCAAAGAAGTTGCTGAGTGCAATACTTACAGCATCAAGACGACCGTTACCCTTTGCTGTAACTACTTCTTCCTTACCATCTTTGACAATATTTACTGATGCCTCGATTCCATCAACCTGTTTGAAATGAACACCATCAAGCTTAAATACTGGAGTATGGTTCTTGTATCTCTTCTCAAAGATTTCAAGTACTTCAGCTGGTGAGAGCTCCTTATGTGCATTGTCAGATACATCTTTTACTGCGTATCCTAAATCTTCTCTCATCTTCTTTGGTATAAGCATACCGTAATTGTGCTCAAGTACATATGCAACTCCGCCTTTACCAGACTGACTGTTAATACGGATAACATCTGAATCATAAGTACGTCCGACATCTTCAGGATTGATTGGAAGATATGGAACTGTCCAAAGATCTGGATTATTTTCAATTCTATAATGCATGCCCTTTGAAATGGCATCCTGGTGAGATCCAGAGAAAGCTGCAAATACAAGCTTGCCACAGTATGGACGACGATCATCGATTGTCATCTGTGTGAGCTTCTCAAATGTAGAAGCAAGTTCAGGCATATTAGAAAGGTTGAGTTCTGGGTCAACACCGTGAACATAGAGGTTCATGGCAAGTGTTACAATATCTACATTTCCAGTTCTCTCACCGTTGCCAAAAAGTGTACCCTCAATTCTATCAGCACCTGCAAGTAATCCAAGCTCTGCATCAGCAACACCTGTTCCGCGGTCATTGTGTGGGTGAAGGCTTAAGATTACATTCTCACGGTTGTGGAAGTTTTTAGACATATACTCAACCTGTGAGGCAAATACGTGAGGTAATGACATCTCAACAGTTGCAGGAAGGTTGATTATACACTTATTGTCGCTTGTAGGCTCCCAAATATCAATTACAGCGTTACATACTTCGAGGGCATATTCTGGCTCAGTACCAGTAAAGCTCTCTGGGCTGTACTCAAATGAGAAGTTACCGCCATCTTCAAGGGCAAGCTTCTTTAAAAGCTTTGCGCCTTCAATAGCAATCTGCTTAACTTCTTCTTTTGACTTCTTAAATACCTGCTCTCTCTGAGCAACTGAAGTCGAGTTGTAGACATGAATTACTGCCTTAGGAGCTCCCTTTACAGCCTCGAATGTCTTCTTAATGATATGCTCTCTAGCCTGTGTGAGAACCTGAATTGTTACATCTTCAGGAATCATATTGTTATCGATAAGTGTTCTTAAGAATTCATACTCAGTCTCTGAAGCTGCTGGAAAGCCTACCTCAATTTCCTTAAATCCTACTGCTACGAGCATTTTAAAGAACTCAATTTTTTCATCGAGTCCCATTGGCTCGATTAAGGCCTGATTACCGTCTCTGAGATCAACTGAGCACCATGCTGGAGCCTTATCAATATACTCCTTCTTTGTCCACTCGTTGCACTCTACTGGTGGTAAAAAATAACCTCTCTTGTACTGTTTAAAATCAAACATAAATTCCTCCTTCTGTCCGCTAGCCTGATTCTTTTATTTATGATTAGAGTTGACTCTAGCCAAACAAATATGCCCGGCTCTGCTTCGCACAAAAAAATCTTTCATCTCTTAAGTCGGTGACTTAAGAGACGAAAGATTTTTATCTCACGCGTTACCACTCTTATTCACGAAAATCGTGCTCTCATCGGATACGGACCTGTCTTGTCTTATACCCTGCCCCTGTAACGGAAGGCTTACCGTCTGCACCTACTTAATTTCAGGCAGCTACTCCAAGGTGAGTTCCAAAACCAACATCTAATGCCTCGCACCACACGGCATCTCTCTGAAATCTGTCTGAAATGTACTATTCCTCTTCACTGTATTTAAAAACATAGATAATTATAATAAGAGATGAAAATTATGTCAATGCTTATTTTTAAGAAAATCTATTTCTTCATCACTTATTGCATTTTCTGAATACCTTGCTTTTTCGTAGATTTGAGTTATTTTCCTTGAGCTTGAATCAAGATCAGTTATGTAAGCCTTCGTAATCTGACTAGGCGACAATCTTGAATCTATCTTCTTCTTTGAATCCAAGACCATTTTCTTATAGATCTTTCTTACACTCCTAACCTCTCGGCTCTCTTTTTGCTTTACTGTTTTTTGAGACTTTTTGTCTCTTTCTTTTGTCTCATTTGGTCTTATGTACTCAACATAGTCAAGTTTGACCTGCTTAGCGCTTTTATAGTTCTTTAAATATGTCACAAATATATAGATGATTGTGACTATTACTATTGCTGCAAGCAGGGCACCAAAGGCTTCAGCTAGAGCTTCAGGAAATGGATTTTCTACATTCTGACCTTCCAGTCGATTTTTGAAAGTTTTGGTCTCGGCCTCAGTCTCCTTAACAGGCTCTGTATAGCTTGACTCTTTACCAGTGTGCCCCCACAAGAAGAGTATAATTCTCATAATATTTTTAAAGAGAATGACAAATCCTATGGCAAAGCCACCATTTACCTGGCTGTAATCACCGGCATAAAAAAGTGCCGCAGCAAGCACTATCAACAAAGTAATGCTTGCTATAATCAGCCCATTTATCCTTCTTATTTCTTTCAAAGGAAAACTGCTGTTATCTGAGTGTATCCTTAAGAGATCCTCTAGTTTGTGTACGTTATTACTTATTGTCAGTACAGCAACCAAGAATAGACACATGGCAGCTTGGTAATTCATTAATATTGGCTTAGACCTCAATACTCCAAGCAAAAAACCAACTATGATAATGCCTGATATCATAAAATTCATGCCAATACTACCTCTGTGATCCTTGATCTGATCAGAGTTTGTCATAGCATAGTCTGCAATTTTTCTTAGATTCATAGCATTTTTGATTTTTAAGAAATAAGCACTGATTATAGCCATTGTAATTAGGTTTAAGACCCCAATTGTATCATTGTCTGCTATAAAAAAAACTCCTAGGCAGAAGGCTATACACAATATAAGATAGGTCTTTACTCCCTTAAAGAAAGGAGCGCTTATTTTCAAAACAAATATTGGAATTAAGACCCAAAGTCCCATCCAAAAGTATCTCTCATCAGCACCCACTAATCCAAAATACAAAATCATCTGAATAGATGTAAACATTATACTATCCATCAAATAATCGCTCAAAAAGGCTACAGTACTTAATGTATTAAGGTTTTCTTTTATTTTATTACTCAAATTTTCTTTACTCTCCATGGAATCAAATCAGCATGTATATATATATCACTGACTTCTTCATCTGACAGACTTGGTAAAATCCAGATATTCTTGAAAGAATTAGTAGTAATTTCCTCGATTCTATCCTGAAGTCCTGATCTGCAATCTTCAGATATAATAATAGTCATAGGACATATAGCAGATTTATCAAGCTCTTTGAGCTGATCTGCCAAAAATGCTGAACAGTCAATAGACGGCTTCTTTAAGTCAACTCTTGCAAGATATGTATTGATAGCATCAAGCTGAGTTTTTCCCTGCATAGGACTGAAATAAGCGCTTTGGCTATTATTGGTCGCAGCATTTGTGAGAAATTCCAAATCATAACCCTGATCTATAAATATCCTAGACAGGGTCGATGCTATGCTTATAGAATACTCAGTCACTCTCTCATTGAGGAGTTGTCCTCTTGGATTGACATTTAAGATGATTCTTACTGATTTAGTCAAGGAATCATTATACTCATTGACCATGAGTTGATTAGACTTAGCAGAGGCCTTCCAGTTGATTGAATTAAATGGATCATCCTGCCTGTAGTCACGAACCGCTCTGAAGGCAAAAGGATCTGGATTAAGCCTGCTAGCTCTCTCCGACTGGCCAAAAATAGCTGCTACATAAGCATCAAGTTCTGAGGCATCAATCTGCTTAGGGTAGACTATGATTGATGAATTGACAGGCAATTGAGTGACACATACATCATTCATAAATATGCCAGTGGACACCAACTGTAAATTATCAACCTTATAGAAGCCTCTTTTGGTGCAGGTCATAGGAATTGTTCTAGTAATTCTTTGATAGGATAAAAGAGAGAAAATATCATCTCGATAGTTTCTATCTGTCACCTTATGATTATCATTTTGATCTAAATATTCTAATTCCTTATCAACCTGAAACTTAACTTCAAGAATAGGAAGGGGCAATCTTTTCTGGTTTGTAACAGTCTCAATCAAATCAACCTTATCGCCACATACAGCTTCTGATTTGGAAAGTCTTACTTCAACTCCAAGCTTTTTATCCCAAGACTTGTTATAGTATCTTCTCAAAAACAGGTACATTAAAAGAGCACCTGCAAACATGAAAACTATTGTCATTTACTCTCCCAATTTTCTGTAGGAACATTTTGATTTTTAATTATCTCATTGAGCAATTCCTCTTTGCGGCTAGCAGCAAGCAAACCCCTCTTAAGTATTAATCTGTGAGCAAAAACAGGTATAGCAAGCTTTGTAATATCCTCAGGGATTACATAATTTCTGCCCATTACATAGGCATATGCTTTGGCTGCTCTAATCATGCTAAGGGTGCCTCTTGGGCTGATACCAATAGCTATATTTTCGTTTTGACGACTTGCATTTACAATGTCGACAACATAAGTTTTGATTGCGTCGTGGACATAGACAGCATTGGCCTCAAGGGAAGCGTCTACAATATCCTGAGCCTTGCAAACACTGCTTAAATCACCAATTGGTTCAGCATTCATTCTTGAATTAATTATGTCAATTTCATCCACCTTGTCAGGATATCCCATGCTTGTCTGAAGCAGGAATCTATCAAGCTGAGCTTCAGGCAGCTGGTATGTTCCCGCTGTCTCTATTGGATTCTCAGTAGCAATTACCATATATGGCTCATAGAGCTTATAAGTCATATTATCAACTGTAACCTGCTTTTCCTCCATACACTCTAAAAGAGCTGACTGAGTCCTTGGAGTTGCTCTATTTATCTCATCTGCAAGTACAATATTTGAAAATATTGGTCCTCTTCTGAAAGTGAATTCAGCTGTCTGCTGATTATAATAATTGATACCTGTTATATCTGATGGAAGAAGATCTGGAGTAAACTGAATACGTGAAAATTCACAATCAATTGACTTAGCAAGTGATTTAGCAAGCATAGTCTTGCCGGTACCAGGAACATCTTCAAGAAGAATGTGACCCTGAGCCAAAAGCGCTGTGAGAAGTAAGTCCTCAACCTCGCTCTTTCCAATAATAACTTTATTAATATTGTCCTTGATATCTTTTACAATACCTTGTTTAGTAAATTCCTGCATTTAGCCTCCTTAATAGATTAATTTTCTTCCTCCCCCGGAAGATCTACATTAACATTGATACCTCTTGGTGCAACTGGAGTTGAGAATACAATCTGTGTGCTTGTTCTACCAAATTTCTGTAATTGTCCAATAAATGTATCAAGCTCCATAGTACTTGGAAAAATCACCTTGAGAAGCATTGAATAGTTACCAGTCACGCAATTACACTCCACAACATTGGGACATGATGTGACAAATGGGTAGAATTCAGGTTTCTGATTAGGTGCAACTTCTAGATTTATAAAAGCAGTGATGTGATACCCCAGGCTTAACTGGTTAATCTTAACCTCATAGCCATCTATGATTCCGTCTTTTTCAAGTTTCTCGATACGAGCCGAAACAGCAGGTGATGAAAGAAAAACCTTTGCAGCTAGGGCTTTTAAAGGAGTTCTTGCATTTTCCTGTAAGAGCGTAATCAATTTCTTATCAATTTTATCCATTATGTTCACCTTTAAATTCTTAAGAAAATTTGTAAAAAATCTTGAATTTTTTAACAGTTAGTTTGATTATAGCACCTTTTTGATTAATTTGCATTGATTTCTTTTAAAAATCGCGAAGGTCTTTGCTTTTTGCCATGCTTCTCCCTTATGTACATAATATAAAGATTATGCTTAGCACGAGTCATGGCCACATAGAAAAGCCTCCTCTCTTCATCGATACACTTTACTTCGTTCTTATCACGGTAAGGAATAACTCCCTCATTACAATCCGCTATAAATACCGTATCAAACTCCAAGCCCTTGCTGGCATGCATGGTGAGAACTGATATATTGTGCCCTTTTTTAGCTTTGAAGAAGTCATTATCTAAAGTTTTATCATCATATTCTTTCAAAGCTAGCTCCAAATCGGCATAATCTAGGCAATTCTTAGATATTTCTATAATTTGCTCACAGCTGTCACATGCCTTCTTATATTCATTAATTTTTGGACCATAAAGACTCGCCAAATAAGTCTGATATCCAATAACTTTATAGATATAAGTTAAAGCTGCATATGGGCTTAAGCCAGCAATTAGACTTAGACTCTCAAGCAGTTTATTCCACTCTAAAAGGCTTTTTTCCTCTTTAATCAGAGCTGATATTTGATTAAAATCTTTTAGCTCTCTGCTCAAATACAGTCTGTTGAGAAAACGTTCCGGTTTATTAAGGATTCTCAAAAGATTTGTCCTATCAAAGCCTTTATAAGCGAGTTTTAGATAGGCCATCATATCCAGAGCAAAAATCGACTGACAAAGAGGCTTTTTTCTCTCACTTACATGACAAAGAAAGCCCTTGTTCTTTAAGAGCAAACTTAGCTCCTTGCATATGTAATTAGTTCTTGCCAAAAGGCAAGTTTTGCCGCTTTGTGATAGCTTAGTTATAAAATCAGCTTCTTCTTCCATAGTGTCAAATCCTAGAATCTTAATTATACCTGGATTTTGGCTTTGACACTTCAATTCCTTATTAAATCTTGAAGAATTAGATGATATTAAATTTGATGATTTATCAACTATCTCATAATCTGAGCGATAATTTTTTGTTATCTTATATATTTTTGCATCTTTAAAAACTTCCAAAAAGTCCTGCATCACAGTGACTGAAGCTCCTCTAAAACCATAAATGCTTTGATCATCATCTCCTACTACAAATATGTTAGGTTTCTTTTTAAATAAGAGAATAATAATCTCCAACTGAATTGGCGATGTATCCTGAAATTCATCGATTAAGACATAGCTATAATAATTCTGATAGAAGGCTAGAATATCTGGATTTTCCTTTAGAAGCTTTAAGGTCTTTGTCATCATATCATCAAAATCAATTCTTCTCGTGGACTCTAGCATTGTCTCGTAATCATTATATATTCTTATAAAGTCCTTAAAACTTAAGCCAGAAGAATTTTTAAAGTTTGCTTGATTAGAATTATTTTCTGATGAAGCATATCTTGCTTTGAATGAACTGATATCTGAAATAATTGAACACGAAAGTTCATACTCGTCTCTAATTTCTAAGTCTAAATATCTGATTTCAGATCTTAAGAAAGCTATCTTTTCATTTTCATTGATAATATTACTTGAATTATATGTGGAGTTTTTTTTTAGAATTGAGAAGAAAATCGCGTGAAATGTTGTATAAGTGACTTGTGTGTTGTCTGATTTTATTCTTTTTAAGAATCTATCTCTCATCTCTATCGTTGCCTTTTTGGTAAAGGTAATTACGAGAATTTTTTTTGCTTCAACCTTTAGTTCTGTAATTAAGTTATAAACCCTGCCAGTAATTACAGTAGTTTTTCCTGATCCAGGGCCTGCAAGCACCATAGCTGGGCCATCCCTGTGTTTCAAGGCTGAAAGTTGGTCCTTATCTAGTGCCAATATAATCCCTCCCCCCTAAATAAAAAACCACAGCCAAAAGACTGTGGTTAATTATATCATATATTTTATATATAAACAATATTATCTCTGAACTTCATTTCCAGCTTTAGCAAATGCAAGCTTCATAACCTCATCAACTGAAACAAGGTTATAATCTCCGCTTACAGTGTGCTTAAGGCAAGATGCTGCATTGGCGAATTCAACAGTCTTTTCATTGTCAAAATTATTGATAAGACTGTAAATAATACCTGCACAGTAAGCATCTCCTGCACCAATATAATCAAGGATATGCATCATGTACTCCTTGCTGTAATAAGCCTTGCCGTCAACATATACCATAGACTGAAGCTTAAATGTTGTGATTGATGTCTCTGTTCTCCATACTGAAGCAACCATCTTGAAATCAAACATCTCCATAAGTTTTTTGGCAATATAAGCATTCTTTTCGCAATCAGCCTGACTTGCATCAAGTGAGAAAATACCTACAGCATCATCTTCATTTGCAATACAGATATCTACGTACTTGCAAATTTCAGACATTACCTTAAAGGCCTTTTCGCTAGACCAAAGCTTGCTTCTATAGTTTAGGTCACAGCTTATAGTAAGATTTCTCTTTTTAGCTTCTTTACAAGCTGTGAGTGTGATATCAGCCATTGTATCACTTATAGCTGGTGTGATACCTGAAAAATGGAACCAAGTTGCTCCGTCAAATATATAATCCCAATCAAAATCGTTAGCATCAGCCATAGCAAAAGCAGACCCTGCACGATTATATATTACATTAGTTGGTCTCTGACTAGTCTTCTTTTCAAGGAAATAGATACCAATCTGGTCTCCACCCCTAACAATTCTACTTGTATCAACTCCAAACTCTCTAAGAGAATTCACAGCACTCTGACCAATAATATGAGATGGAAGCTTTGTAACATATCTAACATCGACATCAAAATTTGCCAATGAAACAGCAGTATTGGCTTCTCCACCACCATAAACAGCCTCAAATGCATGGCACTGAGTAAATCTCTCATTATTTTCAGGAGATAATCTAAGCATTAACTCACCAAATGTAATAATTTTATCTTTCATTTTCTCTCTTTCCTTTAATTTAAAAGGTTAAATTTAGACATTTAATAATTAAATTAAGCTAAATGTCCATAAAACAGCTTCTATATTATACATTAATAGAAAATGCTTGTCTAGCATTGGTTTGAAAGTCTTTGCAATTTGTTGTATAATTCAGCTAGTTTTTAAGGAGATTTTTAAAATAATAAAAGGAGTTCTTATGTTCAACGAATTAACTAAAAACGATATAAAAAAGATGGAAAAGGAAATTGAAGAGAGAATTCAGCTGAGAAAAGTCTTGCTTGAGGATGTCAAGGAAGCTCGTGCCCACGGTGATTTAAGTGAAAATTTTGAATACCATGCAGCTAAAAAAGAAAAAAATAGAAATGATGGACGTATTCGTTATCTGCAAAAGATGATTAAAACAGCCACTATTATCGAAGATACATCAAGTGAGGATGAAGTTGGCGTAAACAAGACCGTTACTGTCCATTACGAAGATGACGATGAAGATGAGACAATCAAACTTGTAACCACTGTCAGAGGTGACGCTCTAGAAGGACTTATAAGTATTGAATCCCCTCTGGGCAAGGCTATTCTTGGCCATAAAGTTGGAGACAGAGTCCTTATCGAGGTCAATTCTAGTCTCTCCTACTACATTGTCATCAAAGAAATCATCAATACAGATGACTCAGATGACCAGATTCAACCATATTAATTTAATTATAAAAAAAGCTTTTACTTATCCTTGTATTATAGCTTAAATTCCAAAACCTGAAATTTTGGATTGACCTCAAATTCTTGACCTAAAACTGTTAAGGCTGTTGAATACAAGGCTATGTTAGAAGCTTTTATTTTTGAGCCGTATTTGCCGTCTCCTATGAGAGGACATGATCTGCTGGCAAACTGCAGCCTTATCTGATGATGACGTCCCGTTTTCAAGTGAACTCTAAAGAAGGTCACATCCTTGTCACTATAAAGCTTTTCATAGTCCAATTCAGCATTCTTACTTGTCTTAGTCTTATTCTTGCACACAAAGGATAAATTATTCTTCTTATCAAAATCCATCTGATCTTGCATATGACCTTTAATATCAAGTTTGTCAGCATCCTCAGACTGACAAGCCAAAACATAGGTCTTATCCCAACCATGATCAATCATATCTTTGTTAAGCCTTGCAGCGGCATTTTTATTCAAAGCAAGCACTATCAAACCAGCTACATTCCTATCAAGACGATTAATAGGAGTCACATCCTTTTTTTTAGTGGCGCTTCTGACCATACTAACTAAATCCAAATCAAAGCTGCGATTGCTCTGACTCAAGACCCCGTAAGCCTTATCAACCACCATAAAATCATCATTTTCAAATATTACTTTGCAATTATTCTTTAAAATTGTCATATTTAACCTATAAGTCTTTTTTATTTTTTTACATATGATATCTTACAAAATGTATTCCATCTGGGTCTCTTTTGGCTTTAATCCCATCTTATCATAGAAGGCCTGAGCCTTATCGTTGCCAGCCCATACATTAAGACTTATTTCGTAGCAATCAAGCTTTTTTGCCTCTTCTTTGAGGAAATTAAAGATTTCCTTGCCAAGGCCTTGTCCCCTATAATTTTCATCGACACACAAATCGTCTATAAAAAGGGATTTAAATTGAACCATATTGCTTGAAAAAGGCTGTTCTTTTATCTGACAGAATGCATAGCCAAGGACCTGATCCTTGTCATCAACTGCCACATATATAGGCTTTTCCTTATCTTTCAACATTAATGCAAAATCTGACAGATTGTATTTGGTGGTTCCTGATATAAATATATCAGGTCTAATCTTAGCGTGGAGTTCAAGTACCTGGCTTAAAAGTTCTAAAACTTTTTGTCCATCTTTTTTTTTTGCAAGTCTAATATTCATTTTAAAATTTCTCCCTCTTATAAGCTAAATTAGTTTAAAGCTATCAATGTCACTATCGCAAAGTGGACAAAAGAGAGGCGGTGTATCTCCCTCATAAATATAGCCACATTGGTCGCATTTCCACCTCTTATTTGTCAGTTTTATTTGATCTATAATAGCATCTTCAATATCATCTTCCAAGTCATTGCCTTCTACTGATACATCTGTCCCAAAACAAATATCTATATCTTTTGTGATATCAGAATCAATCTTACCATCTGCGACCATACTATACATAATTTTCATATCCTGCTTGTGATTCATGCCATCTTTGTAAGGCCTTTTTTCGGTCAGTACTTGATATATATCAAGGCAGGCCATAAAACTGATCATTTGATCCTGATTTAAGTTCAAGCTTCTTGAGCACCAATATGATATTAAGGCCACCCTCTTGCCATGTTCAACACTTGCTCCTGTAACTTCTGCTTCTACAGCATCAAGTGCATATGAAAGAGCATATAGAAAATTTGTAAAATCTAGGAGCATAGCAATCCTCCTTCTTTATATATATACTAAGCCTATTATATCAAAATAGGATTAAAACTAAAATAGGTCAAGCATATTATCAAGATACATTAACTCTCTTAAATTTATCTGGTATCTAGGTTTAACCATATAATAGATTATAAACTCCAGAAGGAGAGCACTTCCCAAGCTTCTTCCCTCAATTTTAAAATTTTTAAAAGCTCTTGGCATATAAATATTTTGAATATCTTCAATGCTTATAAAGCCCTCATTATTCATAGCTTTTGAGAAAAGGTAACCCTTTTTATCCTTGTCAAAATAACAGACATGTCCACTACTTTCGAGTCCAAGATTCTTGCGGCTAACTTCCATGTAACACTCTTTCCTCGCATTACACTTGAATGAACAGGCCTCATTACACAAAAATTCGACTTTTTCTTTATAATCTAAATCAAGTTTTGACAGTTGATCAATAGACTTGTTTAGGCGAAAATCAGGCACTACATACTTAAAATCCTGTCTTTTAAGTTCTTGCTCAAAGTCTTTAAAATCAGTCAAAACCTTGGTTGTTGACGAAACAAAGTAATACTTTGGATAATTAGTTTTCATATAATCCAGCAAGAGATCAGAGTATATAATTATTCCGTTATTGCTGTCTTCAAATATTTGACTTAGCCTATTGCATTTGGCATCGCTTAAATGCTCTTGTTCGAGCAAAGAGTTGCTAAAGGTAAGTCTGGCAGATATGCCATTTTCCTTCATAAGCTTATAAACCTTTTCAGGATCATCATCTCCATAGCCGGCTCTTCCGCCACCCCATAGGCAATCAGCCGGAGATCCATATATTGAGCCAATCTCACACCAGTCATAAAAGTATTCTCTATAATTCTTATATATAGGCAAAAACTCTTTATAAAAATCATAAAACTCAAAGAGACCCGGAAGGTGATAATAAGCCTTTTTCAGCTCTTCTTTATTCAGTTCTGTCTTATTCAGCTCCGTCTTATTCAGCTCCGCCTTATTTGATTTTACCTTATTTGCTTCTTCCTTATCTACATTCCTCTTCATTGACAATCTCAGCAATCTTTCTAATATCATCTGGTTTTGTTCTACAGCATCCACCAATCATGCTAGCTCCTGCATCAGCAATCTTCCTCTGATATCTAAAGCCGAATCTGATTGAAAGTATAATACCTGTCATAAGAACAAGTAGGGTCATCGGGGTTCCCCAAAGCAGTCCATCTAAATCTTCTAAAAATTTTGCAATATTATTCATTTAAATCTCCAATTACCTTTTATCTTAAAATTTCTATAATACTTTTATCTCTAAATTACCTTAAAGCTGGTCCATTTATTACTCAGATATCTCAATACATAAGATATACCTCTCACATACCAGTCTATGTACATGCCAATCCAAACTCCCATAAGTCCCATATTTAATTTAAATACAAGAATATATGATGCAAGTATTCTGCAAACCCACATAGAAGCGATGCTGATGGTCATTGTAAACTTTACATCTCCCGCGGCTCTCAAAGCATTTGGTAAGCTAAAGCTTAGTGGCCAAATTAGAATTGCTGCGATAAAGAAAGACCTTAAAACCATAACTGCCTGACTGGATGCCTCCTGAGACATTGAAAATATTCCCACAATCTGTGGAGCAAATACAAATAAGAGTCCTTTACTTATCCAGTCAGAGATATAAGCCCATTTCATAAGCTTTCTGATCTGTGTTTTTGCTTCCTTGATATCGCCTGCTCCCATACACTGTCCAATAATTGTAATCAAAGCAATTCCAATCGACGAGGCAGGAAGATTTGGGAAATCAATTATTTGGTAGGAAACAGAGTTGGCTGCAATTGCACTGGTTCCTAATGTTGCAACCATGCCTACAACCATGAGTTTTCCAACCTGAAACATACCATTTTCAACTCCACTAGGTATGCCTATTTTAAGGATTTTACCTATATATGTTGATTTAGGAATAAAAGAAGATATTTTCTTTATCCTTAATTCATTCATATTAGAATTCAGGTAAAATGTCATTATCAAGCAGGCAAATATTCGACTTATAAGGGTCGCAAGTCCCACTCCAAGAACCCCCATATTAAAGCCAAAGACAAATATTGCATTAAATAGAACATTAATCAGGTTCATAATCAGGCTGATTTTCATGCTCACATTGCTATTTCCAAAGCTTCTAAAAATAGCAGAACCCGAATTATATACTGCAAGGAAAGGATAAGAAAAACTTGTAACTAAAAGATATGTAATTGCAGCATCCATGACCTTATCATCAACATTTGAAAAAATAAAAGTTAGAATTGGTCTGGGAAATATGATAAAAAAGGCAGCCAGCAAGCTAGTGAGGATTAACATTAGTGAAATAAGCTGACCTGTACATTCTCTACTCTCTTCTTTGCTTCCTCGACCGATATACTGACTTGCTACGACAAGTCCTCCCGTGGCAAATGCTGCTAAAACCTGAATTACGAGTCGGTTGATATTATCTACCAGTGCAACACCTGAAATGGCATATTCGCCGACTGTTGAGATCATTAAGGTATCCACGAAGCCTACGCTCACAGCAAGCAGTTGTTCTAATACAAGTGGAATTATCAATTTCACTAAAAATTTATTGTCTATTTTAATTGTTGAAGTCTTACTTTGACTTGTCATTTATCTATATACTTCCTTTTTATGTTGATTTCACTACTATCTTACACTATCCAAGGCTTATAAAGATAGTAATTCTATAATTATTATCTTAATTTATACTTATTTTATTTTGTTGTCTAATAATTAGCTCTGAAATTTAATTCTAAAAGGATAAATATAAATAAACTCCGCCATTTTCCATAGCGGAGTAAAAGTCAAGTAATCCATTTTTATTCAGCTTAACAGATTATAACGCTTCCTTCGGGCATGCTTTTTTACATTCCATGCAAAGTATACACTCGGTTCCATTTTTGCGTTTCCTTGAATTATCAGTCACATCGACATTCATCGGGCAAACCTTTTTGCATTTCCCACAGGCAATACATTTTTCTTTATCACACTTTACTTTGAAAAGTGCAAAATAGCTCATTGGCTTCAAGAATACTGTAATTGGGCAGATATACTTGCAGAAGGCTCTATTATCTTTAAAAACGAATGCCAGAATGATTCCTATTGCATAATATACGACGTTTCCGATAATAAAAGCCCAAAACATGATTCTTTCTATATTACCCACTTGACTCAAGAATAAGGTTAATACAAAAAGCAGCGACAAAGTAAATGTAATGTAGCGTATGAATCCAATTTTCTTTCTTGGAGATAGTGGAACTTTATATGGTAGAAAATCCAATACCATCGCTGTCCAACAGGCAAATCCACACCAGCCTCTACCAAATATTAGTGGTCCAAAGATTTTTGCAACAGAGTAATGAATTGTTGCTGCCTCAAATACTCCAGTGAAAAGATAATACCAGAATCCTTCTATCTGCATATTTTCCTGGCAGATGAGGCCAAGATAAATCAACATATATAATCCGACCAAGAGCTGAACGATTCTGCGTGCGTGCTTGTAATTTAGTTGAAATAGAAAAAGTCCCAATGCAATGGATATACCAATATAACTAAAATTAAGTAGATAAAACAGATTATCCTTTGTAAGCCACAAAGTAAGAGCAACACTCTCAAAAACGCCCCATATTACAACTGATGTCAGGCATCCCTGTTTTCTATTCATTCTATCATTTCCTCCATCAATTTTAATTTGAAATCTTTTGGTCAAAATTTTATAAGTTTCATTCCTACAGTTATTTAAATCATATTTCTCTTTAAATATCTATCATTTCCATGGATTTATTGCCAGTATACTTTTCACCCAAATGATTCGCCCATTTCTCAGCATTATAGAACCTTGCTTTTGGCGGAACAAAGATAAACATTCCAAGAGAAATGCCATAAGATTTTTTCCAGAACGTTGCGATGGTGCCTTTGTAGAATATATGTCTTTCACTCATGCTGATCAAGAACATTACAAGCCCTGCAAATGTCTGGATAATAGTAAAGGCAAGTAGAATAATTATTATTGGTATTATCAAAAGTGATATTCCTAATATTATAGTTCCATGTATATTTTTAGAACGAATTTTACATACAACTCCATATAGAATCATCAGGATTCCTGGAAGAATAGCTATATATGGGATGTCAACATGTAAAGACATCTTACCAGTACTCCAACTGATACTCATAACAATTTTCAAAATAGTTAATACTAGAGTAGTTAAGGCAAAGGTATATACTATAATTTTATTCCTTTCCTCAATATCAACAGTCGCAATCTGTATAATATCTTCAACTATTTCTTTTTCTTCTACGGTTTCATCAACTGATCGTTCAGACTTCATGATTTCGCCAATTGAAACGTCTAGAGCATCTGCCAAGGGTTCAATAGTATTTATATCTGGAAAACCTAATCCCCTTTCCCACTTACTTACAGCTTTATCTGTTACAAGAATCTTAGAAGCTAAATCTTTTTGTGAAAACTAAAGCAACCGAGAAAAAAAGTTTTCTCGGTACTGTGGCATTCGTCAAGGTCTCGTGCAAGCACAGACTTTGACGAATTGCTCACAAAAATTAAGGGGTTGTCAAGAACATGAGTGAACTTGACAACCCCTTATAAGCTCTAGGTTTTTAAGCTTTTTACTTAGAACTTACCAGTCTTAGCAGCTTCTTCGATAGAAACAGCTACAGAAACAGTAGCACCTACCATTGGGTTGTTACCCATACCGATAAGACCCATCATCTCAACGTGAGCAGGAACTGATGAAGAACCAGCAAACTGAGCATCTGAATGCATACGTCCCATTGTATCTGTCATACCGTATGAAGCAGGACCTGCAGCCATGTTATCTGGGTGAAGTGTACGACCTGTACCACCACCTGAAGCAACTGAGAAGTACTTCTTACCAGCTTCAATACGCTCTTTCTTGTATGTACCTGCAACTGGGTGCTGGAATCTTGTAGGATTTGTTGAGTTACCTGTGATAGAGATATCAACATTCTCCTTCCACATGATTGCTACACCTTCTGTTACATCGTTAGCACCATAGCAACGAACCTTAGCTCTGTCGCCGTTAGAGAAAGCCTTTGTAGAGATTTCCTTAACTTCGCCAGTCTTATAATCCATCTCTGTCTCAACGAATGTGAATCCATTAACTCTAGAGATGATATAAGCAGCATCCTTACCAAGACCGTTAAGGATAACACGAAGTGGCTTCTGACGAACCTTGTTAGCCTTTGTAGCGATACCAATAGCACCTTCAGCAGCTGCGAATGACTCATGTCCAGCTACGAAAGCGAAACACTCTGTCTCCTCTTCAAGGAGCATCTTTCCAAGGTTACCATGTCCAAGACCAACCTTACGCTGATCAGCAACTGAACCAGGAATACAGAATGACTGAAGACCTTCACCGATAGCAGCTGCAGCCTCAGAAGCCTTACGGCACCCCTTCTTAATAGCAATAGCAGCACCTACAGTGTATGCCCACTTAGCATTCTCGAAACAAATAGGCTGAATTCCTTCAACCATGTGATATACATCAAGTCCGGCATCCTTAGTAATCTTTTCAGCCTCTTCAATAGAAGAAATGCCGTAGCTGTTTAAACAAGCGTTGATTTTATCAACTCTTCCTTCATAATTTTCAAATAAAGCCATCGTTATTCCTCCTTAGTTATTCTTAACTTCTTTATCTGTTCTAGGATCAATGATCTTAACAGCGTCAGCAACACGGCCATACTGTCCGCAAGCCTTCTCGTATGCAGTGTTAGCATCATCACCCTTCTTCATGAAGTCAGTCATCTTTCCGAAGTTAACGAATGTATATCCAATGATTTCATTATCAGCATCAAGAGCAATACCTGTAACATAACCATCTGTCATCTCAAGGTATCTTGTACCCTTAGCAAGTGTACCATACATAGTACCAACCTGTGAACGAAGGCCCTTACCAAGATCCTCAAGGCCAGCGCCAACTGCAAGACCATTATCAGAGAATGCGCTCTGTGTTCTTCCGTAAACAATCTGAAGGAAGAGCTCACGCATAGCTGTATTAATAGCGTCGCATACAAGGTCTGTGTTTAATGCTTCCATAACAGTAAGACCTGGAAGAATTTCAGAAGCCATAGCTGCTGAATGTGTCATACCTGAACATCCAATAGTCTCTACGAGTGCCTCCTGTATTACGCCTTCTTTAACATTAAGAGTAAGCTTACAAGCCCCCTGCTGTGGAGCACACCAGCCTACACCATGAGTGAAACCAGAAATATCTTTTACTTCTTTGTTCTGAACCCACTTTCCTTCTGTAGGAACTGGTGCTGCACCATGATGCACACCCTGAGCAACAGGACACATGTTCTCAACTTCCTGTGTGTAAATCATTTTTTCCTCATTTCTGCGATGCTTTTTTCAATATTATCCAAGCTTTTATGAATGCAACGCTGACATAAAAGCTCTTAGCTATTCTTTTCAAAATTAGCATGATAATTTTATCACAAATTCTTAAGTCTAGTCAATAAAAAGAGAGCTATTCTTATAAAAGAATAGCCCCCATATTAAGTACATATTTACTTAAGATTATGATCTTTTCTTTCTACCAACTAATGAAGTAATCAAAATACCCATAGCTGAAATAGACATAAGAATAACAAATCTCATAGCACCTGTCTCATCACCAGTATTTACTGATGTAACAATATTTCTAACTGTCTCAGTAACTGTACTTGGAACTTCTGGATTCTCTACAGTAGTTGTTCCAGGTGTACCTGGTGTCTGTACTGTAGTTGTTGTTCCTGGTGTGCCAGGTGTCTGGTTTGTAGTTGTCGTTCCTGGTGTACCTGGTGTCTGACTTGTAGTTGTTGTTCCTGGTGTACCTGGTGTCTGACTTGTAGTTGTTGTTCCTGGTGTACCTGGTGTCTGACTTGTAGTTGTTGTTCCCGGTGTACCTGGTGTCTGACTTGTAGTTGTTGTTCCCGGTGTACCTGGTGTCTGAC
>CAMUXE010000006.1 GCA_947164605.1 uncultured Lachnospiraceae bacterium | reverse complement strand
TGTTAAGTTGATTGAACCGCCGTATACGGAACCGTACGTACGGTGGTGTGAGAGGCCGGGAAAACTTATTTAATTTTCCCTCCTACTCGATTTTTAAGAAGGTAGAGAGGCTGATTTAGTTTCAGCCCTCGTACCTTTGAAAGTTATATTTAATGATCATAAAAAGACTTGTAATTGTCAGTATAAAACCAAGGATAGTGGCAATTATTATAAATGAGTAGAATTTTATGTTGTAATCAAGCTGGCTGACTATTGAATTATCTGTAAAGTCGGATAGACCATTGTAATCCCAATTTAGATCACTTGCCAGATTGCTTACTAGCTTATAGCGGTTGCTGTCATCAGTGCTGATGCAGGCTGTAAAATTGGTCTCAGCAATGGTCTTCGGAGGATTGGAGCTTTCTTTGAATTCTTTTTTGCTGATCAGATAGAGCTGGCAGTGGTTGTTATCCAGGCTGTAGTAGTAGTAGCCTTTAGTTTTTTTGCCTTTTACATAGTTGTAGCCGCTATAGTATAGATTCTTAGCTCTGCAATTTACAATCGTCTCTCCTCTGTCAAGGCAGGAGTCACTTGAGCTGACTTCTGTGAAATTGATTGCCTTAAAGATAGATAAGACTGAGTTTGAACGACATATGTAGATGCAGTAAGCGTCAAAAATTATAGAAAAAATAAGAACGAAAATAAGGTGATAGTAGAAGCGATTTTTCTTCTTGACCAAAGTTGGCTTTTTAGGCCCTTTTTCAGTATTCTCTTCGCCCTGCTTAAAGATTCGCATAGGGATAATTCCGCCTTTTATATAGATTATAATTTATACTTTAAAGTAAAGCTAATGCTAAAGGACATTTTATCATAAAACAAATCTAAAAAATAGTTCTATATGTGGAAAAATAGACAGATATCTGATAAAATCATAAATTAGCATATCAGAAGAGACTTGAGAGATATTCAAAAATTGAAGGCTTTTAAGGACTTAAGGAAAGGAAAAACGAGTTTTTAGACAGACTCGAGGTTGATATTAGTAAATATGACGGATTATATAGTTAGAGCTATTGCAGCAGGTGGCCAGATCAGAGCATTTGCCGCAACGACAAAAGAGCTTTGTGAGACAGCAAGAAGTAAGCACAATATGAGTCCAATTGCAACTGTTGCACTTGGAAGACTGCTCACTGGCGGAGCTATGATGGGTACCATGATGAAGAATGATAAGGATATTGTCACAATCACAATCAAGTGCGACGGTCCTATCAAGAGTATGACAGTTACCAGTGATTGCAAGGGTAGAGTTAAGGGCTGTGTTGGAGAGCCACAGGTTATGCTTCCTCTTAAGAATGGCAAGCTTGACGTGGCAGGAGCACTTGGCCTTGGAGTATTGAGCGTAATCAAGGATATAGGCATGAGAGAGCCATATGTTGGAGATACAATCCTTGTTACAAGTGAGATTGGTGATGACCTCACTTATTATTTTGCCAACAGCGAACAGGTGCCTTCATCAGTAGGCCTTGGCGTGAGAATGAACAAAGATAACACAGTTGCTGACGCGGGTGGCTTTATTATTCAGCTTATGCCTGACGCTACTGAGCAGACAATTGACAGACTTGAGAAGAAAATCAAGGAGATAAGCTCAGTTACTGAGATGCTCGAGGATGGAATGACACCTGAGCAGATTCTAGGACTTATCTTAAATGATTTTGGTCTTGAGATTCTTGACAAGACACCGACAGAGTTTTACTGCAACTGCTCTAAGGAGAGGGTTACAAAGGCTCTTATAAGTGTTGGCAAGCAGGAGATGAGAAATATAGTTGCAGATGGCAAGCCAATTGATGTTAATTGTCATTTCTGTAATACAAGTTATCACTTTGAGTTGGATGAACTTCAGGACATTCTGCTTAATATGTGATACAATTAAATGATAGATATAGATTAATCAACTAGCAGGAGGATGGAAATGGAGAACGAAACTTCTTCAAAGAATTTTATTGAACAGATTATTGATGAAGATATTAGAGAGGGCCATACAAAAAAGGTGGTAACTAGATTCCCACCAGAACCAAACGGATACCTTCATATAGGACATGCAAAGTCTATTCTTCTTAACTATGGTCTGTCTCGTGAGTACAATGGACAGTTCAATTTGAGATTTGATGATACAAATCCAACCAAGGAGAAGGATGAATTCGTAGATTCTATCCAAAAGGATGTGGAGTGGCTCGGTGCTAAGTGGCATGGAGAAGTTCTCTTTGCATCTGACTATTTTGATAAGATGTATGAGGCTGCTCTAGCCTTAATCAAGAAGGGCAAGGCCTATGTCTGTGATTTGAGCGCTGAGGAAATCAGAGAGTACAGAGGTACACTCACAGAGCCTGGCAAGGAAAGCCCATACAGAAATCGAAGTGTCGAGGAAAACCTTGAACTTTTCGAGAATATGAAAGCTGGCAAATATCAGGATGGAGAGAAGGTTTTGAGAGCTAAGATAGATATGGCCTCTCCTAACATTAATATGAGAGACCCTGTTATCTACAGAGTTGCTCATATGTACCACCATAGACAGAAAGATAAGTGGTGCATCTATCCTATGTATGACTTCGCTCACCCTATCGAGGATGCTCTCGAGGGCGTGACACATTCTATATGTACACTTGAGTTTGAAGATCACAGACCTCTTTACAACTGGGTTGTAAATGAGCTTGAATTTGAGAATCCACCAAAGCAGATTGAGTTTGCTAAGTTATATCTCAATAACGTGGTTACAGGTAAGAGATATATCAAGAAGCTTGTCGAAGATGGCATAGTTGACGGATGGGACGATCCAAGACTTGTATCAATCGCAGCCTTGAGAAGACGTGGTTTTACTCCAGAGTCAATCAAAAACTTCGTAGAGCTTGTAGGTGTTACAAAGAGCCAGGGTGTTGTTGAGTATCCTATGCTTGAGTTCTGTATTCGTGAGGATTTAAAGCCAAAGGCTTGTCGTATGATGGCTGTTCTTGATCCAGTTAAGCTTATAATCGACAATTATGATGAGAATCAGGTAGAGTATGTGGATGTTCCTAACAATCAGGAGAATCCAGAAATGGGCTCTAGAAAAGTTCCTTTCACTAAGGAACTCTATATTGAGAGAGAAGACTTTATGGAGGAGCCTCCAAAGAAGTACTTCAGACTCTTCCCAGGCAATGAGGTAAGACTTATGAATGCTTACTTTGTAACTTGCACAAGTTTTGTTAAAGACGAGAATGGCAAAGTGACAGAGATTCATGCCACATACGATCCAGCAACAAGGGGTGGAAACTGCACTGAGCGTAAGGTTAAGGGCACAATTCACTGGGTTTCAGCAAGCATGGGGAAGAAGGCAGAAGTTAGACTTTATGAGAATATTGTAGATGAGGAAAAGGGAGTATATAATGAAGTTGATGGCTCAATCAATGTTAATCCTAATTCTCGTACAATTATTCCTGAGTGTATCGTTGAGCCTGCTCTTATGGAAGCAAAGAAGGAAGAGAAGTTCCAGTTTGTAAGAAATGGATACTTCTGTGTGGACTTGAAGGATAGTGAGGATGGAAAGCCTGTATTTAACAGGATTGTATCTCTTAAGAGCTCTTTTAAGTTGCCAAACGCATAAGAAAATAGTTATATAGTGTATTTAATTTCTATGGAGAGGAGTTTGCTTAATCTGAATTTGATTTGGGTTTAGGTGGACTCCTCTTTTTTGGGGGAAGGAGGATTTATGGCATCAGCTGATAATCAAAAAGTAAAGATTGATGATCAAGATGGCAGGGGACCAGTATTGATTGCAGATGATGGTTTAATTGGCGCCAAGGAGGCTAGACAGACTGACTTGAGCAGGGATGCCGCAGGACATCCTGGATCTGACGATGGGGCTGACAGTGAAACGACAGGCTATGATGAGAGAATTCAGGCCTTGGAGGTAGAAAATACCTACCTTTTTGACAAGAGATGTCACTGCCCAATTTGTGACTCTACCTTTAGTACCAAGGCTGTCAAAACTGGTAAAGATCGTTTTATAGGGACAGATGAGGATTTGAGACCAAAACATAAGAATGTTGACTATGTAAAGTATGAAGTAAACATGTGTCCACATTGCGGTTATGCTGCGGTTGGCAGAGTATTTGACAGGCTTACACCTTGGCAGATTCAGAACTTAAGAACAGAGATTGCCGATAAGTTTGCAGGAGAAAATCCTCATACTGGGGCTTACTCTTATGACTATGCTATAGTCAGATATAAGATGGCACTTTTGACTGAGATGAAGAAGCAGAGTAAGATTAGTGAATCAGCCTATCTCTGTCTTAAACTCTCATGGCTCTATAGAGGGGCTTATGAGGAAATCGTCAAATATGCCGACGAGGCCAAATTCGGTTGTTTAGCCGAGGATGAACCAAACAATTCCTACAGCTCTTTTAAGGATTCCTACGAAGAATTTGAGAAATTTTCTGGTATAAAGGAAGATGATCTCAAGAAGCTTTCTGTGAGACAGATGACAGCTTTCAAGGAATGCAGACGCAATGAGCTTCTGTATAGAACTCAGGCCTTGCAGGGCTTTATGAAGGCAATTGCAACTGAATTCCCACCTATATGCGATATGGAGGAGGCAACTCTGAATTATCTGGTGTCTGAGCTGGCATATCTTTGTGATGATTGCGAAGATGCAATGCATTTCGGAGCATTTGTCCTTAATTCAAGAATGGCATCGCCTAAGGTTAAGGATAGGGAGCGAGAACTGATTGAGAAGATCAAGTCTAAAACAGCTAAAAAACAGTAAATGGTGTAATTGTGGAAGTCGAAGAAATAGTTAGCGGCATAAGGGCATACGATGGCCCTCAATTGAATATTATGGAGGTGTGCGGCAGTCACACTGGAGCTATAGCCAAGGCTGGCATTTATGACTTGATGCCGGATAAGATCAGACTTATCTCAGGACCAGGGTGCCCTGTGTGCGTAACCGGATCGGATTACATAGATAGGCTTATTGAACTGACTAGAGAGGCAAATACTAGTCTGCTTACATTTGGCGATTTGATTAGGATACCAGGATCGAGCAAGAGCTTAAGTATGGCCAAGGGTGAGGGAGCTGACATAAGGATTGTCTACTCGCCTTTGGACGCTGTCACTTTGGCAAAAGAGAATCCAAACAGGCGCTTTATCTTTGCTGCTGTAGGCTTTGAGACAACGGCTCCAGTCTATGCCTTGCTCATAGATGAGATTGTAAAAAATAAAATTGATAATATCAAGATTTTATCTGCTATAAAGACCATGCCAAAGGTTATAGAGACCATATGTCAAAGAAAGAGCGGGGTTAATGCCTTTCTTGCACCTGGCCATGTTGCAGTTGTCAGTGGCTATCAGGCCTATGAGGAAATCTCAAAGAAATATGGCATTCCCTTTGTTGTAGCTGGTTTTGAGCCTAAATTGATTCTTGAAGCCATATATATACTGAGCAAGATGGCAGGCAGGGCAGGAGTCTACAATGACTATGCCAGTCTGGTTGAGAAAAAGGGAAATCCTAAGGCTTTAAGCCTGATTGAAAAGTACTTTCAACCCTGCGATGCTGCATGGAGAGGCTTAGGTCTGGTGAAGGATTCCGGTTTGGTCCTTAAGGATAAGTATTCATACTTAGATCTTGGCAGTAAAGACCTGATAGAAGATCATAAGAAAAATCCACTTTGTTCCTGTGATAAAGTTCTTCTGGGTTTGATGGAACCAAAAGATTGCCCTCTTTTTGGTAAGGCTTGCAACCCTGTACATCCACAGGGTGCCTGTATGGTTTCCACTGAAGGAGCCTGCAATGCATACTTTTCTTATCAAATTTAGAATTATAAAATAATGAGAAAAATTAATTTAAGAAAGCATATAAATTGGCTTGACTTTAGGCATTTGCAATGATAATATGCAAATTGTGTGAGGGCAGAAAACTAAATAGTTTTAGGACTTCTGACACAGTAATTTTTGGAGGTACCTGTATTAATGAAGGGTAAAGTAAAGTGGTTCAATAATCAGAAGGGATACGGTTTCATCAGTGATGAGGCAGGAAATGATATTTTCGTACATTTCTCAGGTATCAAGATGGAAGGTTTCAAGTCACTAGAGGATGGAGCTGACGTTGAATTCGATGTTGAAGACGGAGATCGCGGACCACACGCAACTAATGTAATGTTAGCAAAGTAATCAAGCTTTAAGCATTAATGTGTTTTTACATACAAAACTTATGAAAAGATATATTATATACAAGTAAGCTTATAGGCCACCCTGAAGTTTGAACTGCTAGTCCAGTTTAAGCCTCATGCGGTGGCTTGTTTTAAAGAAAGAATTTCTGCCCAAATAAGGCAGCATAAAAAGAGGTTTTATATGAATTTACAGGATTTAGGAGTAGACTCAAGTCTTACAATACCGCAGAACACAGAAACAATGCTCGCGGCAGGAGGAATTATCCTACTCTCAATTATTATAGTTTCAATCATTATATTTAAGACTAAGTGGCATGCATCGATGCTCCCACTCTTTATAGGCCTTTTGGCATATGGAGTAGTTTTCGTGGCTGTTCAGATTATCACAGGTTTTATTACTGTGGTTCCAAGTGTTGACATAGCAGTTGAAAACAATACCCAAATGCTGGTCGTTTTGCAGACACTTCTGCTCGCAGCAGGTATGGTTTTAGCCAGATATGCGGCCTTAAAGATAGTGACAACTAAACATAAGCAGCATGGAGATATTATGATGGTCGGTGCCGGTATAGGCCTTGGTGATGGTCTTATGTACGGCCTTACAGCAATCTCTGATTATGTTATGTGTACTGCTTTCAGAGTTGACGGACTTGAGGGCGTTATCAATGGTATGGCTGAGGCTGATTACAAGTCAATGGCCCTCCTCTTTGACCAGCTCACAAGATCGCCAAGTTTTCTCTGGCTCCTAATGGGCTTGTCAGTACTTGTAGTATATTTGAGCCAGATCATCCTTATAGAGCCAGCTTATGGTGTTGTTAAAAAAGAACTTGAGCCATATTGGAATGTTGTGACTTTTGTTGGATATGCTTTGGTGACAATGGCTTTTAAGCTTTATGATTACAAGTCAGTTGTTCAGATTGAGATTTCATTCTTTGTATTACTTGTGTTTGCGGTAGGACTTTTCTACTATGTAAGGAAAGGCACTTTTGGTAAGATCGAATATGAAACAAAAGTTGAAAACGGAGACCTTAGCGTCGGAAAAAATCTTAAAAAACATATTAAATAAAATTGAAGATGGATTTTCAGAAACAGATACGTTGAGTGGCCTCGACGCCGATGAGGCGGCGAGGCGTTTTCGTATGGGTTTTGGAAATGAGTATGAGGGTGGAAAGTCTAAGAGCGTATTTAGAATAGTGACGGACAACCTCTTTACCTACTTCAACCTGGTTTTCGCAATATTTGCCGCCCTTCTGATAATGGTAAAGTCATATATGAATATGACTTTTTTGCCGGTGATTATCTGGAATATAATTATCGGAATCTTTCAGGAAATCAAGTCCAAAATAATTTTGGACAGGCTTAAGTTCCTCAACGCCCCAACGACTATGGTTATCAGGTCTGGTAAGAGGGAGGAAATCAAGTCAGAAAGGCTTGTCAAGGGTGATTTGTGCGAGTTTTCGGCAGGAAAGCAGATTAGTGCTGATGCTGTCATTATTGAGGGGGAGGTCAGGGCCAATGAAGCGCTTCTGACTGGTGAGCCTGATGAACTTGTAAAAAAGGCAGGAGACAAGCTCTATTCGGGCAGTTTTGTGGTTTCAGGAACATGTAAAGCCATATTGACTGAGGTTGGCAGAAAGTCCTATGTGTCCAGCCTTGCAAGAGAAGCCAAGACAAGCGGGGAAAAGAATAGAACCCAGCTGACAAGGAGCTTGGATAAGCTCTTAAAGATAATAGGCTTTGCGATAGTGCCTATAGGTGCAGGCTTGCTCCTTCAGTCTATTTTCTTTAATCATCACGATTTAACAACAGGTGTCAATTCAATGGTGGCTGCTCTTGTAGGCATGATACCTGAGGGACTCTACCTTCTGACCAGCATAGCCCTGGCTGTGAGCGTCACAAGGCTAGCTAAGAGAAAAGTTCTTGTGCACGAGTTGGCCTGCGTGGAGAACCTAGCCAGAGTTGATGTGCTCTGTGTCGATAAAACAGGCACAATAACTGAAAATGAGATGAAGCTTAGAGATTTGATTGATCTGGGCTGCAATGAGAAAGGCGATTCTGACTGCCTATCTTCGGAATTTAGATCTATGCTTTACGCCTTTTCAAGTGCTTCTGAGGCGGATAATATAACAATGCAGGCTATAAAAGCCTACTTTGATTTAGAAGATAATAAGCCTAAAGATGGCCTGGATATAGAGATTAAAAAAGTATATTCCTTTACATCAGAAAAGAAGTATAGCGCCTGCGAACTCACTTCTGGACAGATGCTCTATCTTGGAGCGCCAGAAATTCTTATGCCTGATACATATGCAGAGTATGAGGACAGGCTCAAGACTTATATGGATTCGGGTTTTAGAATTCTTTCTTTTGTCAAAGCTAGTGGGCAGGGTCAAAAGAAGCAGGAAAAGGAGATTCTGGGATTTCTGGTTCTTGGCAATGAGATAAGAAAAGCGGCTAGAGAGACCTTTGCCTACTTTGAGAGAGAGGGAGTCACAATCAAGGTTATATCTGGCGACAATGACAGAACAGCCAGCATGGTTGCCCAAAAGGCGGGAATTAAGGACTCGGATAAGAGAGTATCTATGACAGATATACCTGACGAGAAAATTGGCCAAATATGTGAGGAAACAACTGTCTTTGGAAGAGTTAGTCCAAAACAGAAAAAGCGAATTATTGAAGAATTGAAAGCTAAGGGCCATGTGGTGGCCATGACCGGTGATGGAGTCAATGATGTACTTGCAATGAAAAGCGCCGATTGTAGTATAGCCTTCAAGTCGGGCTCTGATGTGGCATCGGACTGTGCCCAGATAGTCCTTTTGGATTCTGATTTTGCCAAGATGCCTAATGTGGTCCTCGAGGGAAGAAGAGTTGTAAATAATATCCAAAGATCGGCCACTCTCTTTCTTGTGAAAAACATCTTTTCAATACTCATGGCTATATTCTCACTTATTTTTGTCCTCAGATACCCAATCTATCCGACTCAGATGTCTTTGATTGGAGCCTTTACAATAGGTATTCCAGGATTTTTACTCTCTATACAGCCTTGCAAGAAGAGGATAGAGGGCAATTTTGTAGATAGGTGTCTTTTGAATGCTCTGCCGGCTGCTTTGACGGATTTCTTTATAGTGGCGGCTATGTCAATGATATATTGGGGTGACATAGTATTTGACGAATTGTCAACCATGGTTACTATATGTATGCTGATTGTGGGACTTATGGAACTTGTCAGGGTTAGCATGCCTATAAATCATGTCAGAAGTCTTATCTGCATAGCAATGTCAGTTTTGGCGGCTATAAGCATAGTCTTTTTTGGCAAGGTCTTTGCCATGGCCCCGCTGGCCTTTGATATGAGAATCAGGACCATAATCTGGCTTATAATTGCAAGCCTGGTCTATCTTTTGGATGTCAAGCTCGTATCCCTGCTTTTGGCAAGAATTAGAAAAAAGCAAGTATAATTCATCCAAGTGGAGCTTTTGTCTGGTCTGAGATTGGATATAAAGCAGATAAAAGGCTTATAAAGATGATGAAAAAATCAAAAAATGCAAGATATTGATATTTTCGTATTTTATTTTGATTGTTACTGTGCTAAAATTACCATATTGAAGGCGGGATTTTCGAAGGAGGACTTGATGATGTTTGGTAAAGGAAAGAAAGTAGAATCGTTAGAAAATAACGATTATGAATTGATGATGGCTGCAATGGATGCGGTTATATCCGGAAATTACGCAGATTGCGATACAAGCCAATTTGCAGACCCTAAGCATGGCGAAAAAATCAATGAGATGATTCATGCATTTAAGAGGGCCAATAACAACTTTGTTATGAGAATGAACGAGGCTATGGAGTCAATTGGCGATAACTCTTATGTTAAGCAGACACTTGACCAGGTGCAGTCGCAGAGCGATTCAATTGCCCAGATGGAGGCTGCAAGCCAGAATATGGCAGCATCTATCAGCACAATTACATCATCTATGGGTGTGATAAGAGACAATGCCCACGATATGCTTGTAGTTGCTGAGAAGTCCACATCTAATATGTCTGACAGTATCCAGGTGGTAAATGAGTCATCTGAGACAATCATTGGAATTAACCAAAGAATTCAGGAGTTCCAGGAGAAAATCGACAGAATCAGCGAGATCGTTGATATGGTTAAGAAGGTTGCCAGTCAGAGTAATCTCTTGGCCCTAAATGCTTCGATTGAGGCTGCAAGAGCTGGTGAGGCAGGACGTGGCTTCGCAGTTGTAGCTGACCAGGTAAGAGAGCTCTCAAGCAATACATCAAGCTCAGCTGAAGACATTGTAAACTATGTTGCAGAGCTTAGAACTGATATTAAAGACTTGGCTGAGACAATGGATATCACAACTCAGAAGCTTGGTGAAGGTAATGCAAAGGTTGAGACTTCACTCAAGGATGTTGAGAAGATGACAAGTGCCATGACTGCAATCAGAGATTCAGTAGATGAAATCTTCACAGATATGGATGAGCAGGCCAATGTTACTATGGAGTTCTCAAAGCAGGTTGAGAATATATCTGGTTCTTACGATGAACTCAACAAGTACTGCATGGAGCAGGGTGTTCACGTTTATAAGATTGGCCGTTACATTGATACTGCTAGAAGCGACATGGTTAGAGGCTTTGCTGAGGTTACTGTCCAGGATTGGCTCAGAATCTTTGAAATCGACCACTTTATCCTTATGTGGAGAGTTTACAACAATGCAGTTGGCTTTGAGCAGTTGAAGATTACACAGCTCAATAACTATGATAAGTGTAAACTTGGTCTCTGGCTTGGCAGACAGACAGAGCCTGAAGTTGTCAACTCTAAGGAGTTTGCAACATTAAAGCAGACTCACTACGAGGTACACAAGTATGCTACAGAGTCATGGAAGGCTAAGGATGAGGGCGATGTTAAGAAGGCTCTTGACTACTTCCAGAAGACATATGATGCTTACTTTGTTTATAAGAGAGCTATCCAGGATATGCAAAAGAAGTTTGAGCAACTTGGATACACAGATAGAACAGAAATAGTTGTTTTTAGAAGATAAGTAAATAGCTTTAGAGAGAACCGCGGAAAGGACTTCCTTTTCGCGGTTTGTATAGTTTATAGTAGAAAGTAGTACAAGAGGACATATTTAAGTATATTATTAGCTTTATAAAGCGCTATAATAATACTTTAATTAAGAGCCTTATATTGGTTTTATGTAAGGCTTTGCCTTGAAAATGAGGAGAAGAAAATGCAGGATAGAGCTGTCAGATATGTGGTGGGACATAAGAATCCAGATACGGATTCAGTCTGCTCTGCCATAGGTTATGCATATTTAAAAAGTAAGATAAGTGGACACAAGTATGAGCCAATCAGAGCTGGTCACCTTAACGAGGAAACCAGATTTGTGCTTGAGAGCCAGGGGATAGAAAAACCTAGGTATGTCAAGGATGTAAGGCCTCAGGTTAGAGATATTGAGATTCACAAGATAGAAGGAGTGAACTGTGAAATCTCAGTAAAAGAAGCTTGGAATATAATGAATTACAATGATGTTGTGACCTTGCCAGTAACTGAGAATCAGGAACTCTTAGGTCTTGTCACAGTCAGCGATATCACTAAATCTTATTTTGACATATATGACAGCGATATATTATCTAAGGCTAAAACAAGCTTTAAGAACATTATTGAGACACTTGAAGGTCAGCTGATAGAGGGTGATTCTCAAGCAGTATTTGACAAGGGCAATGTTGTGATTGCAACGGCCAATCCCGATATGATGGAGTTATCTATCAAGGAGGGGGATATGGTTATACTGGGCAATCGATATGAGGCCCAGCTCTGTGCCATAGAGCTCAATGCGAGAGCAATTATAGTTTGCGAGGGTGCCAAGGTTGGAAAGACTATAAAGATGCTTGCGAGTCAGAATAATTGTATGATTATTGAGACTAGATTTGACACCTACACAGTTGCCCGTTTGATCAATCAGAGTCTGCCTATCAGGTATTTTTTGAGACATATTAAAAACCTGGTTCTTTTTAAATTGGATGATTTCGTTGAGGATATTCAACCTGTCATGGCCAAGTACAGGTTTAGAGACTTCCCGATAATTGATGAGGACAATAAGTATATAGGCATGATTTCAAGGCGAAATGTCTTGAAGCCTCATAAGAAAAACCTTATACTTGTCGATCATAATGAGAAAACACAGGCTATAGATGGAATTGAGACGGCTACAATCTTAGAGATTATTGACCATCACAGAATTGGCTCACTCGAGACAATCTCACCAGTCTACTTTAGAAACGAGCCTTTGGGCTGCACTGCAACAATTGTTTACAGAATGTATAAGGAAGCTGGGCTTGTACCTGATAAGAAGATTGCGGGACTTTTATGCTCTGCAATAATTTCAGACACTCTGATTTTTAAATCGCCAACCTGCACCAATGTTGATGTAGATGCCTGCCATGAACTGGCTGAGCTTGCTGACATTAATATAGAAGAGTACGGCAGGGCTATGTTTAAGGCTGGAAGCAACCTTGCGTCAAAGAGCCCTGAAGAGATAGTGGCCCTCGATTTCAAGCGCTTTACAATCAATGATACAATAATTGGTGTGGGCCAGGTCAATGTCATGAGCGAAGTTGAGAGCAAGGACATACTCGAAAAGTGCAGAGAATATGTCTCGGCTGCCTCTACAAGCCTGAGGGTAAATATACTCTATTTCATGGTTACCAATGTTTTGAAAGAATGTTCAAGGGTGTTATGTTCAGGAGAGGGCGCAGATGATATAATTGAACAAGCCTTTTCTGTAAAGGTGTGTGGTAGTGAGGCTTATTTAGAGGGCCTGGTGTCTAGAAAGAAACAATTTGTTCCGCTTATAATGGACGAATTACAGCAATAGATTTATGTATGAAAGGAAAATAGACAAGTGAAGAAGTTAAGAAAAGAAGAGCCATGTTGGTGCAAGAGTGGAAAAGCTTATGGAGAGTGCCATGCGGCATTTGACAGAAAGATTGAGATTTTTAAGAAGAAATTCCATCAGGTGCCACCTAGAAATATCATCAAGAATGAGGAAATGCTTGAGGGCATGAGAGCTAGTTCAAAGATAAATGTGGCTGTTCTGGACTATGTTGGAGAGCATATCAAAGCTGGTATGACAACTGAAGAGATTGATCAGATGGTATATGAGCAGACCACAGCTATGGGCGGAATTCCAGCTCCTCTCAATTATGAGGGTTTCCCTAAGAGCGTCTGTACTTCAATCAACAATGAGGTATGCCACGGTATCCCATCGAGCGAGATTACACTTGTTGACGGTGATATCATCAATGTCGATTGTTCAACAATTCTTAACGGTTATTATTCTGATTCCTCAAGAATGTACTGCATAGGTCAGGTTTCTGAGGAGAGACAGAAGCTGGTCAGAGTTGCTAAGGAGTGCGTAGAGTTGGGACTTGCCCAGGTTAAGCCTTGGGGACATCTCGGAGACGTGGCTCAGGCTATTAATGACCATGCTAAGGAGAATGGCTATTCAGTAGTAAGAGAGGTCGGAGGACACGGTATAGGCCTTGAGTTCCATGAAAATCCTTTTGTTTCTTATGTAATCAAAAAGGGAACAGGAATGGTTATGGCACCAGGCATGACATTTACAATCGAGCCTATGATCAATGCCGGCAGACCTGACATCTATGTGGACAGCGTAAATGACTGGACTATTTACACAGATGATGACACTGATTCAGCTCAGTGGGAGATTATGGTAAGAGTTACAGATGACGGTTACGAAGTAATGTGCTGGTAGGTCTTACTTAAAATTAATCTGCTTGAAAGATGCAAAGCAAGTAGAGATAATTTGCAGTAATTTGTAGAATACTTGCTTGATAAGAGATTTAAGGGGTGGGTGCTTGCATCCACCCTGATTTTTTAAAGGTGGTTTATATGAGATTAGTAGAGGAAGGCAAAAATCTGCTTTTGACCCAAATAAAGGATTTTGATATAAAACAGACCTTAGAATGCGGCCAATGTTTCAACTTTATAGAGCTGGCTGATAAGGATTATGCGATTTTGGCCCAGGGAAGAGATTTGAGAATTAAGCAGGAAGGGCATGATTTAGTCTTTTTTGATACAGATAAGAAGACTATGGAGGAAGTTTGGATTCCTTATTTTGACCTGGACAGAGACTATGAGGCAATAAAGAAGGACTTGCTTAACATGGACCCTAAGCTGGAAGTTTCAATCAAGGCCCTATACGGCATGAGGATATTGAGACAGGACTTTTTTGAGACTCTCATATCCTTTATTTTATCGCAGAATAAGCAAATTCCACAGATTAAGGCCTGTGTCAGAAACATTAGCCGCCTTCGTGGCAAGGAAGTGGAGCACGGCTATCTCTTTCCTACTTATGATGAGATGAAGGATATAAGTGAAGAAGAGCTCAAAGAGTGCAAAACAGGCTTTAGGGCAGGCTATGTCTTGTCAGCTCTTGATTCCTACGGCAAGGGTCTCCTCGATGAGGACCAGCTCAAGGCTATGGATTCTCTTTCTTGCAATCAGGTCCTAAAGCAGGTCAAGGGCATTGGAGACAAGGTGGCCAACTGCATAAGTCTCTTCTCACTGGATCACAGAGATGCCTTTCCTGTAGATGTATGGATAAAGAGGATTATGGAAGAGGTTTACTTTGATGGTCAAGAGACTAAAAATGCTCTGATTGAGGCCTATGGAAAGAAGACCTATGGCCAGCTTGGGGGCTATGCTCAGCAGTACATTTTCTACTATGGAAGAGATTTGAATAAAAAGAAAAATTAGTTGACAAAGAAATAGATAAGTGTTAGATTAATGTCTAGTGGTTAGCACTCAAATATATTGAGTGCTAACAAGAATAAAATGCTGATTACAGCAGAATGGAGGCTTTTTTATGAAGTTAGTACCTTTGGGTGACAGAGTCGTAATTAAGGCAATTATGGCAGAAGAGACAACAAAATCAGGAATTGTATTACCTGGACAGGATAAAGAGAAACCATCACAGGCAGAAGTAGTAGCAGTAGGACCTGGCGGAGTGGTTGACGGCAAGGAAGTTGAGATGCAGGTTAAGGCTGGAGACAAGATCATCTACTCTAAGTACTCTGGTACAGAGGTTAATCTTGAGGATGAGAAGTATATCATCGTAAGACAGTCTGATATTCTTGCAATCATTGAGTAATATATAAGTTTATAAAAATATAGGAGGCTATTAAAATGGCAAAGGAAATTAAGTACGGTATTGAAGCTGCCAAGGCACTTGAAAAGGGTGTTAATCAGCTCGCTGACACAGTTAGAGTGACACTTGGACCTAAGGGAAGAAATGTAGTTCTTGATAAGTCTTACGGTGCACCACTCATCACTAATGATGGTGTTACAATCGCTAAGGAAATCGAGCTTGAAGATAAATTTGAGAATATGGGCGCTCAGTTAGTTAAGGAAGTAGCTACTAAGACTAATGATGTAGCTGGTGACGGTACTACAACAGCTACTGTTCTTGCACAGGCTATGGTAAATGCAGGTATCAAGAACTTAGCTGCAGGTGCTAACCCAATCGTTTTAAGAAAGGGTATGAAGAAGGCTACAGATGTTGCTGTTGAGGCAATTAAGTCTATGAGCGAGAAGGTTAATGGTAAGGACCAGATTGCTAAGGTTGCTGCCATCTCAGCTGCTGATGAGTCAGTAGGTCAGATGGTTGCCGATGCTATGGAGAAGGTTACAAACAACGGCGTAATTACAATCGAAGAGTCAAAGACTATGTTGACAGAGCTTGACCTTGTTGAGGGTATGCAGTTCGACAGAGGTTATGTTTCAGCTTATATGGCAACAGATATGGATAAGATGGAAGCTAATCTTGAGGATCCATACATCCTTATCACAGACAAGAAGATTTCAAATATTCAGGAAATCCTTCCAGTTCTTGAGCAGATTGTTCAGAGCGGCAAGGCTCTTCTTATCATCGCTGAGGATATTGAGGGTGAGGCTCTCACAACTCTTATCGTGAACAAGCTCAGAGGAACATTCAACGTTGTTGGTGTTAAGGCTCCAGGCTATGGCGATAGAAGAAAAGAGATGCTTAAGGATATTGCAATCCTCACAGGTGGACAGGTTATCTCTTCAGACCTCGGTCTTGAACTTAAGGATACAACACTTGATATGCTCGGACGTGCTAAGTCAGTTAAGGTTCAGAAGGAGAACACAACTATCGTAGACGGTGAGGGAACAAAGGATCAGATTGATGCTAGACTTGCTCAGATTAAGGCTCAGATTGCTGAGACAAGCTCTGATTTCGATAAGGAAAAGCTTCAGGAGAGACTTGCTAAGCTTTCAGGCGGTGTTGCAGTAATCCGCGTTGGTGCTGCTACAGAGCCAGAGATGAAGGAAGCTAAGCTTCGTATGGAGGATGCTTTGGCTGCTACAAAGGCTGCAGTTGAAGAAGGCGTAATCGCAGGCGGCGGTTCAGCTTACATCCACGCTTCTAAGAAGGTTAACGAGTTTGCTGATAGTCTTGAGGGCGATGAGAAGACAGGTGCTAAGATCATCGTTAAGGCTCTTGAGGCTCCACTCTTCCACATCGCTGCAAATGCTGGTCTTGATGGATCTGTTATCGTAAACAAGGTAAGAGAGCTTGAGCCAGGCAATGGTTTTGATGCTTACAATGAAGAGTACACAGACATGGTTAAGGCTGGTATTCTTGATCCTGCTAAGGTTACAAGAAGCGCTCTTCAGAATGCTTGCTCAGTAGTTTCAACACTTCTTACAACTGAAGCAGCAGTTGGAACTATTAAGGAAGACGTACCAGCTATGCCAGCAGGCGCTGCAGGTATGGGCGGAATGATGTAATTTGATCCAGACATTTTAAGAAAAAATAGTCAAGGGTTATTGTCATAAGATAATAGTATTAAGAAAATATATAAGAAAGCTTCAAGGAAAATTCCCTTGAAGCTTTCTTTTTATGTACTTGCAACTGCTAGTTAACAAATTGCAAAGCAGTCTTGCTTGTTAGCAACTTGAAATTTTAATAAGATTGAGTCGTCCTGAGGGACATATTTTAAAACAGGGAGGATTTATTATGATTCTAGCAGACAAAATTATTGAAGAGAGGAAAAAACTTGGATATAGTCAAGAAGAACTAGCCCAGATTTTAGAAGTCTCTCGACAATCAGTATCAAAATGGGAGGGCGCTCAGTCGGTTCCTGACATAAGTCGTATTATTAAGATGTCAGAAGTTTTTGGGGTATCGACTGACTATCTTCTGAGAGATGATTATGATAAGGAGTCAGAAGGAGTAGAAATAAAGACGAGCGATTTAAAAGAGGAGGCTTTGTCGCAAAGGAAACTTAGAAGGGTATCCTTAGATGAGGCAGCAGAGTTTATAAAGACTAAAAAAGAGCTAGTTCCTTTTATTGCTTTTGGCGTTGACCTTTGTATTTTGAGTCCAATTATTCTAATTCTTTTGAGTGGTTTAGTAGATGAAAAAATTATTTCATTATCAGAAAATTTGGTGGCTGTATTTGGCATAGCCTGGCTCTTAATAATGGTTGCAGGAGGGGTATTTCTCTTTATTACAATGGGTTATAAAGAAGCGAAGTTTAAGGACCTGACTAAAGTTGAAATAGAGACTGAGTATGGTGTGGATGGTATGGCTAGGGAAACAAGAGAAGCAGCTGTTGGTAAGAGAAATTTAAAGATTGCCATAGGTGTTGTTCTTTGTATTTTAAGTCCAATTCCACTTATCACATTTAGTTCCATGGAGCTTAATGACGGAATAGTTGTGCTTGGTGTCTGCATCCTTTTGATCTTGGTTGCCTGTGCTGTAAACCTTTTTATCAATTCATCTGCAATCACTAAGGCCTGCGATGTACTTTTGCAGGAGGGTGATTATACGGTAGCTAAAAAGAAAATTGCACCAACTATGGCAAGGATAGGAGAAATATATTGGTTAATTGCTACGGCCATATATTTGGCATGGTCCTTTGCGACAAATTCATGGCATATGACCTGGATGGTATGGCCGGTTGCAGGTCTGCTTTACGGAGTGCTAGTGGCAGTTGCGCACACAATATTAGGCGCAGAAAATTAAGCTTTTGTGCGGATTTAGGAGGTCAAGCTCTTAAATCCGCTTTTTTTATACATATAAGCATCGATACAATTTTAAAAATGAATATAAAAAGATAATTTTCAAATAGAGTTTTAAAATATGCTTTAAGGGTGAATTATAGGAAAAAAATAAAAAAGACTAAAATGTATTACTAATTAATTTATGTTTTTGAATTTAAATACAGATTATTTGAGGGAAATAAGGGGGTATAGATTATAAAAAAATCTAGATATTGTATATGGGCTTAGAAAGGTCACATAATATTGTGAAAAGTATACAAAAAAGCTATGAGTTTTTCTCTCTGATGAGTGATAATACACAAGTTATATTATTGACTTTTTTGTGAAAAAAATTATATAATAATGTCAAATTCGGGTACTAATACAATTTGTAGCAGTACGGAAAATATAAGGAGGTAAAGCCTAAATGAATATGAAAAAGGGCAAAAGAGTATTAGCTGTAGTTATGGCTTTTCTTATGGTCTTTGGTATCACACCAGTTGACTGGGTAAGTCTTCTTGGTACTAAGACTGTAAAGGCTGCAGGCTCAACTTATGTATTTGAGTCTAAAGATCTTACAGCAGCATCTGCTGGCAAATTTACTGATGGCCAGGAAGTTGCAGCAGGAACAGATAACTACTTTACTCTTGTAATGAGTGCAAAGACAAAAATTGATAGCAGTTCAAAAAAATTCGCAGATGACTATCAGTCAGATCAGAGATTAAACTTTGGTGGCAAAGCTGATATTGAGAACAACAAAAACTTTGTTAAGTTCACAACTGATGGAGCTGCAACAGTTAAGGTTTGGTTCACAGAGGGCGGAGATGACAATCGTCAGATGGCAATCTATGGAACAGATGGAACTGTTAAGGCACAGACATCAGGTGCATATGAAAAGAATTCTCCATATGTAGAAGAGCTTTCACTTGCAGATGCAGGCACATATATGCTTGGCGGACTTGAGAATAACAACAATATCTATAAGATTCAGGTTGATGTTGAAGCAGCAGCTTCTGAGCCAAAGGTTTCAACATTTGAGTCTAAAGATCTTACAGCAGCATCTGCTGGCAAATTTACTGATGGCCAGGAAGTTGCAGCAGGAACAGATAACTACTTTACTCTTGTAATGAGTGCAAAGACAAAAATTGATAGCAGTTCAAAAAAATTCGCAGATGACTATCAGTCAGATCAGAGATTAAACTTTGGTGGCAAAGCTGATATTGAGAACAACAAAAACTTTGTTAAGTTCACAACTGATGGAGCTGCAACAGTTAAGGTTTGGTTCACAGAGGGCGGAGATGACAATCGTCAGATGGCAATCTATGGAACAGATGGAACTGTTAAGGCACAGACATCAGGTGCATATGAAAAGAATTCTCCATATGTAGAAGAGCTTTCACTTGCAGATGCAGGCACATATATGCTTGGCGGACTTGAGAATAATAACAACATCTATAAGATTGTTGTTACAGAGGAAGGCGGTGCTGCTCCAGCTGCACGTAAGGCATGGTCAGAGGTAGCTACTCCTTCTATAGCACTTGTTGAGCAGGCAACAGACGGAAACGTTAATGTAGAATACAATGGCGTTATCGGTAAAAACGGTGCTGATAAGGTTGAACTTATCGTAATTAATGATGCAGATGGATCAATTGTAAAAACTATCACATCATTAACTGAAGGTAATGGCGCAACTAAGACATTCACACTTGACGATTCAGGTTCTTACTCAGTAACTCCAGTCGCTTCAAGAGCTGATGAAGAAGAAGTACATGCTGGTTTAGCATCATCATTCAACTTCACACTTCCTCTTGCTAAGCCAGTTATCTCTGGTGGCGCATCACTTGGTGGTGGAAGCGAGAAGATTACTTGGGAAGCAGTTAAGGAAGCAACTTCATACAACGTAGTAGCTAACGGAGAAGTTAAGGTTGAGAATACAACTGATACAGAGGCTACAATTACAGGTCTTGAAGTTGGCAAGACATATGATTTCGTAGTTGAGGCTATTAGAGGTGAAGAGAAGACAATCTCTGATGGATTCACAGCAACAGTAACAGCTGATGCTCAGACACTTTGGAACTACATCGTATATGGTAACGGTGCTAACTCAAGCAACGCTGATTACGAAGGTTCTGCAAATGATGGATCTGTAACACTTAGATCAGGTGCTCAGGATGCAGATGGCAAGATTACAGGAAAGAACAATAATGGTAAGTTGGTTCCAGCTTCTTTTGATGGTGTGAACTTCTACTATACAACAGTTCCTACATCTCAGAACTTTACTCTCAGAGCTAAGGTTACTGTAGATAGCTGGTTCTTATCAAACGGACAGGAAGGTTTCGGTCTTCTTGCAACAGATAGAATTGGTGGATCTGGTTGGAATAACTCATACTTTGCTGAGGCAACAAAGACAGAGTATTTTGCAGAGACAGATGAGAATGGTGATCCAATCTCAGAGTCAGTAACAACATCTACAGATGGTACTTTCAAGGTATCACAGAAGATCGGTATCAACTCACTTGAGAAAGCTGGTCTCACAGCTGATAACATCGGTGCTGTTGAAGCTAATGATTCTTCAGTAGTAGCTCCAATCACAGCTAAATACAAGGCAACACCACTTGAGACAAGATTCCCATCATCAACTAATATTATTGGTAATGGTGTAAACTCAAATGCGGACCCTGCATTTACAGAGTTCTACTTGACAATTCAGAAGAACAATACAGGTTACTTCGTAACATATGAAGCAGCTGATGGTTCTTACAGCAACACAAAGAAGTATTATGATCCAGCAGCTCTTGATGCTCTTGATGCAGATAACAACTATGTTGGTTTCTTCACATCAAGATATGCAAAGGCTACATTCTCAGATATTTCATTCTCAACAATCAACGCAGCTGACGATGCTCCTGCAGAGGAGAGACCAATCGAGTACACAGCAGTTAACACAACTGTTGAGTCACCATCAGCTACTGGTGTTCAGAATTATGACCTTATCTTCTCTGCTAACGCTGACGGCGTAGCTAGCGTAGAAGATGCTAACGGAAATGTTCTTGCTTCTGATATCGCTGTCAGCGCAAAGACATCTACAACATTACTCAACACAGATCTTGTTAAGGGTAGCAATAACTTTAACATCATCTTCACTCCTGCAGAGGGATACCAGCCAAACGGCGAATATTCAGCTATGGAGTCATATGATCCAGTAACAGTAGAGTTCAAGGTTACATACAAGACAATTGGTCAGCCTGGTCAGTCTATCTGGGTTAAGCCAGAAGCAACAGGTTCAGGTAGCCATGAAGATCCTACAGATTTCAAGACAGCAATCAAGTACGTACAGCCTGGTCAGACAATCGTTATGATGGAAGGCACATACGTATACGAAGAGGGTCTTAAGGTTGCTAGAGGAGTAAATGGTACAGAGGACGCTAATATCGTTCTTATGGCTGATCCAGATGCTTCTTCAAAGCCAGTTATTGACTTTAATTCAATTGGTTCAGGTATCATCTTTGGTGGTGATTACTGGTACATTCAGGGAATCGATGTTACTCGTTCAGCAAATGCTATGAAGGGTATTCAGGTTTCAGGTAAGCACATCACACTTGATCAGGTAGATGCTTACCACAACGGTAACACAGGTATTCAGGTTTCAAGACTTAACTCAACAGATGAGTTTGATATGTGGCCAAGTGATAATCTCATCCTTAACTGCACATCTTACGGCAATGCTGATGCAGGTTACGAAGATGCTGATGGTTTCGCAGCTAAGTTGACAGTTGGTAACAACGTAGTATTCGATGGATGTATCTCACATCACAATGCTGATGATGGTTGGGATCTCTTTGCTAAGGTACAGACAGGTTCTATCGGAGCTGTAACAATCAAGAATTGTGTAGCTTACAAGAACGGTTACCTTGAGGATGGTACAGACGCTGGTAACGGAAACGGCTTTAAGATGGGTGGAGACAGCATGTCTGGTAAGCACCTCTTACAGAACAGCGTAGCTTATGATAACAAGGCTAAGGGTATCGATTCTAACTCTTGCCCAGATATCAATGTTAAGCAGTCAACAACATTCAACAATGAGTCATTCAACGTTGCATTCTACACAAATACAGCTAAGGAGACAGCTTTCACAGCAGATGGTATCATCTCTTACAGAAAGGGTGTTTCTGAGACAACTGCAGAGCAGTTCAAGCTCCTTGGTTCACAGGATAAGACATTAGTTTACTCAGCTAACAACTACTATTGGGGCAACAAGCCAGATAAGGCTACACTTCTTAAGGCTGATGAGCCTACAGCAGCTATGGCTTCTTACAACCTTGACGGTGTTCAGGTAACTGATGACTGGTTCGTATCACTTGATACTTCAGTAGCTCCTACAAGAGATGCTAACGGTATCATCGATATGCACGGACTTCTTGTTCTTACAGATAAGGCTCCAGCTACAGCAGGTGCTAGAATTTCAGATGGTCAGACAGCTTCACTTAAGCTTTTGGTTCCACCTTCAGTTCCTACTGGTGATACAACAAACATGATGCTTTACGTTGTTCTTATGGCTATGGCAGCAGCAGGTATTGCAGTTGTAGTAATCTCTAAGAAGAAGAGAGCATAATAAAAATTAATGAGACATAAGTCTTAAAGGTAGATTTTTGGCCTGGTTGGTTCTTTCCAACCAGGCTTTTTTTAGTATATAATTAGGATAAATAAGAAAAATTGAAAGGATTAGGCCATGAAGCATGTAAGTCAATATGCAAAGCCATATAGAAGACACATGATTGCAGCCCCTCTCATCATGATGATGGAGGTTCTGTGTGATCTTTATTTGCCTTTTATTATGTCTTATATAATAAATTTTGGCATTATAGGTATTAGCCCTGAAGATGATAGCAAGGGCTCAGCTCTGGCAAGTTTTATTATTAGGCATATATTGGGGCAGAATGCAGGAAGAAAGTCTATAATCATTCTCTTTGCCAGCCTTATGCTCTTGGTGACTCTTATTGGTGGAGCTTTTGGAGTACTGTGTTCATTTGTGACTGAGAAAGCGGCACAAGGATTTGGACACGACTTGAGGCTTGCTGTCTATGACAAAATTATGTCTTTGTCTATAGAGGAGGGGGATGAATTTACAAGTGGCTCTCTGATAACCAGAATCACCAATGATGTGACAATCCTTATCGAGTTTACAGAAAGACTTATCAGGTCATTTATCAGGCCGCCTATGTTTATGCTTGGCGGCATTGTCATGTTATTTAAACTCAAGTTGACATATGGCTTTACAGTTCTCTTTACAGTGCCAATATTGGCATCCTTTATTTACTTTGTGCTTAAGAGGGCTATTCCAATCTATAAGGAAGTGCAGGCAAGAATAGATAAAATCAATAAGCTGGTAGAACAGACAGTAGTTGCTGCAAGACTTATTAAGGCTTATGGCCAGGAAGAAAACGAAGAGATAGCATTTGACGAGGCGAGCAAGGACTTAAGAGAGTCGAATTATAAGGTCCTAAAACTTATGGCCACTATCAGTCCGCTTATGAAGCTTATGATGAATTTTGCAATAATCATTGTAATTCTGACTGGCTGTATCGCTATTTCAAAACAGGACCCTAAACTCACAACTGGAGCTATCATGGCTGCTATTACCTATGCAACTCAGGCTATAAGATCGCTGATTATGGCCAGCAATCTCTTGCAAACCGTGAGCCGAGCAGGAGTTTCAGCCGGAAGACTTGAAGAAGTTCTGCTTTGTCAGCCAGATATTGTCAAGTTGGAGCTTGATCACCAAAATGATAGCGGGGATGAGAACGAGAAAAATGGCGAGATAAATAGTCAGATAAAGAGTGAGAAAAAGCCGCATTTGCTTGAATTTGACCAAGTATCATTCAGATATAAGAAGGCCAAGGAGGATTCTCTTAAGAATGTGAGCTTTTTTATAGATAGGGGAGAGACCTTTGGTATAATAGGCTCGACTGGTTGCGGCAAGACAAGTTTAGTTAACTTAATTCCCAGACTTTATGATCCAAGTCAGGGAAGAATTTTGCTGGATGGCCAGGATATTAGAAGTATGGATACACATGACCTGAGGACTAAGATTGGATATGCCATGCAGCACGCAGAGCTCTTTACTGACACTGTCAAGGCCAATATTTTGATGGGGCTTGAGTCGAGTGCAGATGAGGGGGACCTGCTTTGGGCCATAAAGATTGCCCGAGTTGATGAGTTTTTGGATAGAATGCCCCATGGAATTGATAGCGAAATCTCTGAGAAGGGAATGTCGGTTTCAGGCGGACAGAAGCAGAGGATAGCCCTTGCAAGAGCTCTCATCTCTAAACCAGATATTTTAATACTCGATGATGCCACATCAGCTCTCGATTTGGTGACAGAGGAAAAAGTTCAGATGGGAATCCGGAAGAATCTGGGCCAGACAAGTTTGATAATTGTTGCCCAGAGGGTGGCATCTATAATAAAAGCAGATAGAATAGCGGTTATGGAGAATGATGGCACTATAAAGCATATTGGAAATCATGCCTATCTAATGGAAGTAAGTGAGACATATAGGCAAATATATCAGTCTCAGATAGCGGCAGGTGAAGCTTATGAATAATAAATATAACAATGGGCTGGCTGGACCCAAAGAATTAAGGATTGGAATGAATGGCCGAGGTGGAGACCCCAATAACAGGATGGCTCAGAGAGCTAGCGCCCAAAAGCCTAAAAATGGCAGAAAAACATTTATGAGACTTTTGGCATATATAAGAAAAAATATAGTCTTGTTTTGGGGACTAATTCTTTCCATGCTGATAGTCACAATTTGTGAAGTCCTTGGACCCTATATGCAGCAAAAGGCAATAGATACTATTTATTACAAAGAGGGACAGATAGGGGTGGACCTTGAAGCCTGTCTGAGATATATAGGCATGCTCTCTATTATCTATCTTCTAATAACAGTCCTGTCTTATTTGCAGGCAAGACTGGCAGCCAAGCTTTCACAGCTTACTATATATCAGTTGAGAAAAGATCTTTATGCAAAGCTTGTCAAATTGCCTGTCAGCTATACAGATAGACATCAACACGGGGACCTTATGAGCCGAATGACCAATGATACTGACATTATTTCAAGCGCAGTATCTGAGTCAATTGCCTCAATTTTGTCAGCTATACTGACCCTGCTTGGTTCAATATGTATAATGTTCAGCTACAATTACCAACTTACCTTGATTGCAATGGTCACAATCCCTATGATTATGTGGATTTCAGCCAGATTGACCAAGGCTGTAAAAAAATACTATAAGAGGCAGCAAGTCTTACTGGGCAGGTTAAATGGTGAGGCGGTTGAGAAGATAAGTTCTTTCAAGACTCTGCTTGTCTGCGGTAAGGAGAAGGAGAGCCTGGAAAAGTTTAGAAGTATCTCTTATGATTTAAAAAAGAACAGCATTGTCACAAGAGTCTTTGGATCGATTATGGGACCCTTGACCAATCTGTTGGGAAATCTGCAATATGTGATAATAGCCTCAGTCGGAGCTTTTATAATGCTTGATGGCAGGGGCAATATGTCTATAGGTACTATTCAGGCCATGTTGCAATATTCCAAAAAACTAAGTCATCCGATTAACATGATTGCAGACCAGTATTCAAGCATACTGTCGGCCTTATCGGGAGCCGAGAGAGTTTTTGAGATTCTTGATTTGGACGATGAGATTGATTTTGAGGGTCAGAGCTGTGACTTGCAAGAAACTCAGACCCAAAAGCTGAATGAGAATCAGAGTCAAGACTTGAAAAAAAGCCAGACTGCACAAGAAAAGGCTCTTGAGCTTATACCTGAGGTGAGCTTTGAAGGGGTTGATTTTAGCTATATTGAGGGTCAGAAGGTACTTGAAAAGCTTGACCTAAATATTATGAAAGATCAAAAAATTGCCCTAGTCGGGGCTACTGGTTCAGGAAAGACAACGATTGTAAATTTGCTAATGAGGTATTATGAGATAGATAAAGGATCTATCAGTATAAAAGGCCAAGATATAAGAGCGATGAAGAAGAAGGATCTGAGAGCTATGCTCTCTATAGTATTGCAGGACACAGTTCTTTTTCAGGATAGCATAAGGGCAAATATTGCTTTTTCAAGACCAGATGCCAGTTTGGAGGAAATTAAGCAGGCAGCCAAACTTGCTATGTGCGATGGTTTTATATCTAAACTGCCTGATGGATATGACACTGTTCTCACTGCTTATGGAGCTAACCTCTCAGAGGGACAGATACAACTTATAGCTATAGCCAGAGCCATACTTGCAGATGCTTCGATTCTGATTTTGGATGAGGCAACATCACACGTGGATACTAGAACTGAGGCCAAGATTCAGTCTGCAATTAGAAATCTGATGGCAGGTAGAACTTCTATTATCATAGCTCATAGAATATCGACTATCATAGATGCAGACAGAATCCTTGTTATGAGTAAGGGAAGACTTATAGAGTCGGGAACTCACAAGGAGCTGATAAAGAAAAAGGGCGAATATGCCAAACTCTATGAAAGACAGTTTGCAGGCCAGTTGACCTAACTTATGCGATTAAAGTCGCCTGCAAATTTTAATGCCTGCGACTTTAGTCGCCTTCGACTTTAGTCGCCTTCAACTTCAGCTGCTTCAACTTCAGTTGCTTCGACTTCAGTTGCAATGACTAAAGGAGCCTGTTACCTCAGCCACAAGTGGCTGAGGTAACTTCTTACACAAGAATTTCAAAGAAAAAACACACCTTATTCACAATTTAGTTTTAATATAAAACTAAATAAAGCGAAGGAGGTGTGTTTTTTGAAGAAAAATGGGATTTTTAGGTTGATTTATGGTCTGGCCCTTATTTCATCTTCAGCTTTCATCTTGCTTGATGCTTTTCTTATACCTAAGGTGGGGGTAAAAGTTGACACCCAAAGTCAAAATTACAGCCTTAATAGAGGACTTAATTTAAATTCAGATACTGCTACAGGACAGGAGACAAGCCTGGCTTCTACAGGTCTTGGTTATAATACAAATATTGTGAATGTAAGTCAGAAAAATGTAACTTCGACTTCATATACAGATGACAACATGCAGATTAGTATTAGCAGTGACAGGGCTTACGATACAGATATATATGTGGTTGACATAAAAGTGAGCGATGTATCGCTTTTGAAGTCAGCATTTGCCCAGGATACATATGGAAAAAATATTACCCAGGCCACTTCATCTATGGCTGAGGGAAAAAATGCGATACTGGCCATAAATGGCGATTATTACGGCTTTAGAAATGCTGGTTATGTTATAAGAAATGGCCTTATTTACAGAGATGTGAGCAATCATGCCGAGGATCTTGTTCTTTATGCAGATGGTCAGATGAAGATAATCAATGAGGACGAGGTGAGCGCCAGTCAGTTGCTCGAGGAGGGAGCTGTCCAGGTGTATTCATTTGGACCGGGGCTTGTTGAAGATGGTCAGGTGACTGTTGGGACAAAAACAGAGGTTGATCAGGCTATGGCCAGCAATCCGAGAACAGCCATAGGTATGATTGAGCCAGGACATTATATTATGGTCGTATCAGATGGCAGAACAAGCGCAAGCCAGGGCTTATCTCTTTATCAGTTGGCAAATTACATGAAAGATAAGGGGGCTAGTTTGGCCTACAATCTTGATGGAGGCGGCTCATCGACGCTTTACTTTAACGGGAATATAATCAACAATCCTACAGGTGGCAGAGGCAGCAGTGAAAGAAAGGTAAGTGATATCATTTATTTAGGATACGAGCTCTAGGGCAGATTGGAGTTAATATGAATGAAGAATTCAGAGAGTATATAGAAGAAAACATGACTGTGCCTGAGATGGAAGCATCTGCTATCTATGATGGGACCGGGAATAAATCAGGAGATTTTGGCACATATAAAGAAGCTGAAAATGGGCAAAAAGAGCCAGACTTTGATAAGAAATCCAAGAAAAACAAAAGAGAGAGCCTTGTAAAAATTGAATTTTATGGAGCTATAAGTCTTTTGGTTGGCCTCTTTGCCTTGATTTACAACCATTTCGGACACGGAGTGCATTCGATTTTTATGTCTTATTCCTGGGGAATTCCTTTTTTTGCTCTGATCTGGTATGCATGCATGTTCGCAATCAATGCTAAGATTAGCCTTATTTCCAGGGAGACCCTGGGGGCTGCTGTTGCAACCCTGACTCTTGCGAGCATTATAGAGGGCATACTTGTGATTGCGGGAACTAGCTCAATTTATGTTTTACCTATGGCAATTATTGGGGGCCTTTTGCTGATATTTGCCCTTATAGTCCAGCTAGTCAGCCTGGGCCACAAATCTAAGTCTCACAGCTAACTATTGAAAAATGGCGGCGAAAATAATACACTAGTAGATATCAAGATAGGAGAAGGCTAGGTATTATTTTAGCCGTTTTTTTATGAAATTTGAAAAATACTTTGATCATACTTTATTAAAGGCTGATGCCACTGAGGAGCAGATTGAAAAAGTCTGCCAGGAGGCAATTGAGATGAACTGCGCAAGTGTGTGCGTAAACAGTGCTTATACAAGCCTTATAGCTGAAAAATTGGCCAATACTGATATTGCCAAGTGTGTTGTAGTGGGCTTTCCTTTGGGAGCAATGTCTTCAAAGGCTAAGGCTTATGAGGCAGAGTGTGCAGTGGCAGATGGCGCTGACGAGATAGACATGGTAATTAATGTAGGTGCCTTAAAGGCTGGAAATACTGACCTTGTCTTTGAAGACATTAAGCAAGTTAGAGAGGCCTGCAAGGGGAAGATTTTAAAAGTAATTATAGAGACATGTCTTTTGAGTGATGAGGAAAAAATAAAGGCTTGCCAGCTAGCTCTTAAGGCTCATGCTGATTTTGTAAAGACATCTACAGGCTTTAGCACAGGCGGTGCTAAGGTTGAGGATGTTCGTCTTATGAAGAAGACAGTTGGAAATCAGGCTAAAGTCAAGGCATCAGGCGGAATTAGAGATTACAAAACAGCCTGTGAAATGCTGGAAGCTGGCGCTGAAAGACTTGGAACAAGTGCTACAAGGGCAATAATTGAGGCTTATAAGGCAGAGAATAAGTAGCTAAGAGAATTGTAAAAAGAGGAATGATATGTATATAATTGCAGGCTTGGGAAATCCAGGTAAGGAATACACAGGAAGCAGACATAATATAGGCTTTGCCACAATTGCTAAGTTGGCAGACAAGTATAACATAGATGTGACCGATTCTAAGTTTAAGGGCCTTTATGGTAAGGGCATGATAGAGGGGGAGAAGGTTCTTTTGGTAGAGCCTCTGACCTATATGAATAATTCTGGTGAGTGCATAAGAGAGATTCTTGATTACTTCAAGGAGAGCGAGGAGAACCTTATCGTTGTATATGATGATATAGACTTGGCACCTGGCAAGCTTAGAGTTCGCCCTCAGGGCAGTGCTGGCGGCCACAACGGAATTAAGTCAATTATCAAGCATCTTGGAAATCAGAATTTTAAGAGAGTTAGAATAGGAGTGGGCGCAAAACCTTCAGGCTGGGACCTGGCAGATTGGGTTTTGGGTCACTTTGCAGGACAGGACAAGCTTGATGCTGAGGCAGGTGTAGAGAAGGCTTGTGAAGCTGTGGCCTGCATTATCAGAGAAGATATTAATTCTGCTATGAATAAGTATAACTAAAGGATTATTGACAGGACCTCACATCTCAAATTTGGTGTGAGGTTTTTAAAGGCGCTTTATGGAAGGAAGATTATGAGTATATATACAAAGGGATTGTTGGAGGATGCCAGCTTTAGCGAGAGCAGGCAACTCCTTGAAGAGGGAGGAAAAGTTTTCGCCTCTTCCTGTGTTGAGACCCAAAAGTTGGCTCTGATAAAGGCTTTGGGAGGAAACTTTAAATACAAGCTCCTCATTACCTACAATGAGAATAAGGCGCGTGAAATGCTTGACGATGCCAGATATTTTGGCAAGAGGGCCTTCTTTTATCCAGCCAAAGACTTTATCTTCTACGGGGCAGATATTCACGGAAATCAGATATCTGCTGAGAGAATTAGATGCATCAGTGAGATCTTAAAAGAGAATCAAGAGGAGCTGATAATAGTAACTACTGTAGATGCATTGGCCGATAAGCTTATAAAAGCAGATAGATATATTGCAAATCAGCTGAGCCTGAAGGTAGGGGAAGTGGCTGAACTTGAGGATTTGGCAAGTAAACTCGTCAATATAGGTTACAGCAGATGTCCAATGGTAGAGGACAGGGGTCAGTTTTCTGTCAGGGGTGAGATTCTTGATATATTTACCTATACAGCTGAATCGCCAGTCAGAGTTGATTTCTTTGACAATGAGATAGACAGTATAAGATTTTTTGATGCCGAGTCTCAGAGATCGATTGAAAATATAGATTCCTTTGAAGTCTTTCCTGCCAGTGAGGTCATACTCGATGAGGAAGAGATTGCAAGCGGAAATGAAAGACTGGCTCAGGAGTTTGAGAAGAGGTTTGAGGAGCTTGGCATTCATAAGAAAAAACTGACAAATTCAGAAATTGATGCCCTGAATCGCTTGAGAAAGCTCAGAAGTGAACTTGAGAAGGGCAGTGATTTTTCCAAGTTTATCAACAGCTATCTTGAAGACACAGTTAGCTTTATTGATTACTTTCCTGAAAGCCAGACTCTTTTTGTCCTTGATGAGCCAGAGCATATCAGGGAGAGAATGAAGCTTACTGAGTTTGAGTTCTCTGATTCTATGAAAAACAGGCTTGGCGGCGGCTATATATTAAAGAGTCAAATGGATCTTATGAGGACCTATGCGGATATAAGGTATGACTTGGGCAAGAGAAAGACTTTGGCTCTGGCCCTTCTTGATTCTTATCCAGAGGGTTTTGAGGATTACAAGCATTATGACTTTGCAGCTAGCTCTATAAGTACCTACAACAACAGCTTTGAGTACCTGGCTGAAGATTTGAAGAAATACGAAAAGAAAAAGTATATGATAGTGCTTGTCTCAAGCTCGAGAAGCAGGGCTGAGCGTATAGCTAAAGACTTGAAAGAGCTTGGAGTTAGGGCAGTATATGCAGCAGATGTAAATGAGCGTGAGGATGATGACTTCAAAAAGGGCATAGTTTATGTCACTTATGGCAATATACACCACGGTTTTGAGTATGCAAGACAAAAGCTTGTGGTAATTACAGAAAATGATATATTTACCAGACACTCCAAGGCTAGACCCAAAAAGAAGAAGTATGATGGCAAGGCTATTGCAAGCTTTAATGAACTTAAGGTTGGAGATTTTGTAGTACATGAAAATCATGGACTTGGCATCTATAAGGGCATTGAGAAGATTAAGGTCGAGGGCAATGAGCGAGATTATGTGAAAATTGAGTACGCTGACCATGGTAATCTCTTTGTTTTGGCTACTCAGTTGGATAGACTTCAGAAGTATGCAGGCCAGGATGCCGATGTAAAGCCTAAGCTGAATAAGCTTGGGGGTGCTGAGTGGAATAAGACAAAATCTAAGGTTCAGAAAGCTGTAGAGGAAGTGGCAAAAGACTTGGTTGAGCTCTATGCCAAGAGACAGAATGAGAAGGGGTACCAGTTTTCACCAGATAGCGAGTGGCAGAGAGAGTTTGAGGAACTCTTTCCTTATGAGGAGACTAATGACCAGACAATGGCCATTGAGGATACCAAGAGGGACATGGAGAGCAGCCATATAATGGACAGACTTATCTGTGGTGACGTGGGCTTTGGTAAGACTGAAGTAGCTATAAGAGCGGCCTTCAAGGCTGTGGCAGATGGAAAACAGGTTGCATATCTTGTGCCAACAACAATTCTGGCTGATCAGCACTATCAGAACTTCTTTGAGAGAATGAAGGCTTATCCTATCACTGTATCTCAGCTCTCAAGTTTTAGGTCACAAAAGCAAAACAAGGAGACTGTTGAGGGACTTAAAAAAGGCTCTGTAGACATAGTTGTAGGAACTCATAGGATGCTGTCTAAAGATGTGGTTTTCAAGGATTTGGGCCTCTTTATAATAGATGAAGAGCAGCATTTTGGAGTTGCACAAAAGGAGAAGATAAAGAAAATTAAGAATAATGTTGATGTTCTAACTTTGAGCGCTACGCCAATTCCAAGAACTCTTCATATGAGTCTGTCTGGAATCAGGGATATGAGTGTCTTGGAGGAAGCTCCGGTCGATAGAATTCCTATTCAAACCTTTGTGACAGAGCATGATGATGAGATTATTAGGGAAGCTATAAGCCGTGAATTGGCCAGAAATGGTCAGGTCTTTTATGTCTATAATAAGGTAAAGGACATTGAATTACAGACTGAGCACTTGAGGGAATTATTGCCAGAAGCAAGAATAGCTTATGCTCATGGCCAGATGGATAAGAAGGAACTTGAGAGCATTATGTTTGACTTTATTCAGGGTGAGTATGATGTTTTGGTAGCGACGACAATTATCGAGATTGGTATGGATATAAGCAATGTAAATACCATGATTATTGAGGACGCTAATAATTTCGGCTTATCCCAGCTTTATCAGCTGAGGGGAAGAGTTGGAAGAAGTTCAAGAACTGCTTACTGTTTCCTTCTTTATCGCAGAGATCGCATGATATCTGAAGTTGCAGAGAAGCGTTTGTCTGCAATCAGGGAGTTCTCAGACTTGGGATCGGGCTTTAAGATTGCAATGAAGGACCTTGAAATCAGAGGAGCCGGTGCTGTATTGGGAAAGACCCAGCATGGCCATATGGCAGCAGTGGGATATGACCTATATTGTAAAATGCTCAATGAGACAGTAAACCATCTCAAGGGTCTTGAGGCTGATTATGATTTTGAGACTACTGTAGATATGGTTGTAGATGCCTATATACCTGCGTCCTATATAAGAAGTGAATATCAGAAACTTGATATCTACAAACGTATAGCCATGATTGATAAGTCAGACGAAGTTGAGGATATGCTTGATGAGCTTGAGGATCGCTATGGCAAGGCGGAGGCCAGCACTAGAAACCTGATCAAGATAGCCTTCTTGAAAAACAAGGCTCACTCTATAGGTATAACAGAAATTAAGGGCAGCAAAGTGACCAATTCCAAGGGTAAAACCTTTTATGATACCAAGTTTACCCTCAGCAAAAATGCAAGAATTAAGGCTGAAAAAATCGATAATTTCCTCAAGGGCTATGGGGGGGCAGTAATATTTGACACGACTTCTCTATCTTTTGAATGGCTTGCTATAGCTAAGAAGTTTAGCAGGGAAGAGGCCTATATTGACGGGGTTATCGACATTATAGACAGGTTTATGAAAGCCTAAACTATAGTAATAAAATAATAGACTTCTTGTATAAAAGGCGACTATAATTGTGGGCGCATAAGAAAAGACGGCAAATGCTTAATTTGAGCTTTTCAATCCCGATTTGCGAGAATAAGAATCCAAATTTGAATTCTTATTAAAATTATGATCGCCTTTTTATGAGACGAGGAAAAGAGGAAAAATGTTACTGACAGTACTATCGTGCGTACCATTTGCAGGATTGTTACTATGTATCGCCTTGGGTCCAATTTTTATGGAAAAAATTTGGGATTCATACAAGCAGTACTTTGTAATTTTCTGGATATTGATGTACGCAGTAATCTATGCAATTTGCCAGGGACCATTTAAGATGACAGAAATTGCGGTAGACAGTCTGATTAACGACTATCTTACTTTTATTGTCCTTTTGTTTGGTCTGTATTGCGTAGCGGGCAATATCTCCTTCGATGGAGATTTAGCTGGTTCGCCAAGAATCAATGTATTTCTTTTGACGGTAGGAACCTTGCTTTCTAGCTTTATAGGAACTACAGGTTCTTCTATGCTTATGGTTAGACCTGTGATCAAGATGAATTCGTGGAGAAGCCGTAAGAGCCATATCATGATCTTTTTTATCTTCCTTGTTTCTAATATAGGTGGATGTTTATCACCAATGGGTGATCCTCCACTTCTTATGGGATTTATGAGAGGAGTTCCATTCTTTTGGAGCTTGAGACTCTTCCCAGTACTAGTAGTAAATATGTTAGTTCTTTTGCTTATTTTCTACAGAATAGACAGAAGAGCTTATTGCAAGGATATTGCTGATGGCTTAAAGCCAGATTTAAGCAAGAAGGGTACTGAAATCAAATTCTCTGGTCTTTATAACCTTATCTTCCTTGTAATCATCGTTGCAGCAGTTATCCTTAGTGGAATACTTCCTTCACTCCCTGCATTCCAGACTGCTGAGGGCAGTGTTGCAGGCTTGAGAATTATGGGAGAGGTAGTTTTATCATACCCTTCAATCATTGAGATCGTTTTGATACTTGTCTCTGCCTTCCTTTCATTCAAGACAACAAAGAAGGAAATCAGACAGAGAAACCACTTTACATGGGGAGCAATCGCAGAGGTTGCAATCTTGTTCGTTGGTATCTTCATTACAATGCAGCCTGCACTCATCCTTCTTAAGGCAAATGGTGCAAAGCTTGGACTTACATCACCAACTCAGCTTTTCTGGGCAACAGGTGCTTTGTCAAGTTTCCTTGATAACACTCCAACTTACCTTGTATTCCTGACTACAGCAGGTACACTTGGCGCAAGTTCTGGTGTTGCCACTACACTCGGCACAATATCTGTAAAGTTGCTCCTGGCAATTTCTTGTGGTGCTGTATTTATGGGAGCTAATACATATATTGGTAATGCTCCTAACTTTATGATTAAGTCTCTATCAGATGAGAATGGTATTCGCATGCCAAGCTTTTTCGGTTATATGAAATGGTCTTTGGCCTTCCTAGTACCAGTATTCATCCTGGATACCTTGATATTCTTTTTGTAGGAGGTGAGCTGACATGAAAATAGATACACAGTTAAGTGGAGACGTAATAATGTCTGGAGAACAGTCTATGACTGAGCTTGTAAATCTTGCAGGAAGAATTTATGACCTTGATGAGAGAGTTTACAAGGCAACAGGTTCAGCTCTCGGTAGAGTTTTCTATCGAAACCGTGAAAAGACTATAGATGAACTTTTGGAAAATATGTGTGATACATCGAGAGCGCACATTATAAGAAATGAGTTTGCCTTGATTGGTAATATGGCTAGAACCATTCCAAACAGGGATGTATATAGGGAAGCCATGACAGAGTACAATGAAATTGTACACCAGTTGAGAGCCCTGACAGGAACTCTTGGAAAAAGAGAGATTATCAATGCTACAGAGGCTAGACTCAACAGCTTTGGTAATGCTAAGGCTATTGTTGGCGCTCATAAAATTATCTGCATTTCAAGATCTTACGGTGCCGGCGGTGACGATATAGGTTTTGGCTTGGCAGATAAGCTCAAAATAAACTACTATGACGCTGAGATTTTTAAGACAGTATCTAAGAGACTTGAGGCTGAGAGCGATGAGGAAATGTCTGATGCAAACTTTGAACTCAGCCAGAATATTAAAAACCCAGGATTATCATATGCTACAGAACATATGACCCTTAAGGCTCGTATGGCTAGATTTAACAGATATCATGGACTTTCAGCTAGAGATGCTCTCTTCTTTACTCAGAGTGAGCTCCTCTGCGATTTGGCCCAAAAGGAAGACTTTGTAGTTATGGGACGTTGTGCGGATGTAATCATGAGCAATAACCATATTCCTCATGTAAGCATTTATATCACAGCACCTTTCAAACTTAGAGCACAGAGAATGGCAGAAATCAATGATGTTGATATGAAGCAGGCTGTAAAGCAGCTCAAGCAGGTTGACAGAAGACATGCTTCCTATTACAACTTCTACACAGGAAGAAAATGGGGCAATGCCAGCAATTATGATATATGTATCAATTCTGCAAGATATGGTATCAAGGGCTCAATTGAATTCATTGCCAATGTTTTAAATGGAACAGGCAATTCTGATGAAAAGTAAACAGCTTATATTAGAGCAATAAAGATGAAGTAGAGCAATAAAGATGAAGCTCAGCAAACATTTTCCTGACTAATAATCAAGGAAATGAGTGCTGAGCTTTTTCTATGCTACAAGTCTTTTTGCAAAATATTAATTATAGCTTGATTTTCTTTAAAAAATCATATAGAATCATATATCTGATGCTATATGATTGACTTTGAGTTATAACAATGATAATATGATAATAGATTGATTGCTAATGACTCATTTTTTTTGAAAGAAGGTAAAAGATGCTATTAAGAGAAAGACAAGAACAGCTAATCAGATTGGTAAATGAATATGGTGTTTTAAGTGTTGAAGAGTTATCAGACAAGTTAAATGTCTCAAAGGCAACTATCAGACGTGACATAAATGAACTGGATCAGACAGGAAAACTTGAAAAGGTATTCGGTGGAGCAACAGCTCTCTCTAAAGGTATTAATACTATTGAGTACGATATGAATTTTAAGTCTAACAGCTGTATCGATGAGAAGGATGCAATTGCTAGATATTCTGCTACTCTAATTCAGAGCACAGATATAATATTTATAGATTCTGGCTCGACAACACTGAAGGTTTTAAGCTATGTTCCAAAGGGATGTCCAGCAACATTTGTAACAAATGGTATCGAGCATGCCAGAACATTGGTCGATTTAGGTTTTAATTCAATCCTGATTGGAGGAAGATTAAAGGCAAGAACAGAGGCAGTTGTAGGTACAGAGAGTATCAGACAGTTAGATAAGTTTAACTTTACAAAATGCTTCTTAGGAACTAATGGAATTTCTTTGACAGCAGGACTCACAACACCTGATTCAGAGGAAGCTGCAGTTAAGGAAAAAGTATTATCAAAGAGCTATATCTCATACATACTGGCCGATCACACTAAGTTTAATATGGTAGATGCTATCTCTTTTGGTTCAATTGAGAAGAGCGTAATAATCACAGACATATGCCATGATAAGAGATATCTTGATAAGACTATTATAAAAGAGGTGCTCAGAAAAGAGGATTAAATATGGTTACACAGAAGACAAAAATTGTAAATGAACAAGGAATGCATATGAGACCGGCAAGTCTGATGACTCAGAAACTTGCAAAATATGCATCAACAGTGAATATAGTGTATAATGGCAAATCCTTCAATGCAAAGAGCGTAATGATGCTGATGTCAGCATGCATGAAATATGGCTCAGAAGTTGAAGTGAAAGCCGATGGCCCTGACGAGAATGAGGCACTCAAGGAAGTGGTTGATTTCATAGACAGTGGTCTAGGTGATTAAAAATGCATAAATAATCAAAAATAAATAAAAACTTGCTTGACAGTCATAATCATAGTGCTATAATCATGGCATCATAAGAGCAAATGCTACGAACAGAACAAATCCTATGTATGAAATATCACAGAGAGTCGTCGTTGCTGAGAGGCGATATAGGAAATACACTTGGACATCATCTGCGAGCAGTGCACTGAAATAGTAGTAAGTGTTACCGGTATTCTACCGTTATAAAGAAACCTGTTGATAGACAGTCTAATATTACAAAAAACTCTAGAGACAGGACAGAGTGGCTTAAAAAGCAAATCAAAGTGGTAACGCGGATTATTTCGTCTTTGAATTCCCGATGGGAATTCAAAGACTTTTTTTTTCGCCTACCGACGAGCGGTGCCGAGCCATCAAATTTGAAATGCCAAAAGCTAGCCTCTGTTATACCGATGTTCATTTGCCCTGATGATAAGACACAACCTGCTAAGACAGGTAATAAGAAAGGAGAGTTTACGTAATCGTAAACGAATAAAAAAATGAACAGTCTTTTAATTCTCTTAATTGCTGTAGTTTGCCTTGCACTTGGATACCTTTTATATGGCCGTTGGCTTGCAAAGACATGGGGTATCAATCCAGAAGCTAAGACACCAGCAGTAAAGCATGAGGATGGACAGGATTATGTTCCATCATCAAAATTCTCAGTATTTGCCCATCAGTTTTCATCAATCGCAGGTGCAGGCCCAGTTCAGGGACCAATTCTTGCATCTATGTTTGGTTGGGTTCCAGTACTTATCTGGCTTATCGTCGGTGGTATCTTCTTCGGTGCTGCTCAGGACTTCGGTGCCCTCTATGCATCAGTTAAGAATGATGGAAAGTCAATCGGTCTTGTAATTGAGAAGTATATAGGTAAAGCCGGAAGAAGATTCTTCTCTCTCTTTGAGTGGCTCTTTACACTTCTTGTAATTGCAGCCTTCACATCAATGACTTCATCAACATTTGCCGGATTTACACAGAAGGGCCAAGAAGTTGTAAAGAATTACAACGGTGCAGCAGCAGCTTCAGTATCTATGCTTTTCATCTTTGGAGCTATGTTGCTTGGAGTAATCTTAAAGTTCAAAAAGAACACAAAAGAGTGGATTAAGGTTGTACTTGCACTTGTTCTTATCGTTTGCATGTTTGCACTTGGTATGGCATGTCCAATCTACCTCACAGCTGCAAAGTGGAATTATGTAATCATGGCATATCTTTTCCTTGCCTCTGTATTACCTATGTGGTTACTTATGGAGCCTAGAGATTACCTCACAACATTCAACATGATCGCAATGCTTGTAGGAGGTTTCTTAGGAGTTGTCGTAGGTCATCCTGATATGAAGCTCAATGCTTTTAACGGATTTACAGTTGCTGGAGCAGATGGCTCAATGAACTATCTCTTCCCAACTCTTTTTGTAACAATCGCTTGTGGTGCTGTTTCTGGTTTCCACTCACTTGTATCATCTGAGACATCATCAAAGACTGTAAAAAATGAGAAGGATATGCTTTTCGTAGGTTATGGCGCTATGGTACTTGAGACATTGCTCGGTGTTATCTCACTTATCTTGGTTGGCGCTGTTGCTGTCAATGGCCACAAGCCAGATGGCACACCATTTGCAATCTTCTCTGCAGGTGTTGCAGGCTTCCTTGAGAAGTTTGGCGTTCCTGCTGAATTTGCAACAGTATTCATGACAATGTGTATCGCAGGTCTTGCTCTTACAAGCCTTGATTCAGTTGGTAGAATCGGTAGCCGTGCTTTCATGCAGCTTTTCATGTCTGATGAGAAGGATGCTTCAAAGATTCCAGTATGGCAGAAATTCCTTACAAATAAGTATGTTGCAACAGTAATTACACTTGCTTTAGGTTATGTTCTTTGCCTTGGCGGTTATAACAAGGTATGGGCTCTCTTTGGTGCTGCTAACCAGCTTCTTGCAGCTCTTGTACTTATCGGTATTGCTGTATTCCTTAAAGCTACAGGTCGTAAGAATTGGATGCTCTTCATACCTATGATCATGATGTTTGCAGTAACAATGACAGCTATAGCTCTCAATGTTAAGGGCAATATCCAGAAGTATATGGCTGGAAATGCTACATTCCTTGTAAATGGTATGCAGTTGATAGTAGCAGTCTTCCTTATCGCTCTTGGCATCTTGGTTGCAGTTACATGTGTTAAGACACTTATTAAGACAACTAAGAACTCAGAAAATGAGGCAGATGCTCAATAAGCCAAAGTCTTAAATAAAGAATCAAAAGTCAATTGAAAGGCTTTAAAATTAAATAATCCTAACAAAACAGATAAAAGGCGTATCCTGGTGGATACGCCTTTTATCTGTTAGTAGAAAGGAGGCGCTACATAATAATTCAAAAATTATATGTAGCAATATGAATAATAAAATTGAAAATGTCGAATTAAATAAGATTACCAAATCTCTTTATAACTATAACATGTTAATTAGACTTTAGCAAGAAAAATGTGCAAAATAACTAAAAAATGGTAATAAAGTACCAATTTTTTGTAAATATTAGCAGTATTTGATAGAAAAAGTCTTTATAATCATTCAAAATACATGAGTGATTAGTGGAAGATAATTAAGAATGGGAAAGACGGCTTGAATGTAGTATAATTAGGCAAGTATCTAATAAAAAGGATGAGCTATAAGCATGAGTAAAAATAAGAAGAAATATAGATTAAAGAAGAAACCTATGATAATTGCCATTCTGCTCCTGACTTTGGGAGTGGGGTCGCTTGGCTACTATACATATACAGCTTTGAATAAAAATAAGAGTCCGATCTTGTCCTACAATGTCTCTGATAGTGGAAGAGAGGTTGGACAAAATAAGGACATGGCTGACAATAATAATATTGGAAGTAAGCTAAGCAAGATCCAAATTCAGCTCAATGACAGCGCAATAATTATAGGCACTAAGTTTAAGGCATACTGTCTTCTAGTGCCTGACGATAGCGAAGCTACTATAACATGGTCGGCTTCAGATCCAAGTGTCATAAAGGTCACCAATGATGGCCTTGTTGAGGTCGTTGGAATAGGCAAGAGCGCCCTTGTTGCAACTGTGGGCAATCTCACAGATGCAGTTATTATAGAAGGAGTCGAAAAAAAGACTGACGGCTCAAGCTTGGGACTTCCAGTATATAGCGAGGAAGATTTTGCATCCGGTCTTGTGGCCAATGCTGCAAATGCCAGCGCAAGTCATGGCGGTCAGAAAGGCTCATATCTTGATGATGACCTAGATCAGACTATTAGAACTGAGTCCACATACGGCCAGTCAGGCTCAAACTCATCGGGAAGCTCGTCAAATTCTTCAGCTAATTCCTCATCGAATTCATCGGGAAATGGCTCTGCCGGTCTAAATTCTTCATCAAATCAGTCAAGCGGACAGAATCAGGCCTATAGCCAGGGTGGGAACTCTGATGGAGGCTCGGGCTCTTGGGAAGGAGCTGGATCTTCATCTTCATCCTCATCCTCAGGAAGCTCATCATCTTCATATGAGGCTCCATCTTCATCTGACTCTGCTAATGAAGGGGAAGCTGGCTCATCATCTGGCCTTGAATCAGACCAGGTGGCAGGTGAGCTTGACGGCTTGGGCTTTGAACATATGTATAGCAATGTCTATTCATACTCAACAGACGGAGTCTATAGCGGTGAGATAATCACCCAGCCAAATGCAGCAATTATCTATATTAAACATATAACACCTGATTTTGAGTCAAGGATTAAGGAAGTAATTGAGAGACTTCTTCCAGGCCAGTCTGGTCTTGTATGGTCCAACTATATAAACTCAGGAACAGACAGAACTTTCACTGTAGATGGCAAGAAGGTTAGAATAGTGGTGTCAAGCAGGGGTGGACATTCTCAAATAGTAATATACAATTAAAGAAAAATATGCTAAAATATGTCCAAATGCTTAGTTTTTAGAAGGGTGAAACATATGTTGAACGAAAGTAAAATTAAGATGATGACAAAAATGGCTATATATGAAAAAAATGAAGGGAAGGATATGACTCGTAATTCCAAGTACTACAAGACGGATTACGTAGCATTTGCCGTGTTTAAGAGTATTATAACTTCAACCATTGCCTTCATTATTTTAGCTGCGATGATTGTTTTCATGAATTTAAATAAGATAGTGGAGCAGGCATCTAGTCTGGACTATGCTCAGATAGCAAAGGTGATAGTGATCTATTATTTTTCCATGATAGTAATATTTGGAATTATTTCAGGCTGTGTGGCTTTGTATCAGTATAACCAGAGCAGAGAGGGCTTGAAGAAATACTTTTCAAGACTCAGCAAGCTTGAGCGTTTTTATAAGAAGAATAATGAATAGGCTTAGGGCTATTAAATTAGAAATCAATAGGCTAGTGGCTATTAATTAGAATTACGGAGGAAAATATGAATTTCTTACTCGAGTTAAAAGATAATATAGGAAAGGTTTATAACAAGTACAATCCAATAATTGTGCCTGCTAGCAAGTTTTTAGTTACACTTGTAGCCCTCTTGCTTCTCAATGCCAATATAGGTTATATGTCAGCTTTGAGAAATCCTTTGATTATACTTGCATGTGCACTTCTCTGTGCCTTCCTGCCAGCCTCATTTATCATAATTGTCTTTACACTTATGATGGTGGGCAATCTTTATGCTATATCAGCAGAGATGTCAATAATTGCGGCTTGTGTGATTATCCTTATGTATCTTCTTTACTTTAGATTCTCACCAAAAAAGTCTTATGTGATTATGATTTCACTTGTTGCTTGTCTGCTTAAGATACCAGCTGCAGTTCCTATAGCACTTGGCCTTGCATGTGGCCTTTCTGCTATCATTCCTGTTGCTTTTGGTGTAATTCTCTATTACATTATCAAGCTTGCATCTGATTATGAGACAGCTATAACAAATTCTTCATTTGCTGATTCTATGCAGCAGATTTCATATGTAATTGAGAGTTTCTTAAATAACAAGGCCTGCATAGCTACAATTGTCATTCTTGCTATCACAATTCTCATTGTCTACATTATTAAGAGACTTTCAATCGACAATGCGATTCCTTATTCAATTGCAGTTGGAACTGTGATTGAGTTTGTAATGTTTATCATGGCCAATGTTATCATGGACATCGATATAAATCTTTTTTCAAGCATCATAGGAATTATCTTAGGTCTCGCAATAGGAGTCATTTACATGCTTCTCTTTGCTAACCTTGACTATAGAAGAACAGAGCATGTTCAGTATGAAGATGATGAGTACTACTACTATGTTAAGGCAGTTCCTAAGGTAACACTCACTAACAAAGATGTAAGAGTTAAACAGATTAATGGCCGTAAAGCCAGAAGTTTTGATGAAAACGAGGAATAATAAGTGACTCCTTTAAATAATTTCACTCAAAAGTATATATCCGCACTCTATATACCTGATATAAGCTGGACGGATTTTATTGAGATTGCAATTATTGCTTACATACTCTATCACATCATAGTTTGGATTAAGGATACTAAGGCCTGGGCCTTGCTAAAAGGAATAATTTTTGTAGGAGCATTTGCCATATTGGCTTTGGTACTCAATCTGAGAACTATCCTGTGGTTGGCAGGCAAGACAATCAGCGTAGGCATCATAGCCCTGGTTATTATATTTCAGCCAGAGCTCAGAAGGGCCTTGGAACAGCTGGGTAGAAAAAAGATTGCTTTTGGGTTATTTAATTTTACAAATAAGAATAAAGATGAGAGATTTAGCATTCGCACTGTAGATGAGATAGTTCAGGCTGCATACGCAATGGGAGCGGTAAGAACAGGCGCTCTTATTGTTATTGAGCAGGATATGAGGCTTGAAGAGTACATTAGAACGGGAATTGAAGTGGATGCTGTAGTTACAAGCCAGCTCCTTATCAATATTTTTGAACACAACACACCTCTTCACGATGGAGCGGTTGTGATTCGTCAAAATAGGGTTATGGCTGCTACATGTTATCTTCCTCTCTCTGACAATGCTGGATTGAGCAAAGAATTGGGAACTAGACATAGAGCTGGTGTTGGTATCAGTGAAGTGACCGATTCGATTACAATAATAGTTTCTGAGGAGACTGGAGATGTATCAATTGCTGTAGGCGGAGAGATTATAAGGGGCATCGATGAACATGCCCTCAAAGAGAAGCTAGAGTATGTTAGATCTGGAAAGCTTGATGCAAAGTCATTTAAGCTTTGGCGTGGAAGGTTGAAGAATAAGAAATGAAAAAGTTACTGACTAACAATTTCTCAATTAAGATAATATCGCTTATTCTTGCAGTTTTGTTTTGGGGTCTTATCGTCAATATCTATGATCCAAGCACAGAAGTGACAATAGCCGGCGTCAATGTATCACTGATCAACATAGAGTCCCTAACTGATAAGAATTATAGCTATGAGCTTGTTGATGGAAGCAAGATTTCTGTCTATATCAAGGGACCAAAGAGTGTAATCACTGATATAAAGGCTTCAGACATAGTCGCCGTTGCTGATGTGAGCACCATGTCAGAATTTTCAGAATATGTAGATATTTCTGTTAAGGTTGTAAAGAACGGAAAGCAAGTTAAGAATATTGAGGTTATACCTAGAACAACAGTAGTAAAACTGGATATAGAAAACAGGCTTACAAAGGAAGTGGAAGTGGTGCCAGTGGCGATTAACAGTCCATCAGACGGCCATACAGTCACCAATATCACTCTTGAGAATACGAGCGTTAAGATTGCAGGACCATCTTCTGCCATAGAGGCAGTGAGTGAGGTTAGGGCTCTCTGTGATGTTGCATCTGCCACGTCCAATGTTTCGGGTGTCGCAGAGCTTGTGATGATAGACAAGGATGGCAATCAGATCAATGATACACTTGCTTCCCTGTCAATTGCGGGTATTGAGTTTAACGCAACCATCGAGGGTGAGAAGACCATCTGGATTGCAGTTGCCGAACCTTCAGGTAAGGTAAAGGATGGAGCAAAAATAATGAAGACAAGCCTGTCTGCAAGCAAGCTGGAGATTATGGGAAATGATCAGGCTCTTGCCCAGATAGATGGCATAACAATTCCGTCGAGTGCAATCAATATAGATGGGGCGGATACAAGCAAAAAATTTACTATTAGTCTTTCGGACTATCTGCCAAATGGGGTTAGGACAAAGTCAATAAATAAAGTTACAGTCACTGTGACAATATCGGACAACGATAGTATAAATCTCTCAATCCCAACTGATTCTATAAAGTTTAATAACCTATCAGATGGCTTAGAGGCTAAGATTAAAGATGAGGATGCGCTGAACATCTTGGTTACAAGTGATTCTATAGCAGCAAGTGACATTAAGGTCAGCGATATAACTGCTTCAGTCAATCTGACTGGCTTGGTTGAGGGACAGCACTCAGTATTTGTCTCATTTACCATGCCTGAGGGAGTGAAGCTCAAGGAATCTTATAAGGTACCTGTTATCATTAGCAAGAAGACTCAGGAAGATCAGACCAAAACTTCTACTAGTACTGAGACTCAGGCAAGTGCAAGCAGTGAGTCTGGGAGGTAAGAATATTGCTTAGCAAAAGTATCAAAATTACTAATGCACATGGAATTCATCTGAGACCGGCGTCTAAGATGAGTGATTGTGCAATGGCTTATGATTCAAGCATAAGCTTTATATATGCGAATGGGAAAGAGGCCAATGTTAAGAGCGTTATTTCCATATTGGCATCGGGCCTGAAAATGGGGGATACCATAGAACTTAGAGCTGATGGACCTGATGAGGAAGAGGCACTAAAGGAAGTATCTAGGGCACTGATTGATTCTATGAATATGGATGATTGAGTCTAATAGATTGAAATATTAGATTGATTAAGATGATTAAATTTTTAGATTGAATTCTAATGATTGAATTCGAAAAGTTAGTGTATTATAATTTACAAAGTGGTGCTAAAGCACCGGAAAGAGGTATTTTTTATGGGATATATGGAAACATACAAGGCGTGGTGTGAGAATCCATACTTTGACGATGCAACAAGAGATGAATTAAAGTCAATTGCTGCTGACGAGAAGGAAATCGAGGATAGATTTTATAAGGATCTTGAGTTCGGTACAGGTGGCCTTCGTGGAGTAATCGGTAACGGTACAAACCGTATGAATGTATATACAGTTCGCCGTGCTACACAGGGACTTGCTAATTTTATTATCAAGGAAGGTGCTGCTGACAGAGGCGTTGCAATTGCTTATGATTCAAGAAGAATGTCTCCTGAATTTGCCGATACAGCTGCTTTATGCCTCAATGCTAATGGAATCAAAGCATATGTATTTCCTTCATTGAGACCAACTCCAGAGCTTTCATTTGCACTCAGAGATCTCAACTGTATAGCTGGTATCGTGGTTACAGCTTCACATAACCCACCAGAGTACAATGGTTATAAGGTATATTGGGAAGATGGCGCTCAGATTACAGCACCAAAGGACAGCCAGATTATCAACGAAGTTAAGGCTGTTACAGATTTCAATGATTGCAAGACAATGGATATAGACGAGGCTAGAGCTTGCGGCCTTTACAATACAATAGGTTATGATCTTGATGACAGATATATTGCTGCTTTGAAGAAGATGAGCATCAATGGCGACCTTATCAAACAGGTTGCAGATGATATCAAGATTGTTTACACACCATTCCACGGTACAGGTAATGTGCCAGTTAGAAGAGTACTTAAGGAGCTTGGCTTCAAGCATGTTTATGTAGTGCCAGAGCAGGAGAAGCCGGATGGCAACTTCACAACACTTGAGTATCCAAATCCAGAGGATCCAAAGGCATTTACACTTGCCCTCAAGCTTGCTAAGGAGAAGGATGCAGATATCGTGCTTGCTACTGATCCAGATGCCGATCGTCTTGGCGTATATTCTAAGGATACAAAGACTGGTGAGTATAAGTCATTTACAGGTAACATGTCAGGAATGCTTATAGCTGAGTACCTCCTCTCTCAGAGAAAAGAGAAGGGTTTGCTCCACGACAATGGTGCTTTTGTAAAGACTATCGTTTCAACTAATATGGCTGACAAGATTGCTGCAGAGTACAATGTTCACCTTATTGAAGTTCTCACAGGATTTAAGTATATCGGTGAGCAGATTAAGTTCTTTGAAGAGCAGAACACATACGAGTATGAGTTTGGTTTTGAGGAGAGCTATGGCTGTCTCGTTGGAACACATGCAAGAGATAAGGATGCAATCGTTGCTGTTATGGCCCTTTGTGAGGCAGCAGCTTACTATAAGTCAAAGAATATGACTCTTTGGGATCAGATGATTAACATCTTTGAGAAGTATGGCTACTTCAAGGAAGGTCAGAAGGCTATCACTATGAAGGGTGTAGAGGGCGCTGGAAAGATCGCAGCTATTATGGATAAGCTCAGATCTAACCCACCTAAAAACTTCGGCGCTTGGGAAGTACTTGAGACAAGGGATTACAAGAATGATGAGTGCCTTGTTCTAGCAACAGGTGAAAAGCATTCTACAGGTCTTCCAACATCAAATGTTCTCTACTATGATCTCTCGGACAATGCTTGGTGCTGCGCTAGACCTTCTGGTACAGAGCCAAAGATTAAGTTCTATATGGGAATTAAGGGCTCAAGCCTTGAGGATGCAGATGCTAAATTAGCAGAGCTTACAGATGCTGTTATGGCATACGTTGAGGCATAATTTGACTCATAATTTGACTTATGAATTGACTCATAATTTTACTCATGATTTGAACCATAAATTTGGGACAAAATTTGAGATAAAGAAAAATTTCCATTTCAAGTTTTTTTAACATTAGAAACACATTATGAACACATTTAACTGCTATCTTTATAGATGTCAGATAGATGTGTTCATTTTTATCTGATTGAATAATAAAATCTGAAAGGAGTAATTATAATGGATATGGACGAGACAGAAAAGAATGACAGCAGCTTGAATATAAGTGAAAAGAACCAGGTAGAAGGGCCTGCTAACTTAAATCAGGCAAGTGCCAATAATATACAGACAGGTTTAAACCAGACAAGTTTTAATCAGGCAGGCCTAAATCAGCCGGTTTCAAATCAGGCAAGTGCCAACAATGCGCAGGCAGGCCTAAATCAGCCAACTTTAAATCAGGCAGGTGCCAACAATGCGCAGGCTGGCTTTAATGGTGGAAGGATGCCTAATTCACAGGCTTCATTCCCAGGACAGGCCAATCTTAATTACGGCTACACTAACATTAATCAAAATTCTCAGTATTCAAGATATGGACAGGCCAATACAAGTCCTCAGAATAGGATTCCGAGACAGACTGCTTCTAACATGTCAAATGGCATGAATGGACAGTACACATATAATCAGGGCAGTGACTATAAGACGAAAAAAGATAAGAAGAAGGGATCATCTATCTTTAAGAAGTTTATCCTTCTTTTAGCATCAGCAGCAGTCTTCGGACTTGTTTCAGGTGGTATCATATATGGAATTAACAGATCAACTATTTTAAGCTTTTCATCAAGTTACAATGGCTCTGATATCTCACTTCCACAGGTAAGTTCAGGTGTGAGCCAGTCTTCAAAGGTGGTAACTGAGGGAGACACAAGTACTTCTACAGAAGAGATGAATACACAGGCCGTGGCAAATGCTGCTCTTCCGGCAATGGTTGCCTTGACAGGTAAGACTACGGTGACCCAGTCGTCAGGTATGTTCTTTGGATCTCAGTCAGTTGAAGCATCGACAAGTGGAACCGGTATTATTGTAGGTAAGAATGATACAGAGCTCTTAATCCTTACAAATGCACATGTAGTAAGCAATGTAAGTGAACTTAAGGCTGTCTTTATTGACAATGAGCAGGTTTCGGCCACAATTAAGGGATCTAAAGCAGATAAGGATGTTGCTGTAGTTGCAGTAAATCTCTCTGATATCAAGTCTTCAACTCTTTCACAGATAGCTATTGCTGAGCTTGGCGATTCTGATGATGTGGCTCTTGGCCAGGAGGTTGTAGCTATAGGTAATGCACTCGGTGAGGGTCAGTCAGTAACTAATGGAATTATTTCGGCTAAGAATCGCTCAATCACAGTGGATAACACAACATTTGACGGTCTTTTGATGACAAATGCAGCTATTAACTCTGGTAACAGTGGTGGTGCCTTGCTCAATGCAGCCGGTAAGGTTATAGGTATTAACTTTGCAAAGACTTCTGAGACTGGTGTTGAGGGAATGGCATATTCAATCCCAATTGCAGGTGTTAGAGATCTTATTGACAGTCTTATGAATAGAGAGACAAGAACAAAGGTTAGCGATAGCGAGGCCTCATATCTTGGTATCAACGGTATCGATATAACAAGCAGCATGTCTAGCTATTACGGCTACCCACAGGGTTTGCAGATTAGAACTGTGAGCTCAGGATCTGCAGCAGAAAAGGCAGGACTTGGCAAGTACGATATCATAGTCGGTTTCGACGATCAGACAATCACATCAATGTCTTCTTTGCAGGAGGTTATGAAGTATTACAAGGCTGGTGAGAAAGTAAAGATTGAATACTATCACCTTGATGGCAATCAGTATGTCTTAAAGACAGTGGATGTAACACTTGGAAGTAAGAACTAAAGACTAGAATTCACAGATTTGCTTCGAATTTATTAACAAAAATATCAGAATTAAATCCTTTGACCCGCAGGTAGCATAACCTGCGGGTTATTTGACTTTTATATGATATATAGTTAAAATAATTTTTAGGCTTTTTGGCCTGATTTAAATTTTGAAAGTAGGTGCCATATGGAAAATACAGAAAATCCAGATACAAAGCAGGACGAATACGAAAAGATTTGTTATGTGTGCAGACGCCCTGAATCTAAGGCTGGAAAGATGATAGATATGCCGAACAATATGCATATATGCGCTGACTGTATGCAAAGAGCATTTGACACACTTAACAATAATACAGTCAACTATAATGATCTCTTTAAAAATATGCATATGCCTGACCTTTCTATGTATAACATGAACGAAGAGCAGATGATGTCAGAATTTGCTCCTAAGCAGAAGATAAAGAAAAAGACAGAGAATAAGAATGAGATAGATTTAAAGAGTGTACCAGCACCTAAGCAGATTAAGGCCATGCTTGACGAGTATGTTATAGGACAGGATAAGGCCAAGAAGGCTATGTCTGTAGCAGTCTATAATCATTATAAGAGAATAGCAGATATAGAGGCTAGAAGCGGCAAGGAAAGTGAAAATGATGTTGAGATAGAAAAGTCCAACATGCTTATGATAGGACCTACAGGAAGTGGTAAGACTTATCTGGTAAAGACCTTGGCCAAGCTTCTTCAGGTGCCTTTGGCAATAACTGATGCTACATCCCTTACTGAGGCAGGCTATATAGGCGATGATATTGAGAGTGTTGTCTCTAAATTGCTTGCAGCTGCGGACAATGATGTCAGCAAGGCAGAACATGGAATTATATTCATAGACGAGATAGATAAGATTGCCAAGAAGAAGGGGACAAGAAGCCGTGATGTAAATGGCGAATCAGTCCAGCAGGGCATGCTCAAGCTTTTGGAAGGCAGCAATGTTGAGGTTCCAGTCGGCGCATCAAGCAAAAATGCTATGGTTCCACTGGTTACAGTTAACACAAGCAATATACTCTTCATATGTGGAGGAGCTTTCCCTGATCTTGAGGAGATTATCAAGTCTAGATTGACCAATCAAAGCTCAATTGGCTTTAATTCTTCGCTTAAAGATGCATTTGACGATGATGATGATATCTTTGCAAAGGTCAGCAGTGAGGACTTGAGGGAGTACGGAATGATTCCAGAGTTTTTGGGCCGTCTTCCAATATGCTTCTCCCTTAAGGGGCTGAGCAAGGAAATTTTGGTTGATATCATGTGCAAGCCTAAAAATGCGATTGTTAAGCAGTATGTAAAATTGCTTGATATGGACGGAGTTAAGCTTGAATTTGAAAATGATGCCCTAGAGCTTATAGCTCAGAAGGCTTTGGAAAAGAAAACTGGAGCTAGAGCAATCAGGTCTATACTTGAGGACTATATGATGGATGTCATGTATGAAATTCCTAAGGACGATACAATTGGCAAGGTGATTATCACAGCTGACTATATTGAAGGCAAGGGTTCACCTAGGATTTTAATGAGAACTTATGAGCCGGTTCAGACAGCCGGCGGAGCATATTGATGCTTGATATAATTGGAGGACTAGATGTATAAGGCGATTGCGCTGGATTTAGATGGAACACTGACAGACAGTGAGAAGAAGATACCTGATGACAATAAGAATGCTATATCAAAGGCACTAGATGCAGGATTTAAGGTGATTCTTGCTTCTGGCAGACCAAGCTTTGGAATTTGGCCACTTGCCAGGGAACTTGAATTAGATAAAAAGGGAGGCTATATCCTCTCCTATAATGGCGGTAATATAATAGATTGCACCAATGAGGACTTGATATACGCCAAGCATATACCAGAAGACCTCTTTCCTGAGATATGTGAACTAGCTCAGAGAAATAAGCTGGCTCTGATAACCTATTATAAGGATAAGATAATCACAGAGATGCCGGATGATGAGTATGTTATCAAGGAGGCTTTCTGTAATGGGGCAAAGATTATGCCTGTAGATGATATGGTTGAATTTGTCGATTATCCTGTTGCTAAATGCCTGATAGTGGGCTGCCATGATAGATTAGTGCCAGTCAGAGAAAAGCTGCTTGAAAAGTACGGCGCAAGGATTGACGCCTTCTTCTCGGAAGAGTATTTCTTGGAGGTGGTTCCCTGTCATGTGAGAAAGGACCTATCATTGGATGCTCTGCTCTCAAAGCTTGATATCAAGTCTTCTGAGCTGATAGCTGTGGGAGATGGCTTAAATGATATCCCTATGTTGAAATTTGCAGGACTTGGTGTTGCTGTGGCTAATGCTTATGCTCCAGTCAAGGACGTGGCTGATTTGATAGGTTTGAGCAATGAGGACTGCGCTGTTGCAAAAATTATTGAGGACTACATGTTATAAGAAAAAATAAAACCCAGCTGACAGTGATAATATCACGATGTCAGCTGGGTTTTTAATTTAAGAATCTAAGAATTTAAAAATCTAAGAATCTAAGATTGTTTTATCTGCTAACTGGGCTTTGTGTAGTGCTTGTGACAGTAGTCTTTGTTGAAGTGCTTGAAAGACCTGTTGTCTCACCATAGTTGATCTTGCCTGTTACTGGATCAGTGTGCTGTTCAACATAAGCATCCACGTCAAATACTTCATCGTTGTAAACCTTGTTGATCATATCACAAGCGAGGTTTACTGTGTCGTAATCAGGGATTACGCACGATGCAGTGAAGTTGTATATATTGAGATAGTACATTCCTATGTCTGAAGCTCCAACAGAGTATGACTGAATATTCCAAGCTGTTGAATCAGAAATCTGTTCCTTGATAAGGTTTGTGATTGAAGCTGTAGGCATATTAGTGATCATCATCTGAGAGACAGCCTCGAGTACTTCTGAATAGTTAGCTATGATAGCTGGCGAAGTAGCCTTATCGATGATGCCCTTGATTGCAGCCTCCTGATCACGACCTCTCTGAAGATCGCCGTCAACAAAGGCGTGACGTTCTCTTACAAAGGCAAGTGTCATCTCACCTGTGAGATCGTTGAGTCCCTTGTTAAAGTGGAAGGTCTTGTCGTAAGCATCCTCACCGTTGCTGAATTCAACTCCTGAATCAACTGTAATTCCTCCGAGGGCGTCAACTATGTTGATACATCCGTCGAAATTGATTCTCATATAATAGTCAATCTTTACACCATAAAGGTCTGAGATTGCTTTCTGCGCGTACTTGATACCATCATTACAAGAATGAGTAAGTTTGTCCTTACCGCTTGCTCCGTTGGCTCTAGTGATATTGATATAATAGTCACGAGGAGTCGAGATGAGGAGCACCTGTCTTGTCTCTGGATTAATTGTTGCTAAGATATTTACATCACTGTGACCAGCGTCCTTAGTCTCACCGAAATCATCATTTCCTGAAATATAGATGATGAATGGCTCGCCCTTAGCCTTTACTTCTGCCTGTTCAACCTCAACCTGAGTTGTGATCTTTAAAGTATCTAAAACTCTAGTCTTGTTGTTGAAGTCAGGATCTGTCTCTGCGATTGTAGTTTTCATAGAATCACTGACAATCAAGAGCTTAACCTGGGTGTTATCGTAAAGGGCATTTACAAGCTGGGTCCAATCGCTGAACTCTACAGCGTTAATCTTGGCATTGTTCTTGTCTTCAACCTGCTTGATTGCGTCCTTGATGACATCTTTTTCGATTGCCTGATTATAGCCATATCCGTAAGATAGGGTATCTTTAATAGTTGAGGCAGAATCGTTCTTTAATACGATAAGATCGATGACATCTGTCGAATACTGCTTATGAGTGATAGTTGTGAACATATTGTTTACGTTCTCACCTGCGGTGTATCCGAAGAAAAGGACTATTGAAAGCAAGATGGCAAGGATTTTTCCAATAAAGGTGATCTTCGTAAACTGTGATGTGAAATCATAGAGCAGGAAGAGCACTAATATTGCTGTAAGCATAATCATATACTTAGTAGGAAGAATGTCTAACTTATAGAAAGCCATGAGAAAGAGAACAGTTGCCACAAGCTGGATAAGAACCAGAATTAAGCCAAATATTGTGCTTTTGGCCCTTCTCTTTCTTTTGAGTTCTTTCTTATTCAAAACATCTTTATTCCTAAAAAGATATTTCATGTCGTTATTGCTACGTGAAAAGAAATTAGCCATAATAACCTCTTATTTAATTTTTTTTAATATGCGCTTGGTTAATCTCTTTAAAAAGACAGGCTATATATCCTGCTTTGCCTATATATGCAAGAGTCAACGCATTATTTGATTATACAACATTATTATAAAAACACAATAAAAAACTGAAAAAAGATATATACAAAATGGCTATAAGCTAGAATTAAAGGCTTTGAAGAGCTTTTTTTGAAAGCTTGTAAAATAGGAGAAAAAACGGCATCAGAAGAATTATTCAAAATTTTATTAAGTTTTTTGCGAAAAAACTTGAAATAATTAACCAGAACATATATAATCGTTCATGTGTTAATAATTCGCCGCGAAAAAAGCGGCTGACAATCAAAAAGGAGTTTATTATGGGATACGTTGATGAAGTATTAGAGCTTGTCTCTAAAAAGAATGCAGATCAGCCTGAGTTCTTACAGGCAGTAACAGAGGTTCTTAACTCATTAAGACCAGTAGTTGAGCAGCACGAGGAGCAGTATCGTAAGCTTGCTATTCTTGAGAGAATTACAGAGCCAGATCGTCAGATTATGTTCAGAGTACCTTGGGTAGATGACAATGGTCAGACACAGGTTAACCGTGGCTTCCGTGTACAGTTCAACAACTCAATTGGACCATACAAGGGTGGTTTAAGACTTCATCCTTCAGTAAACCTTTCTATTATTAAGTTCTTAGGTTTCGAGCAGATCTTCAAGAACTCACTTACAACACTTCCAATCGGTGGTGGTAAGGGTGGTTCTGACTTCGATCCTAAGGGTAAGTCAGATAACGAAATCATGAGATTCTGCCAGAGCTTCATGACAGAGCTTTTCAAGTACATTGGTGCTGATCAGGATGTTCCAGCTGGTGATATCGGTGTTGGCGGACGTGAGATCGGTTTCCTTTACGGACAGTACAAGAAGATCACAGGCCTTTATGAGGGCGTTCTTACAGGTAAGGGTCTTACATACGGTGGATCTTTAGCTCGTACACAGGCTACAGGTTATGGTCTTGTTTACCTCACAGAGGAAATGTTAAAGAACCACAATTCTGATTTAGCTGGTAAGACAGTAGCAGTTTCTGGTGCTGGTAACGTTGCTATCTATGCAATCGAGAAGGCTCAGCAGCTTGGTGCTAAGGTTGTTACATGTTCTGATTCTACAGGTTGGATTTATGATCCAGAAGGAATCGATGTTGCTACACTTCAGGATGTTAAGGAAGTTAAGAGAGCTAGACTTACAGAGTATGCTGCAGCTCGTCCATCAGCTGAGTACCACGAGAAGAAGGATTCTAACGACCACGGCGTATGGAACGTAAAGGTTGATGTTGCTCTTCCATGTGCTACACAGAACGAGTTAAATCTTGATGATGCTAAGGCACTTGTTGCTAACGGCGTTCAGGCAGTTGCTGAAGGTGCTAACATGCCTACAACTCTTGAGGCTACAGCTTACTTACAGCAGAACGGTGTATTATTCGTTCCTGGTAAGGCTTCTAACGCAGGTGGTGTTGCTACATCAGCACTTGAGATGAGCCAGAACTCAGAGAGACTTTCATGGAGCTTCGAGGAAGTTGATTCTAAGCTTCAGAACATCATGGTTGGTATCTACCACAACATCGATGACGCTGCTAAGGAGTATGGCGTTGAAGGTGATTACGTTGCAGGTGCTAACATTGCTGGTTTCAAGAAGGTTGTTGAGGCAATGATCGCTCAGGGCGTTTGCTAATTTTTGAATTTCTATTCACAGTAGGGGATTTTGGATTGAATTATTCATTATCTTTCCCACTGTGAAGATTGAGGGTCCTATAAACTTTCTAAGTTTATAGGACTTTTTTTATTATTATTATTTTTACTATAAGCTAGTATATGGAGGTTGACATGAGTATTCACGAAGAGTGTGGAGTGTTTGGAGTATTTTCCAAAAAGAAAATTAACGCTAGTGATTTAACATATTATGGTTTGTTTTCACTTCAGCACAGAGGTCAGGAATCATGCGGAATAGTGGTCAATGATGATGGCCTTTTTGTATCACACAAGGATTTAGGCCTTGTGACAGAAGTGATGACTAAAGATGTCATGCAGAAGTTCCCTCTTGGTAAGATGGCTGTGGGACATTGCAGATATGGCACAACTGGCGGAAATGACAGGGCGAATTGTCAACCTATAGAGGTGAATCATAAAAAGGGTAGACTTGCTATAGCTCACAACGGCAATATCAGCAATGCCATCCTTATAAGAGATAAGCTTGAGGAGGATGGAGCTATCTTCCATACCACATCTGATACTGAGACAATAGCTTATCTGGTTACAAGACACAGACTTGAGTCCTCATCTATAGAAGAAGCCATACTTAAGAGCGTGGAGGAACTTGAGGGTGCCTTCTCTATCTGTTTTATGTCGCCAACTAAGCTTATAGCAGTCCGTGACCCTCATGGTTTCAGACCTCTTTGCTATGGAACTTTTGAGAATGACGGAGAGGAAGTATATGTTGTAAGCTCAGAGTCATGTGCTCTTGAGGCAGTTGGTGCCAAGTTTGTTAGAGATATCAAACCTGGTGAGATGGTAGTATTTTCTAATGATGGAGTAAAGTCATATGAGGATTTATGCGGCAGCAAGGAGATAAGCTCTTGTATCTTTGAAAATATTTACTTTGCAAGACCGGACTCAGTTATTGATGGCCTCAGTGTCCATGAGTCACGTTACAAGGCAGGAAGGATCCTTGCTAAGGAATTTCCAGCTCAGGCGGACCTTGTAGTGGGAGTACCTGATTCAGGCCTTGATGCGGCTTTGGGCTATGCTCATGAGTCTTCAATACCTTACGGAATAGGACTGATCAAGAATAAATATATAGGTAGAACATTTATAGCACCTGCATCCGATGGAAGAAGCAGGTTGGTTCGAATGAAACTCGCCCCTGTGGAGTCGGCTATTAAGGGCAAATCAATAGTTCTTATAGATGACTCGATTGTTAGAGGTACTACAAGTAAAGAGATCATTGATATGTTAAGACAGGCGGGAGCCAGCCAGATTCACATGAGAATATCTGCACCTCCATTTTTGAACCCTTGTTATTATGGAACAGACATAGATTCTAGGGACAATCTGATAGCTGTCAGCCACACTGTGGAAGGGATTTGCCAGATTATTGGGGCTGATTCACTCGGATTCTTACCGGTTGAGTCCCTTCCACAGTTGACGGGGGCTAAGGGCATATGCGCAGCTTGTTTTACAGGTCAGTATCCAACCCCTATTCATGATGGAAATAGAAAAGACAGATTTGACAAGCGCTTGTCAGAGAAGGAATAAGCTTACTTTTATTTAGTAATTTGATTCTTAAAGCAAAAATTATAAAATTCATGTTATAATAGCCATACACGAAAATCGATAAAAGCGAGGCAGTGTATGGCTACTTTATTAGTTGGATTAAAAAAGTTATCTGATGATGACATCAAGGCCCTGATAGCACAGTTTAGGGTTGTGGGTATAGGAAATGCCGTTAAACATGCTACTGGCAAGTTCTTAGGGAGCATTCTTAATATGACCGATGGGCTGGCCGAGTCAGTTGGTATAAAAAAACCATTTGCCAAGGGGCAGGATGACATAAGAGACGATATAGAAAAAGAAATTTTTAAAATGACAGGACTTTCAAGGCCAGAACTCGATAGGGCTTTGAAGGTCGAATTGATGAGGGCTTGTCAGTTAAGAGAAGATGAGGATATTTCATGGATTAAGCTTCTGAACAAGGTTTCATGCGAGGCTGCGAGATATTACGGCATTGATGAGAGATTACCTTTTTCGAGCAGACTTGATGAAATTGCAAGCCTCTACAATAAGGACTTTCTCTTGACTCTTCACAGGCGCTTTGTAAATCAAAGTCAGGCAGAGATTAAGGCTTGGGATACTTATTTTCAAAAGCAGCTTGATAATTTGGACATGGATATTAAAAGGGAACTGGCTAGGAGGCTTTTTCCCAAGGAATTCTCAGGCCCATGCATAAGCCGCATATTCAGACTGGAAAAGGGTATAACTTATATAGGACATGCTGTCACTATACTTGGTCTGGAAGTTTTTGATAAGGAAAAAACATGTGCTGAGACAGCCTTGTACTCGCCTTTGAAGATAAGGGCTTTTAGCAGGTCGCTTATGGCTAATTTGATCTACAGGGTTCGATTTGAGCAGACAGAGGGCTTTGGCATTGATAAGAGACTCCTGCCTTCTTATGTAGCTATAGAAGCCAGAGTTGATGAGAATAAGAGACTTAAGAATTTTCAGGCTGCTCTTGCCAGATGCAAGGATATAGAGGCTGAGTTGGATAAGAATGAAAAAAAGAAGGATGAACTTGACGGTCTTATTGCTGACTTGGGGCAGGAATTAGAAGAGGCAAGGCTTGAGATAGATGAGCTTGAAAAGGAGGGCTTGGTGGCTGGTTCTTCATTTGCCAGGTCTGAGGATGAACTGGAAAAGAAGCACGATGAGCTCGAAAAACTCATTGATTCCAAACAAAAAAGGCTTAGGGAGCTGGCTCTGTCCTTCGAAAAGGAAGAGGAGACGAGCAGGCAGATTGACTTTAGACTTAAGACAGCTCTGGCTGAGATTGAGCCTGAGAGAAGGGAAAGAGTCACGGCCCTTCATAACAGCTGGATAGCCTTTTTTTATAAGCTTGATATCGGCGAAGACATCTGCGATAAGGTTGTCTGTGAATATTCAATTCAGGATAGAATTCTTATAGAGAGTGTGCTTAAGGAAGTCAATGACAGTGAAGATTATTCAGCATTTGACAATGCGAGTGCCAAGGAAGGGGCCTGTATTGAAGTTTTGATAAATCCAAGGCTTGTGGTTAAAATTGAACACGAGGCTAGGAAAATTATCAAAATATCTTGAATGGACCATATTGAGATTGATTTTTTTGCTAGCAATCGTTATTATACTTAAGTGATTTTTACTTTATTACTGCCGGCATATGCCTGGCTTGGATGAAAGGATTTGACATGATAGATTTTGATGAAGAAATCAAGAAATTTAAGCCTTATACAGAGGTTGATGACGCTGAGAGCGCAATATATAACAATGACATTCCTGACCTTACAGAATTGATCAATGCTATTCTTGAGAGCAAAGATAAGAAGAGCAAGAGGTGATTCAATTGAGATGTTATGAGTGTGGGGCTGAACTAAACAGCTCAGATATTTGTCCTAAATGCGGAGCGGATGTATCTTATTATAAGAAGGCCAAACTTGCATCAATCCAGTTCTACAATCTTGGATTAGCAAGGGCTGAAAAGAGAGAGCTCACCAGTGCTATTGAAAGCTTGAAGCTGGCAGTTATACTTGACAGGGATAATATAGATGCTCATAATCTCCTGGGCCTTGTCTACCACGAGGTTGGAGATATCGTGAGTGCCTTGTCTGAATGGGTTATAAGCAACAATATTGTCAAAGATAAAAATATCGCTGGCAAGTACATTAAGGAAGTTCAGGATAATCCTGGAAGATTTGAAGAGATTGCTAATTCTGTCAAGAATTACAATATCTCCCTTAAATATGCAAAAGAGAAAAACTTTGATTTGGCCAATATTCAGCTTAAAAAGGTTATAGATAAGAATCCTAAGCTCTTAAGAGCATATGAGCTCTTGGCCCTTATCTATATGAGAAATAAGGAGTATGTGAGAGCTAAGAAGCTTTTGATTGCTGTGCAAAAGATTGACAGGTCCAATCCTTTGGCTCAGAAATACCTCAATGAAATCGATTTTAGAACTCAGAAGAAGAAGAAAAAAGAGGTCAGAGAGGAAGAAAAGAAGGCTGTACTTGACAATAAGCCGCTCAGCGGAAATGATGTAATCATTCCTAAATCAACATACAGGGAGCCTAGCAACGGAGCTATCACCATTATCAATGTTTTGGTAGGCGTTCTTATCGGTGCAGCCCTGGTTTGGTTCTTGATAATACCTGCAAAAAACAGAGGAAACTCTGAAGAGTACAATTCAAGTATTCAGCAGTACAGTGAGAAGCTTGCCTCAAGCAATTCGGAACTTGAAAATCTGGAGGGTGAGCTAAAAGAAGTGAAGGCTGACAGGGATTCTCTCAATGAGAAGATTAAGCAACTTAGCTCTGATTCGGGCAGCAATAAACTCTTGATTTCACTGATTAAGTCTGCAGATCTCTTTATTGCAAATGATCCTAATGCAGCAGCAGAGGCCTTGATTGACATTGATGTGAGTCAGTTGCCTGGCGATGATGCCAAGAAACTCTACAATACAATTTCAGGCGCGGTATCTCTCAATGCGGCAAATTCTTTCTATGATCAGGGCATGGCTGCCTTCTATACAGGAGATTTTGCCAAGGCAATAGAGAATCTTAACAAGGCTTATAAACTTGATAAGACCAAGGTTGATGCGGTTTACAATATTGCAAAGTCTTATGTAGCTTTGCAGGACACCGATAATGCTAAGAAGTTTTATAAGATAATTACAGATGAATTCAAGGAGAGTGCTTATGTGGCTGAAGCCCAGAATTTCCTTGACTCTCATAATTAAGAGAATAGCTGATAGTGAATAAGCAACCTAAATGATAAAATAATGATCAAAAAAGATTAGTAGAATGCTTAAAAAAATGCTTAAAAAATGCTTAACTAAAAATGCTTAACTAAAAAATGCGAGAAGCTCAGGCTTCTCGCATTTTTTTATTCAAACATTGAAAAACAAATATGAAATTGAATTTCTTCAAGAAGAGAAAATTCATCTAAAGATCAAATCAGTTGCTCTTCTTGGTAGTCGAGGCTGCCTTTGTAGTTGAAGCGGCTTTTGTGGTCGATTCAGTAGCCTTAGCTGTCTCTTTTGTGGTCGATGTGGCAGGGTTTTTAGTGCTTCCGCCACCGTTTGCATGTTCTGTGCAGACTTCAGTTAACTCTTGATCTGTAATGCTGTAAGCCGCATCCCAAGTTGTATAGTGCTCATCGCCTTCGGTGACAGCTTTGCTTGGAGTTTCTTTTCTTATGAGGACTCCTGTTGCAGTGTTGGTACAACCTGGGCCTGCTACCTTATCAGAGTCAAGGCACATAGTAACTTTGACATGTCGGTCACATTCCTTGGTTGGAACATTGTCCGCGGCGAAGTACTCAGTTACAGCCTGATCACCTCTTGGGTCCTGGCTACAAAGATCTGTCATAAGAAGACCTGATTGCTTACATACAGTCATCTCGACTATATCGTCAGGTTTTTCGAAGGAACCTGTTTCATAATCGTTGTGAATATCCTGCATGATATTGTGCCACATGAGTCTGTGGTTGATGTAGTTAGGCAATTCCTTAGAGTTGTCATCATAGCCAAGCCAGATGGCACAAGTTAGGTATGGTGTGTATCCACAGAACCACTTATCTGTAACATTCTGTGTTGTACCTGTCTTACCTGCGGTAGGCTGGTTGTCAAGTACTGTTGTCTCACCTGTACCGACTGCTGTAACAGATTCAAGTGCATTGGTTAAGAGCCATGCACTGCTTTCTTTCATGACGCGGTGGGTTGTCAGTTCTCTGTTGTCGAGAAGAATTTCGCCGCTGCTTGTCTCTACAGTAGTGTAGTAGATTGGCTTTGTGTAGACGCCCTTGTTTGCGATAGTGGCATAAGCTGCACACATTTCTATATTCTTAACACCGTAAGTGAGACCACCCAGCGCTAAAGACTGGACCATATCGCTCAATCCGTTAGTGGATTCTTCAGGTGAAAGAAGAGTACTGATACCAAATTTCTCTAAGTAGTTGAAACCAACTCTTGGAGTTATCATGGTAAGAGTTTTTACTGCTGGAACATTTTGGCTCAATGTAAGAGCTTGACGAACTGACATCATACCTCTGTACTCGCCGACGAAGTAGTTCTTTACGAGCTTGGCTTCATCTCCTGAGTAATAGAATGGTGCATCGTCTATTGCTGTTGCAAGTGTTATGGCACCAGTGTCGAGTGCTGGACCATAATCTGCCAAAGGCTTAATTGAAGAACCTGGCTGTCTTAAGGTGTCAGTTGCACGATTCATGGTTCTGTTGCCGGTCTTTTCGCCTCGGCCACCTACAAGAACCTTAACCTGGCCTGTATGCTGGTCCATTATTGAAAGAGACATCTGAGGTTCCATGATATAGTTGACAGATTCGTGGACGACCTCGCTGCCATCAGCTGTGAGGTGTTCTTTGTATTTGTCTATATATTCATTGGCTTCATCCTGATCACTGAAGGTCAGGGTGAAATCTGACATGCCCAATTCTCTCTTGAAGTAGTCCTGCAAGCCGGTCTGGTAATAAGATTTTAAATCACCGTGAGTGTCCTTTAACACAAGTGTGTAGTAGATAGAAAATTCTGTAGATGATGGATAGTAATCTGGATCATTGATGACTTTGTCAGCAATTTCCTGCATCCTCATATCCTGTGTTGAGTTGATCTTCAAACCACCCTTGTAAATCAGGTTATTGACCTGTGAGTCGGTATAACCATATTGCTCTCTTAAATCGTCATATATCTGATCAATCAGTGCATCTACAAAATATGAATATGTAGAACCTGCAAGCTGAAGGTCTGCACCTATAACTCTGTCATAGACATTGTCAGCTTTAGCTTCTTCGTACTCATCCTGAGTGATATAACCCTGAGTAAGCATGTGATCTAGAACAGAACGTTCACGGATCTGATTGTCTTCTGGGTTTTTAGCAGGATTATATTTTGTGGGATTCTGTGTGATTGAAGCAATAACAGCACACTCGCTCAAGCTCAATTCAGATACATCTTTTTCGAAATAGCCAGTGGCTGCGGATTGAACACCGTAGTAGCCATTTCCGAGGTTGATTGAGTTGAGGTAATCCTCAAGAATCTCCTGTTTAGTCATAACAGTCTCAAGCTTAACGGCCAGATACTGTTCCTGAATCTTTCTCTTAATCTTCTGGATTGTAGTCTCATTATAAGCATTAAAGTAGTTATTCTTTAATAGCTGCTGAGAGATAGTTGAAGCACCTTGAGAGAGGCGACCTTTTGAAAAGGTGATAGCGGCAGCTCTGAAGATACCTTTCATATCAATACCGTTGTGCTCGTAGAAACGCTCATCCTCGATAGCTATAAAAGCATGCTGAAGATCTTCTGGGATTTGATCAAGGCTGACAGAAGTTCTGTTAGAACCAGTAGTTGCAAGCATCTGGATCTCTTCGCCATTATTATCGTATATTTTAGTAGCAAAACCGGTTGGCGAAACGTCAATGGTTGAAGCATCTGGCGCTGAAGCTATGATGCCCTGGATTGCTCCAAGACCCAGACAAGCGCCTGATACAATAAGTGCTACAATAGCGATAAAAAAGAGCTTTATTGAAAAGATTCCAGCTTTGGTACCAAGTTTGGTGCCGGTGGAATTTAGCATTTTCTTTTTTTTGATAATGCTGTTTTTCCCGTAATTCATAATTTACTCCCTTATATATTCAATTTTTATGTCTTATAGATAAAGACTCTTCCGCTAGGCGGACTTTAACAGCTAATAAACTGTTGCTCAATTTTACCATATTTGCGATAATAAGTGCAAATAGTATGTTTTAGAGGTAAATGTTTTGAATTATTGTATTAAAGAAGGAAATGGGGAGCTTGTTGAGAAGAAGTCCAGGTTTATAGCCTATGTGACAAAGATTGACAGCGAGGAAGATGCTTTGGAAAAAGTTAATGCCATAAGAAAAAAATACTTTGATGCCAAGCATCATTGCTTTTCTTATATATATCATCCTGAATTCTCAGACAAGGGACAGACCTTGAAGGCATCAGATGATGGAGAACCACAGGGAACAGCGGGCAGACCAATGTTAGATCTACTGTTAGGCATGAATGCAGTAAATACTATGATTGTTGTGACCAGGTATTTTGGAGGAACTTTATTAGGTACTGGAGGACTTGTGAGGGCTTATCAGGGAGCTGCAAAGGAAGCTCTTGAAAATGCTGAATTTGTCACTTTGCAAGGGGGATATGAGTTTAAGGCTGAACTTGATTACAGTGGATATTCAACATTTAAGAAGCTGATAGAAGGCTGTCAGGGGCAGATAATTGCTACAGAGTATGGTCAGAATGTTGAAATGAGCGCAGCGATTGACACAGAACACGCCCTGGACTTCGAGAGAAAGGTAAGAGAAGCCTACGCTGGTGCTGAGATAATCAAGGAGAAAAAGGCTCTTGTGTATTATGTACAAAGCGATAAAATTTATAAGCTCACTTGAGTTATAAATGAAAAAACTTACAAAAGAAGTCAGAAATATAAGTAAAAAACGTCATAAATTGTTAGTTTTATATAAAAGTTAATTGGAAGAAAAATGTAAATAGTGCAAAATACACATAAAAAAACTTAGGAAAAAGGGAATAAAAAGTACAGAAAAACTATGAAAATAGTAAAAAATGACAAAATGCGCCTTTGCATTGCATGGGCTTAAGGCCAGTATTTGAGCCATGTTTACAAAGTGTACAAAAAAAAAACAAGAAAAGTTCAAGAAACCCTTGTTAAAAACTAACAAAAATGCTATTATATCCATGTTAATAAATTTGAGCGTGGGATACATCCCATAGACCAAAAGGAGGGTTTATTCTTTTATGAAAAACACAGTTAAGAAGCTTACTGCTGTAGGTCTTACACTTACATCAGTAATGAGCCTTGTTGCTTGCGGATCTTCAACAAGCACAACAAAGAGCACATCAAACGAGAAGAAAGAAGTAACAAAGCCAGGAAAGTTCACAGTAATGGTTGATAACACAGTCGTTTCTGAGTCTAATGGTGGTAAGGAGTTCTACAATTATCTTGGTACTCTTACAGGCCTTGATATCAATTGGGTACGTCCTGATCACTCTGGTTACTATGATGCAGTAGCTAACGCATTCAACGGTAATGATCAGCCAGACGTAGTTCTTCTTTCATCTGATTACTATGCACTTTATGCTTCAAATGGTTTCCTTTGGAACATGACATCTGCATGGGATGGATCAGAGACAAAGAACTCAGGCAGACTTATTTCAACAGCTAACAACGTTCTTAGCGCACTTCTTGTTAATGGTTCAGACGGCCAGAAGGCTATGTATGGTTTCTCTCCATACCGTGGTAATGGTTGCTGCACATACATTAAGAAGGCTTGGCTTGACAAGGCTGGCATTGACGCATCAAAGGTTGATGGCGTAACAATGGACTTCAATACATACTATGGTTACCTTAAGCAGATGGCTCAGGCAGCTGGTCACTATGTAATCTCTGCTCCTGATTTCGTCAGCACAGAGGCTCCATATACTAACTACCTTCCTGAGTTCTATCAGAAGGCTAACTACACATTCTACCAGGATTCAACAGGCAAGTACGTTGACGGTTTCACACAGCAGGAAATGAAGGATGCTCTTCAGAGAATCCAGACAGCTGTTAAGGATGGCGTTATCGATAAGGCTACACTTGGTCAGAAGACAACAGATGCTCGTAACAAGTTCTACTCAACAGACGCTTCTACAGAGTCTGGTGTATTCACATACTGGGCAGGTACATGGGCACAGACACTTAAGACAAACCTTGCTTCTAAGAAGCTTGATGACAATCTTATTGCTATCAACCCAATCAAGGAGCTTGGCACATATGTAGAGCGTATTGCACCAGCTTGGTGTATCAATGCTTCTGCAGAGAATCCAGAAGGTATCTTCAAGTACTTCATCGACACAATGCTTGATGGCGGCGACGTTCAGACAGCTTGGGAGTACGGTGCTAAGGGTACTCACTGGGATACAAAGGCTGAGACAGTTACATTAGCTGATGATCCAGATGGCAAGAAGTCTAAGACATACGCTGAAGGCGAGTTCCACATGCTTCCATCTCCAGAGAAGCCATCTACTCTTATGACAAAGAACCACATTGATCCAACTCTTGTTCTTACAAAGTTCAAGACTTCAGATCCAGGTGAGAAGTCAATCACAGAGGTTACTAAGACTAATGCAGAGTTCTTCGCTAAGAATTCTACAGTTGCTGTTCCACTTCCAATGAACGAGACACTCGGCGCTGATATCACAGATATCAACACAGCTCGTAACGAGGCAATTTCTAAGGTTGCTCTTGGTGATTGGACAGTTGATCAGGCTATGAAGACATACAATGACAGAGTTGGTGCTCTTGTTCAGGAAGTTCTCAAGTCTTTAAATAAGTAATTTTAACTAATCAGTTATAATTATATTTTTAATAAGAATCCTCATCCGGGTGCATTTGCGCCCGGTCTGGATTCTGATTTTTAGTTTACTAATAAACTAATTATTTTTAGGAAAGAGGGTATAAAGAATAATGCAGTGCAAATCTTGTAATACAGAATTACCTAAGCGCGCTAAGGTTTGCCCTAAGTGCGGCACTAAAGTTAATGATAAGCCAGAAGGCAGCCTTAAGGTAATCGCTATTATAGGTCTCGTAGTTGCAATGATTGGCTCTATGATGCCATTCGTTCAGAATACAGAAGACATTACAGATGCATACAGCTACATGAACATCAGTGTACCAGCTATGTGGTACCTCTTCATTCTTTGCTTTGTAGCATCAATCATCCTTATCGTTTTAAAGAAGGAAAAACTTTCATTCATCTCTACAGCTTTGGCTGCAGTCATTTTCATCGTTTCATTTGTTGCATTTGACTTTAAGGGATACACAAGCAGGACAAATTTCACATTACATAGGTTAACAGAATTACTTTCAGATGGTTATAATGGATCAAACTATGTTATTGGAGCAGGTTCAGTCTTACTCATTCTTGGTCTTATCATTGGAGTAGTTGGTTGCTTTATCGATGTGTTACAATATTTCAAGAAAGATCTTGGAGTAGATAAGAAATATCTTACAAACTCTATCAACAGAAGTATATGGACAACAATGTACTACCACAGAGGATTTTACATCATGTTTATCCCAGTATTTATCATGATCGTATTATTCTACTACTGGCCAATGCTTGGATGTCGTTACGCATTCACAAGATACGTAATCACAGATCCTTACTATGTTGGACTTAAGCACTTCAAGCAGATGTTCACAAATGATGTATATTTCTGGCAGGCATTCAGAAATACACTTATTCTTTCAATTACTAAGTTAGTTCTTAACACTGGCGCAGCTGTTATTATCTCACTTCTTCTTAATGAGATCGTATCACTTGGCTTCAAGAAGACAGTACAGACAATCGTTTACTTACCTCACTTCATGTCATGGGTAGTAGTAGCATCTGTATTTAAGATGATTCTTGATCCTAACGCTTCAGGTGTTGTTAACAGTCTTCTCCTTAAGTGGAACCTCATTAATGAGCCTATCTACTTCCTTGGAGATACAAAGTACTGGAGAGGTACTTTCTACGTAATGAACGTTTGGAAGGATACAGGTTGGGGAACAATCCTCTTCCTTGCTACACTTTCTGGTATCAGCCCTGATCTTTATGAGGCTGCTCAGATCGATGGTGCTAACCGTTGGAAGAGATTACTTTACATCACACTTCCTGCATTGGCTAACACAATCATCACTGTATTCATCCTTAACCTCGCTAAGGTTATGAACCTTTTCGAGTCAGTATTCGTAACAATTAATGCTGCTGTATATTCTGTAGGTCAGGTTCTTCAGACATACGTTTACTTCAAGACATTCTCTAGTGGTAACTCAGATTACGGTTATACAACTGCAGTTGGTTTGTTTAAGTCTTTCATCGGTATGCTTCTTGTACTTACATGTAACTTTTTAAGTAAGAAGGTCCGTGGACGTGGTATTGTATAAGGAGGGTCATTAAAAAATGAGTGACAATACAGTTACTGTGGTAAAACACAAGAAAAAATTCAAGATCTTCCCACTTGTTAATGGACTTGTATTCATCTTGATTTCATTAGCAATTATGCTTCCAATTTGGAAGGTCATTATCGATTCATTGGATGCATCTTCAGCATATAGCTTTAGATGGGTTCCTTCTTCATTCACATTAGGTGGATATGGAGCAATTTTTAAGAGAGCTGCTCTCTACAGACCATTCCTCATTTCATGTGTCGTTACATTAATCGGTACATTTATGGGTCTTTTACTTGTAACACTTGGTGGTTATGTATTAATTCAGTGGGAGATGCCAGGTAGAAATTTCTTCGCTTACATGCTCCTCTTCACAATGATTTTCGATGGTGGTATGATTCCTAAGTTCCTCGTAATGAAGAATCTCCACTTACTTAACACACTTTGGGCTGTAATTCTTCCAATGTCAATTAACTGTTATAATCTGGTATTGATGAGAAACTTCTTCGAAGGTATACCTGAAGCCTTGTTTGAAGCTGCTGAGATCGACGGATGTTCTCCAATGAGAATTTTCGTTCAGATCGTACTTCCTCTTTCAAAGGCAGCTCTTGCATCAATTGGTCTTATGTTCGCCGTTGCTTTCTGGAATGATTACACAAACTTCAAGATTTACATTACAAACAACAACTTGTTCAACTTCCAGATCAAGCTTCGTAATATGGTTATGGATTCAGATATCCCTAACGATGATTCAGTAGATCCAAATACAATTGCTTCAGCAGCCGTAATAGTAGCTATTCTTCCATTCGCTATTATCTACCCATTCTGCCAGAAGTACTTTGTACAGGGTGTTAACATCGGTGCCGTTAAGGAGTGATCCTACTTCGGTATCAAATCAAAAAATCAATTTCCCCAGTGTCCTCGGACACTGGGTTTTTTGTGCGTAGCCGAGCCACGCACAAAAAACCCCTAAAAATCACACCGCAAGCTTGCTTGCAAGGTGGGATTTTTGGGGGCTTTTTTAAGTATGCGGCGAAGCCGCATCATGAGCAGACGCATAGCGTCTGCGAAGGTGCGTGGCGAGGGCAGAAAGGAAGAAATCAGCAAACATCAGAAAAAAGAAAGCGAAAAACCTCGCCACAATATTCGCGAAGCGAATTAGTGGCGAGCCAAGAAAGAGCCGGAAACAAAACATCAGTAAAAAGAAAACAAAACTCTCGCCACAATATTCGCGGAGCGAATGAGTGGCGAGCCAGAAAAAAGTCGAGCCAGCTGCGGCATAAGGAAGAAGCCTGTATTTTGACCATATAAAGGAATAAATAAGTAGAAAAAAAGGACTTGATATAGTATCATATAAAAGTAAATGTAAAAATAGGAGAAAAAATATGAGGTCATTAAAAGACGCAATTTACATTGAAAATTATGATGAGATAGTAGATATCTTAACTCATGAACCTTCGGCTTTGTTTGATTTGGACGATGGAATAGAGATGTCCTATTACATAGCAAAGACCGGCGATGTAAGATTAATAAAGTATATAGTTGAACATACAGGACTGAACTTGTGTGATAGGGAAAAGAATCACAGAAGCCTTTTGCACTATGCAGCTATGTCTGGCAGCAAAGATGCCTGCAAGTACTTGGTTGAGAGGGCTGGCTTGTCACCTGTGGAGGGCGATTTAAATCTTATAACACCTATAGATATAGCTCATGAGAACAAGTATTTTGACTTGCAGGAGTATTTTGAAGATGTCATAGGAGCGCCATATTCAAGACTCTACAGAAATCCTATAAGAACAGGTTTCTATCCTGATCCATCAATAGTTAGGGTCAATGACGATTACTATATGGCAAATTCATCATTTGTCTATTTTCCTTGTATTCCTATCTCACATTCCAAGGATTTGGTACATTGGCATGTAATTGGCTATGCCATAACAAACCCAGAATGGGCTGGCTTGGATGATTTAAACGGAGGCCGCGGATACTGGGCTCCAGATATATCTTACTATAAGGGCAAGTTTTATATAGCAGTTACTTATAGGTTAAACAATGATGATCCAAAGTCTATGAGAAGAAGACAGGTAGTTGTGAGCTCAGAAAGGCCTGAAGGTCCATACTCAGAGCCTAGCTATATAGATGTAGAGGGTATAGATCCATCTATTTTCAATGATTCTGATGGAAGAAGATATATGCTGCTCAACAGGGGAGCAAGAATTTTTGAAATCAGTGAGGACGCAACTGAAAAGATTGGTGATGATAAATTACTATATTATGGGGATTTTAAGAGAGCACCAGAGGGACCAAGAATCATACAAAAAGATGGATATTATTACCTGTTTTTGGCTGAGGGAGGCACAGGCCCTCTTCACAGAGTAACAGTTGCCAGAAGCCGCGAACTAATGGGAGTTTATGAGCCATGTCCATATAATCCAATTATGACCCAGAAGGATACTGGGGCCATGATACAAAGATGTGGTCATGGACAGATAGTTCAGACTCAGAATGGCCAGTGGTACATGGTTTATCTTTGTGGAAGAAGTATAGATGGCAAGTTTACAGTTCTCGGAAGAGAGACGGCATTAGACCCAGTAACCTGGACACCAGATGGCTGGCCTATTGTAAATAACTTAGATGGCCCATCAGTCTTACAGATAAAACCTAATCTTCCAGAGACAATATATGAAAATACATATTTTGATGACTTCGAGGACAATTATATAAAGCCTTGCTGGATATTTGCCAGAGCTCCAGAAGAAGATGGAATATCCTTGCTTGACTCAATCCTTTATATTAAGGGAAGCAGATATGACATGAATTCAATTCATGCAAAAAATATGCTCCTCAGAAGACAGGAAGATATGAAGTTTGAGGCTATTGTTAAGATGAAAATGCCTGATATTTATCCGGGACAGGATGTGGGTATGATCAGCTATTACGATGAAAATACCTACCTCAAGTTTGGAGTATTTGCCAAGGAGGATCCAAAACCAGTATTAAAACTAATGATAGAGGAATACATAGACGGATCAAGACCAAGAAAACCAGTCTTGATAGACCCTTCCCAGGAGTTTATCTACCTTAAGATGGTAGTAAATAAGCTAAAGAGACAATTCTTTATGAGTTATGACGGCCTTGATTACACCTATATTGATACAGTTGAGGATGCAAGCTATCTTTCTGATGAGGGCTTGAATAAGGGCAAGAGATTTACAGGCCTATGCCTTGGAATGTATGCTCATGCTGCAGACAAGGGTAAATATAAGGACGAAAATGGAGAAGAGCAGACTGATGTCATATATGGCGAGTTTGACAGCTTCGAATATAAAGCACTTTAAAAGGTTAAAATAGGGCCTCAGGCCTAAAAAATAAAAGGAGAAGACACAGTGATAAGAGATATTAAGTACGAAAATATGCTTCTTGAGAGCATTTCTAAGGTAGAAATAAAGACAAAAAGAGACTATGCAAGAGTTATAAGCTCACTTTGCGCTCTCTATGATCTGGCTGGTGATGAGACAGTTGAGAAGGATTTAAACAAATTCCTCACAATTGCAAATGAAGACTTAAAGGCAGGCTTAGGCGACTGCGTCTGCGTATATGGATTGGGCAACGCTCTCTACAAGGCCTATGCTATAAAACAGGATGAGGAATTGAGAAATCAGGCCATAAGAATTGCGGCAAATCTTTTTAAGCAGGATCGCTCTGAATTGGGCCACTTTGTTGCTAAAGATGGAAAATTGACTCCATGGCAGGCATACGAGATTTACCCATTCTACATGAATTACGAGTCACTCGATGGCAAGAAGGAGCACTATAATGATGCTATCGCCCAGGTGAGAGCATATTTTAATGATGTATATGAGAAGTCAGATAAGAACTTTATGGATGCGAGCACAATGCTTGCTTGCCTTCTTGATACATGCGAGAACACAAGCCAGCAGCTCTATGAAATATTTGACGAGTTGAGAGGATATGCTAGAAAAGTTATAGCAGATATAAAGGAAAAGGGCTATAGCAAGGAAGATGACGCAAATGCGGCAAATTTAGCTGCATATGGAATCTACAAGGCTTGCCGTATGAAGCTTGTTTTAGCTGAGAAGTACGAAGAAGTTGCAGATAGCTTATTTACTAAGGTTGAAGATGTAGAGGATACAAAGAGTCTTGAGATTGCTCTGATTTCTTATGTTGAGAGCTTGAAGACTAGAAAATACCAGGATTATGGCAGAAATATTGATTTAGTAGTTAATGACTGATGGAGGAAGATATGGAATTAAATCTTGTGTTTAAAACAGGCAGAAGTGCGGTAGTTGAACTTACTGAGGCTGGTAAGTACTATTCAGATAAGAAGTATGAGCTCATTGTAAATGATGTTAGAAAGATTGAGACTGAGACAACAGTTACCTCCATCTATGATTTAAAGCCTGATACAGACTATAGCGTAGTGGCCCTTATGGAAGGCAAAGAAGTTGGAAGAGTAGACTTCAAGACAGATTACGAATTTGTAACTCTCAATGTAATAGATTTCGGCGCTTATGGCGATGGAAAGCATGATGATACCAATGCTATCCAGTGTGCAATTATGGCAGCACCAGCAAATTCCAGAGTACTTGTTCCAGCTGGAACATATATGATTTCTAGCATCTTCTTAAAGAGTGATTTAGTGCTTGAATTAGCTAAGGGAGCTAAGTTGTCAGCTTACACAGATAGAGAGAAATTCCCAATTCTTCCGGGTGAGATTCAGTCATATGACGAGACAAAGGAATATAATCTCGGCAGCTGGGAAGGTAATCCAATGGATACATTTTCCGCAATAGTATGCGGTATCAACGTGTCCAATGTTGTTATTACCGGTCAGGGCGTGATTGAAGGAAACACAAATTTCGAGAACTGGTGGAATAACTGCAAGGTGAGAAATATAGCTTGGAGACCAAGACTCTTCTTTATCAATAATTGTGATCACGTCACAATGCAGGGCGTAACTGTACAGAATTCTCCATCTTGGACTATTCACCCATATTTCAGCAGACACCTCAAATTCATTGATATAAAGATTAAGAATCCAGCTAACTCGCACAATACAGATGGACTTGATCCAGAGAGCTGTACAGATGTACTTGTTCTTGGAACATACATCTCAGTAGGTGATGACTGTATAGCAATCAAGTCTGGTAAGATCTATCAGGCTAAGAAGTACCAGACACCAACATCTAACATGGTAGTTCGCCAGTGCTGCATGAGAGATGGACACGGTGCAGTGACAGTAGGAAGTGAGATCGCCGCTGGTGTGTGCGATGTACATATCAAGGATTGCCTCTTTATGAATACTGACAGAGGCCTCAGAGTTAAGACTAGAAGAGGAAGAGGTAAGTTGTCAGTTCTTGATGATATCTCATTTGAAAATATTGACATGGATCAGGTTATGACTCCATTTGTTGTAAACAGCTTCTACTTCTGCGATCCAGACGGAAGAACAGAGTATGTAGGCACAAGAAAGGCCCTTCCTGTTGATGACAGAACACCAGCAATCAAGAGACTTACATTTAAGAATATTGATGCTAAGAATTGCCATGTAGCAGGTACTTATATCTATGGCCTTCCAGAGAGCAAGATTGAGGAGCTCACATTTGAGAATATCAATTTCTCTTATGCTGAGGATGCAAAGCCAGGTGTGGCTGCAATGATGCTTGGTTGTGACGAGGCTTCACGTCAGGGCCTTATAGCTTGCAATGTTAAAAAGTTGGTACTTAAGAATGTTAATATTGAAGGCAATGATGGTGAGGCTATCATAGCTGAAAATGTTGATGAAATTATCAGATAAGGCATAAATTATGAAATCTTCTTTCAATTTGAAAGAACCTAAAGGGATTAATGTCGAGGAATGGTTTACGGAATGCTACAGAAAGCACCGTAACCATCCTCTTATAATTTTGATAAGAATTTACAAGGGCAACTACTACAAATTTGTACTGGCTGTCCTTTTTTTCTTGATAAAACACTGTCCTGTCTGGGTTCTACCTATAGTCACAGCTAATATAATCAATGATGTGACAAGCAATAATCCTAATACAACGAGAGATGTCATACTTCAGTCTCTCTTGATGGTATTTCTTTTAGTATTAAATATCCCTATGAATTACCTCTATACCAAGTACAAGTCTCTAGCAACAAGGTATGCAGAGGTTGGCCTGAGAAAGGCCTTGGTTAGGAAATTACAACAGTTATCAATCTCATACCACAAGGGGACCCAAAGTGGTCGTCTTTCCTCCAAGATTATCAGAGATGTAGAGATGGTCGAGCAGTTGTCGACCCAGCTCTTAATCTCATCGCTCAATATACTTCTCAATATAGGAATAGCGCTTGCTGTAACCATATCCAGAAGCATGGTAGTTTTCGCATTTTTCCTAGTGACAACCCCGATTGCGGCCCTGACTCTGGTTTTCTTCAGAAATGTCATGAAGAAGAGAAATTACGAGTTTAGACATGAGATGGAGGAGACATCAGCCCAGGTGATGGAGATGGTGGAGCTCATTCCTGTAACCAGAGCTCATGCCCTTGAGGAGAAGGAGATTTCAAGAATCTCAGAGCAGCTCTTCAATGTGGCTGAGAAAGGCTATAAACTTGACATAATTCAGCAGATCTTTGGATCGGTAGGCTGGGTAATATTTCAGATCTTCCAGATAGGATGTCTGGCCTTCACTGGTATTCTGGCCTTTAAGGGAAGCATCTTGCCGGGAGATATAACACTTTACCAATCATACTTTGCCACAATAGTAAATCAGGTCTCAAGCTTTGTAACCCTTATACCTATCATTGCCAAGGGTATTGAGTCTGTAAATTCTATAGGAGAAGTTCTTCTCAATGATGATATCGAAAAGAATGAAGGCAAGAAAAAACTGGACAAGGTTGAGGGTGAGTTTGATTTCAAGCATGTAAATTTCAAGTATGCAGGAAGTAACAGGCTTATACTCGATGATTTGAATTTGCATGTAAAGAAGGGTGAGACTATTGCCCTTGTGGGTGAGTCAGGCGCTGGTAAGTCCACAATTCTTAACCTGGCAATAGGGTTTATAATGGCCGATGAGGGCAAGGTCCTTATTGATGGTCAGGACTTTAAAGATATAGATCTTAGAACTTACAGGGAGAAGATAGCGGTAGTTCCTCAGTCTTCAATTCTCTTTTCAGGAAGCCTCAGGGACAATATCATATATGGCTGTGAGGATATAAGCGAGGAAAGGCTTAAGAGTGCTATACATGCGGCAAATCTTGATGAATTGATTGAAAGAATGCCAGATGGCTTAGAAACGCAGGTTGGTGAGCATGGAGGCAAGCTCTCTGGCGGTCAGAGACAGAGAGTATCTATAGCAAGAGCCCTTGTAAGGGATCCAAGCGTAATCATTTTTGATGAAGCTACATCAGCCCTAGACAGCATCTCTGAGAAACTTATTCAGGAGGCTATCAATAACTTGACTCGCAACAGGACGACTTTTATAGTTGCCCACAGACTTTCAACCATAAAGGATGCTGATAAGATAGCTGTTATTCAGTCCGGCAAATGTGTCGAGTACGGTACATTTGACGACTTGATGGATAAAAAGGGTATTTTTTATCAGATGAAAGTGATACAGAGTTAAGGGTGTTTTTAAAAAAAACAAAATTTTTACATTTTTACTATTGTATTTTGTATTTAGTATGCTAGAATGTGAAAGTTGCTAATAAATTAATTTAATCAACCTTTAGAAGAAAGTTGATCAGAAAGGACTTACACAATGAAGACCAAAAGAGAAGATATAAGAAATATCGCCATTATCGCCCATGTCGATCATGGTAAGACTACTCTTGTAGATCAGCTCCTTAAGCAGAGCGGAACTTTCCGTGCCAACGAGGAAGTTGAAGAGAGAGTCATGGACTCCAACGATATCGAGCGTGAGCGTGGTATCACTATTCTTTCAAAGAATACTGCTATCAGCTACAATGATGTAAAAATTAATATCATAGATACTCCTGGACATGCCGATTTTGGTGGTGAGGTTGAGCGAGTTCTTAAGATGGTTAACGGTGTTGTACTCGTAGTTGACGCCTTTGAAGGCGTTATGCCACAGACAAAATTCGTTCTTCAGAAGGCTCTTGATATGGAGCTCTCAGTAATCGTATGTATCAACAAGATTGATAGACCTGAGGCTAGACCTGAGGAGGTTATTGACGAAATTCTTGAGCTCTTTATAGATTTGGATGCTAACGAGGATCAGCTTGATTGCCCATTCATCTTTGCATCAGCTAAGTCTGGATTTGCCGTTGCAGATCTTGATGATGAGAGAGTTGATATGAAGCCACTTTTCGAGGCTATTATCAAGAATATTCCAGCACCAGAAGGTGACAGGGATGCAGATCCACAGATGCTTATCTCTACAATTGATTACAATGATTTCGTAGGTCGTATCGGTGTAGGTAAGATTGACAATGGTAGCCTTAAGGTTAACCAGGAAGTTATGATTGTAAACCATCACGATGAGTCAGTACACAAGAGAGTTCGTATCACAAAGCTCTACACATACAGAGGTCTTAACAAGGTTGCTGTTGATGAGGCATATATGGGTGATATCATAGCTGTATCTGGTATTGATGACTTAAAGATCGGTGATACACTTGCCTCTATAGATAACCCTATTGCTATCCCGTTCCAGAAGATTTCTGAGCCAACACTCTCTATGGATTTCATGGTTAACGATAGCCCACTTGCTGGACGTGAGGGTAAGTTTGTAACATCTAGACACCTTCGCGATCGTCTCTTCCGTGAGCTCAATACTGATGTCAGCTTGAGAGTTGAGGAAACTCCTGGTGTTGAGAATTCATATAAGGTTTCAGGCCGTGGTGAGCTTCATCTTTCAGTTCTTATAGAGAATATGAGACGTGAAGGCTATGAGTTCGCAGTAAGTAAGGCAGAGGTTCTCTATCACACAGATGAGAGAGGAAAGAAGCTTGAGCCTATGGAACTTGCTTATATCGATGTTCCAGAAGAGTTTTCTGGTAGCGTAATTCAGAAGCTTAGCCAGAGAAAGGGTGAGTTGCTTGGAATGACACCTATCAATGGTGGATATACAAGACTTCAGTTCTCAATCCCTTCAAGAGGACTTATCGGTTACCGTGGTGAGTTCATGACAGATACTAAGGGTAATGGAATTATCAATACATCACTTGAGGGTTATGAGGAGTATAAGGGTGATATCAGCTACCGTAAAAATGGTGCTCTTATCGCATTTGAGGCTGGTACAGCTCTCACATATGGTCTTTTCAATGCTCAGGAGAGAGGTACTCTCTTCATCAGTGCTGGTGAGGAAGTATATGCTGGTATGATCGTTGGTGAGAACCCAAGAACAGAGGATATTGAGGTAAATGTATGTAAGGCAAAACACCTTACTAACACTCGTTCATCTGGTGCTGATGATGCACTCCGTCTCACACCACCTAAGATCTTAAGCCTTGAGCAGGCACTTGACTACATTGATACAGATGAGTTGCTTGAGATCACTCCAGATCACTTAAGACTTAGAAAGAAGATCCTTGATTCAACTGCTAGATACAGAGCTAACAGAAAATAATTCATTTATTAGAAGAATATTGAATTTCAAGGTTTTAATTAAATAAATTATAAAGTCAATATGTTATAATTTATGTTCATTTTATTTTACAAAGATACATTCTTGATGTAATATAATTACATCAAGACAAAAAGACAGAGTGCAGAATAAAGTGATTTATTCTTAGTAGGTCTGATCTTATCAGTGGTTTTTACCACAAAACAAGATATGGAGGATTTAAGTTATGGATAACGATTTAGGCGCAAAGGTAAAAAAGTTAAGAATTGAGCAGGGACTTACACAGGAAGATGTTGCTAAGGCATTAGATGTTACACCAGGTTATATCAGTAACGTTGAAAATGGTAGAAATCTTATGACTCTTAGAATGCTTTCTTATTATGCTAACCTCACAGGTGTTTCACTTGATTATCTTGCAGGTAGTGTTGATAAGGCTTATGAGAATACAGCACTTGACAACGAGATTATGCAGATAGTACAGAAGCTCAGCCCAGATGATAAGGAGAAGATTATCTCTACACTCAGAGTTTGGTTCGATTGATTATCTGAATAATGATGTGACTATAATAAAAACTCCCCTCTGTACGGGTATCCGTAAAGAAGTTTTAAATCTCAATCAAAAAGGTTGCGTAGAACGCTCTACGTAGCCTTTTTCCTTTTGTCGTAATCCCTCCTGTCAAGCACCACCGAGGCGATTGCGACTCTGAACCTGAAATAGATGTCCACCTTCTGCTGCCTGTGACCGCTCGATTTGTCGGACGCGTGAACTTCGATGCGCTCAATAAGCTCGTGCATCTGCTCTCTATCAGAAAATCAATATATTCCTTATGAGTTATCAGGTCATGAAGCAGTTTGTCGAGGCGGTCATCTATATCTGCTCCGTGTTCTATAGTTGAAAGATCATTTGATCTGTATTGATGTTGCGTAAAAAACTACATATCTATGTGAAAGTTCAGAAAACCTGGATAATGATTGATAAGGAAAACGGCTATAATATAAGTAGTTATAATATATTTTTTATTCCTATTGCATTTTTGCGGGAAATAGTGTATAACTAAATAATAACGTGCTTGACAACAAAAAAGCCCTGCGTCTGCGTTTGCTTGCGGACAACGTAAAAAGCCTTGCCGACGGTGTGACTTCATATATGACCAATCTGAAAAATGTTACCGCCGAGCGTGAGCGCATCGGCACAGAGCTTGATCTTGCCACAAAGATACAGGCATCGATGCTCCCGAATATCTTCCCGCCATTCCCCAAGCGTACGGAGTTTGATATTTATGCGACAATGACTCCCGCAAAGGAAGTCGGCGGAGATTTCTATGACTTCTTCCTTATCGACAGCGATCACCTCGGCTTGGTAATGGCTGATGTTTCCGGCAAGGGCATCCCCGCGGCGCTGTTTATGATGGCATCTAAGATCTTGGTCAAGAATTATGCTATGACGGGCAGCAGTCCTTCAAAGGTACTCGAGCAGACCAATGCTCAGATATGCAGGAACAATGAGCTTGAAATGTTTGTGACAGTATGGTTTGGGGGCCTTGAGATATCCACAGGCAGGCTGACCGCCGCAAATGCGGGGCATGAATACCCGATAATCTGTTCCTGTATACCGATGGTGTTGCTGAAGCCACCAATGCAGCGAACGAACTCTTTGGCACAGACAGGCTTCTTGCGGTGCTGAACAACAGCAGCACCTCCGACCCGAAGACACTTCTTGAAAATGTCAAGTCTGCCGTCGATGAGTTCGTCGGCGAAGCGGAGCAGTTTGACGACCTGACTATGCTGAGCATCACAATGAGATAACAGACTGTCGGCAGATGAAGGAAATAATATTATGGAGTTTTTAAGAGCACACCAACTGAACATTATGCTGGTACTTGCGGGAGTCTGCTTTACGGTCACTCTCTGCGGACTGGTATCAAAAACATCAAGGGTCAAAAAAGTGTCGCTGCTTATCATGGGCATATTTGCGACCCTGCTCATGATATCAGACCGCTACGCCTACATATACAGGGGCGATGAGAGCGAACTGGGATATCACATGGTAAGGATATGCAATTTTGTGACCTTCCTCTGTCCGCTGATGATAATCCATTCCTTCAATTGGTATCTTACCGACTTCATCAAGACCAATCAGGACGGCAAAAAGATACCTCTCAGGCTCAGAATCAATGAGATACTTGTCTTTGTCGGTGTCCTGCTTCTGATAATATCACAGTTTAAGGGGCTGTATTACACATTTGATGCCCAAAACAGATATCAGCGTTCTGACGGATATATCATAAGTGCGGTAATACCTCTGATAGTATGGCTGATCGCAGTAACGGTAGTTGTCCGGTACCGTAAGAGCTTTGGCAGGATGATGCTCATAACACTTCTTGTTTTTGCGTCAGTTCCTCTCCTTGCGGCTTTCTTACAGCTTTTCTTCTATGGCATTTCGATCACTAATCTTGCTATCGCCGCCCTTACCGTGGCGTTAAGGCTTATTGAGATAATCAGGAACGGGCAGGAGCTTAATGCCGCACACGAAAGAGAAAAGGAACTGCTTGTTCAGGAGCAGAAGAATATGCATCGCATGGTGATGCAGTCGGCTTTGGCACTGGCATCGGCAATAGACGCAAAGGACAAATACACTCACGGTCATTCAAGGCGTGTAGCGGAATATTCGGAAATGATAGCCGAGGTGTACGGCAAGACCGACAGCGAGTGCCGTGACATTTACCTTGCGGGGCTTCTGCACGATGTCGGCAAAATAGGCATTCCGGACAATATAATAAATAAGGACGGCAGGCTGACCGATGAGGAGTTTGCGGTAATAAAAACTCACCCTGCTATCGGTGCAGGGATACTTAAAAAGATAGATATTGCTCCCTTTATAAGCATTGGCGCACACTTCCACCATGAGTGCTATGACGGCAAAGGCTACCCCGAGGGACTAAAAGGCGAGGATATTCCCGAGATAGCAAGGATAATAGCGGTTGCGGACGCTTACGATGCCATGACATCTAAAAGGAGTTACCGTGATGCGCTGCCGCAGGAGGTAGTAAGGTCGGAGATCGAAAAGGGCAAAGGCACACAGTTTGACCCCAAATTTGCAGAGATAATGCTGGGTCTTATAGACAGAGATACAGATTATCAGTTACAGCAGTACGATGTGTATGATGTGTAAAAGCAAGCGGCACTTGGTGTTAAAATCAGGTACCGCTTTTTATTTGATAAGGAAGCTTTCTCGCAGCTTGATAATTACATGGCGGCATATTTATTTACAAGGTCACAAGAAACAAAATTGTAAAGAATAACGTTTCTAAAAAATCTGTTTTGGAAAATGCTGCATAGAAAAAACAACCAAAAGAGCTGAGACAAACATAACTTGTCTCAGCTCTTTATAATTCTACATAGGGTCCTTTTCTGCAACTGTTGTTTTTGTGGGGCCAAATTGGGGCCAACCCAGTTTCGTGAGCCCCGCAAACCGCGCTATTGCGTGGTTTTAATCGATCGACTTCATCGTCGGGAACAGCATCCGCAGGCGGACTTATAGCATAGGCTGGCGGTCGTCTTTCAGGAACTTCTGATTGAAAAATCGAGCTTTTCCCTATGCTATATACGAGAGGCGTTCCTCTGGCGAATTACTACGTTCCTTACGCGAATTGGCATTTTCCTTGCCGCGTATCGATGTTTTCCTTCCGGCGAATTGATGTTTTCCTGAGTGCGGAATAATCAGTTAGTGGTCGGAAAAATTCTGTACGGCTCCCCACATATATAGGGGAGTTTTTTATTATATCTTTATATTAGGAAGGTCTCAAAGGACTAAAGTCATAAGCTTTTGTTTTGCTGGCGAATTGTCAGACCCAGTCAGAACTGTAGCATGTTCTCATTACTTCTCTGATATCAAGATCATTGCTCAGGGCCAGCCAAAGTTTGCAGTAGGCTCCAATTGTAGAAGATGGCTCTAGAACCTCAACTGATAACTCCTGGTAGCGGGCAGATGTCTCATAGACCTTTTCGTGCTTGTTGAGACCGGATATATAGATTGGTATATTTCTTGCCTTGCACTTTTGGGTAAATGCTATGAAATCAGGGCTTATAGCGCAGGTGCCGGCGTGGAAAGTCTCATGAAGGACGACTTTAACCCTGTCAAGATATGTATCTGATATGAGATCATAGCTAAAACCTGGATATGGACGCAATCTCAAGACAGAATCACTCGTCTCACAAAGCCTTATATTTTCTATGTCTAGTGGAAGGGGCTCCATATTTTTTAGTGAACAGTTAGGATTGAGCTTGAATTTATGACCTGTATATATACATAGTTCAGATTCTAAAACGCTGTCTAGGTCGGCACTCAAAAGTACTGGATTTGAAAGCCTAGAGCCTAGGTGGATTGTAGGATAACCGCTGACATTACAGTAGCTGACAAAAACTCCGCCAGAGAGTTTTATATCCTCAAAATTTATTATGTTTTTGGCATGGCAATCGCGTATGAAATTGACAGCGCTTGTGAAGTTTATAATAGCATTGGACCTGGGGTCATCCATGACAAAATCTGCACTGACAAGAACTATAGGAATCCTTGCATTACAGAAAATATAGCTAAGGATTGAAGCTGTGTATTGTAATGTATCGGTTCCATGAGCTATAATTATGCCGTCTAGACTTGAATCCTTAAGGGATTCTTTCAGGCATTCAATCAGTTTTAAGAGGTAGCTTGAGCTTAAATTTTCGCTCAAGATGGTGTAAGGGGAAAGTTCACAGAATTCTATATCTGAGGAATCATCGAAGTCACTATTTCTTGCAAAATCTCGGTATAAATCTATGATTTTGGAAGTTTGGTTTTCTTTTACACTAATGACACCATCTGTATTGAAAGCAGATGATATGGTGCCGCCAGTATAGATATTTAATATTTTCATATTTTATTCTTTCATAGCTTAATTAATCTGTAAGGGTAAAACGTCCATATCTATAATAAAGCATGATTGAGCCCCTATCAAGTAAAAAGAAGAGAGGTATATATGATTTTAAAAATTTTAGTTGGAGCTGCGCTCCTTATACTTGTGCTTGGACTTTATGTTCTTGCTACTTACTTTAGAAATAAGAATATACATGATAGCAATACAGGTTGTAACGGCAACTGCGCCTCATGCGGAAGGAATAGAAACTGTGATGATGCAAAGTGATGAATTTAAGGAAATCAGCGTAGAAGAGCTTGATAAAATGCCAAGGGAGGATTATATAATTCTTGATGTCAGGGATGAAGATGATTACAACCATGACTCTATACCAGGCTCTATACATATAGTTTATGATGCCCTTATGCAGGGGGCTAGAGATAGAATTCCTAAAAACAGCAAACTTGTCGTTATATGTAAGTATGGCAGACTGAGTGAGGACGTGGCCCTTAAACTCAATGAGGAGGGCTATGATGCCTATAATCTGCTGGGAGGCTACGGAAAGTTTGTTGCCTACAATGCCCTCAGATTGGCCAATGATGAGGAGACAAGGGAAAATATTGAAAAGAGTCTGAGAAAGAAATTTAGAAAGGACATATTTGTGCCTTTCGTCAAGGCTATCAATGATTATGAGCTTGTTAAGCCGGGAGATAAGATTGCTGTCTGCATCTCAGGCGGCAAGGATTCTATGTTGATGGCTAAGCTCTTTCAGGAGTTGAAGAGACATAATAAGATTCCTTTTGAGCTTGAGTTCATTGTAATGGACCCGGGCTATAATGAACAGAATCGCAGAGTTATTGAGAACAATGCAAAACTTCTCGGCATACCAGTCCATATATTTGAATCAGACATATTTGACTCGGTATATGAGGTCGAAAAGAGTCCATGTTACCTCTGTGCCAGGATGAGAAGAGGTCATCTCTACAGCAAGGCCAAGGAATATGGCTGCAATAAGATTGCTCTTGGCCACCACTTTGATGATGTGATTGAGACTATTCTTATGGGTATGCTCTACTCTGGCCAGTATCAGGCCATGATGCCTAAGCTTCACAGCACGAACTTTGAGGGGATGGAGCTTATCAGACCTATGTATTATGTCAGAGAGGATGATATAAAGCACTTCAGGGATTACAATGGACTACACTTTATACAGTGTGCCTGCAAGTTTACAGATACCTGCACAACATGCAGGGCCAATGGAGATTCTGGCTCTAAGCGCTTGGAGACCAAGATGCTCATAGCTAAGCTGAAGGAGACTAATCCTTGTGTTGAGAAAAATATCTTCAGATCCCAGGAAAATGTGGTCCTAAACAAAACCTTGGGCTATAAGCTTAATGGTCAAAGACACAGTTTTCTTGAAAAGTACGATGATGAGGACTGGGGTTATTGATAAGCTCTAATAAGCAAATTTAAATTAAATAAAGGCATGTCAGGTCAGTAGAATATGTGTTTTAACATATCAACTGGCTTGGCATGCCTTTTTAATTGAATTTATTAAGCCTTTGAGCCAAAGATCAATAGATCATTTGAGCAATTAAGCTGTGATTGTAGTTCCGTTCTTGCCGTCAAGACTCTCTTTAGCCTTATCCAAGTTAGAGATAACAGCGCGACGGTTATTGTCAGCTGCCACAAAACGGATTGAAGCATCAACCTTAGGGAAGGTAGTCTTAGCTGGGAAGTGACCCTGCTTGATATAATCGTGAAGATCAAGTGCTGATACAGTATCGAACTGCTTCTCATCATCTGTTCCCTTACCGATTGTGAGCTTGTCGTAAGCTGTGAGGAAGAGAAGAGTGTCAGCACCAATTCTGTCAGCAAGTGTTGCTGCTGTGTAGTCCTTCTCTATGATTGCACTTGCACCCTTTAAGTGTGAAGACTGCTGAAGTACTGGGATTCCACCGCCGCCTGCGGCGATTACAACCTGATCTGCATCGAGTAAGGCCTTGATTGCATCGATTTCATAGATGTCAATTGGCATAGGTGAAGCAATGATTCTGCGGAACTTGCCAGGCTCTTCTTCAATTACATAATTGCCCTTGTTCTCTTCAGCCTTAGCTTCTTCCTTTGTCATAACTCTGCCGATAATCTTGCTTGGCTCGCTGAATGCGATATCGAAAGGATCAACTCTGACCTGAGTGATGATTGTAGATACTGTCTTATAAATACCCCTGTTAAGCAATTCCTCACGGATTGCATTCTGGAGGTCGTAGCCTATATAACCCTGGCTCATAGCGCCACAAACTGACATAGGAGCTACAGTACGATCTTCTGGATCTAATCTGGCATACTCAGTCATAGCTGTCTGAATCATACCAATCTGAGGTCCATTGCTGTGTGTGATTACTACACGATACTTTGCTTCTACCAAGTCTGCTATAGCTACAGCGGCTTTTTTAACATTTTCCTGTTGCTCGTGAAAAGTCTCTCCGAATGCGTTACGGCCGAGAGCAACAACTATTTTCTTGTCATCCATAATTTCTCCAATCCAGGCAACAATTGTTGCACTAATATAGAGATATTATAGAGTTTTTAGACCCAAAAGTCAAAAAAATGCTAAAAATATATTCCGAGATTAGATGAAATTGTGGAATCCAAATAATATTGAGAGGAATAATACTTATAATATTATTATGTTTTACTTGGGCTTGTTTATTTAATATGGGGGAGAGATTATGTATTTAAGCTATTATGAAGGAAGTTGTGATGACTTGAGCATCGCAGATGTCTTATGGGAGAGGTTGAGTGAATTTGGCATAGGTATCATGAACTATAAGAGTGAGTACTCCTATATGAATCTAGAGCATGGGCCGTATTCAAGGGAAGTATATGGATTTCAGCAAGAGCAGGAAGATCCTGATTGGATTCAGGTCAGGGATAGAGTGGCTGAGATGAGCTCTTATGGGGCAGTTGTCGGATTTGAACAAAAGGATAAAGAGGGGGATTGTGAGCTCAATAGGTTCTATGTTGAGTCTGATGAGTGGAATGAAAATGGAGGCTTTGATGAGTATGATAAGAAAGCTCTTATGCTTGAAGCTCTGATTAAGGCTGAAAAGTATTGCATTATAATTGAATCAGAAGAGTATTTTAACAATGCAGACAATTTGGCTGAATTGGGCATTATACGCAGACTGTGTAAAAAAGATGCAATCAGGCTTGTAGTTATAGCTCAGGAGGGCTTTAGATTGCCTTCACAGGACCATGCCTGGCTCAACAATTACATTAATTACAGATCAAAAGATGATATTGATATTCTGAGAATTGCCTCAGAGATTACAGCGGGCTATTGGAAGGAAGAAGTAATCAGGATGAGTAAGAGAATGAGTCTTGAGGACTTTAGATATTGCATTAATACTATCGTTGATCATTTTATCAATATGAAGCCTATGTATGAGTCTGAATTGCCGGCTCTTATCTATTGTACACAGGGGATGATAGAATATATGAGGGAGCATTCCTAAATAGAGCAGAGAAGAATAAAAGAGAAGAAAAGGATTCTGAAGGTTGCTTTATATCACCAAGAACCAATGCTTCAAGCAAATATGGCTTTGTATTTAACGAGTGTCATTTCTTAAAAGAGGATAATGTGACAGATAACTCATATCGTCTGGCTTATCCTCTCTAGTTTATCTCTTGGACTTCTTGCTGTTTTATCTTTATCGACAAAGAGAAAAAATATTAAATGAAGGTCTAAGAAAAAACAGTAAATTTATTTAAAATATAAGCTCTAAATTGTTCTAAATAGGACAATTTAGGGCTTTTATGTTTGCTTGAAAATATTTGCATTATATAGTAGAATTTAATCTGTATGTTTATGTCTATTAAGGCATATTTTTTTAGAAGAGAATTGGAGGATTTGAATAATGATAAGTGCTAACAACGTAACCCTTAGAGTAGGTAAGAAAGCGCTGTTTGAAGATGTAAATATTAAATTCGTAGAGGGTCAGTGCTATGGCTTGATTGGTGCAAATGGTGCCGGTAAGTCAACATTTTTGAAGATTCTTACAGGCCAGATTGAGCCTAGCAAGGGTGACGTAGCTGTTACACCTGGTCAGAGAATTTCATTCCTCGAGCAGGATCACTTTAAATATGACGATTGCATGGTCCTTGATACAGTTATCAGAGGTAATGAGAGACTTTATCAGATCATGAAGGAAAAAGATGAAATATATGCCCACGATCCTTTTACAGAGGAGGATGGCAACAAGGCTAGTATGCTTGAAGCAGAATTTGCCGATATGAATGGTTGGGAGGCAGAATCTGATGCTGCTCAGTTGCTCAATGGTCTTGGCGTAGATCCAGATCTTCACTACAAGATGATGGCAGAACTCGACGGTAGCAATAAGGTTAAGGTTCTTCTTGCCAAGGCTCTCTTTGGTAATCCGGATATCCTTCTTCTCGATGAGCCTACAAACCACTTGGATCTTGATGCCATCGCTTGGCTTGAGGAGTTCTTAATCAACTTTGAGAACACTGTAATCGTGGTATCTCATGACCGTTACTTCTTAAACAAGGTATGTACTCAGATTGCAGATATAGACTATGCTAAGATTCAGCTCTATGCTGGTAACTACGACTTCTGGTATGAGTCAAGCCAGCTCCTCATCAAGCAGATGAAGGAAGCTAACAAGAAGAAGGAAGAAAAGATTAAGGAATTACAGGAGTTCATCCAGAGATTCTCGGCCAATGCTTCTAAGTCAAAGCAGGCTACATCAAGAAAGAGAGCTCTTGAAAAGATTGAACTTGACGATATCAAGCCTTCAAGCAGAAGATATCCTTACATTGATTTCAGACCAGAGCGTGAGATCGGAAACGATGTCCTAGTTGTAGAGAACCTTTCAAAGACAGTCGATGGAGAGAAGTTACTTGATAATGTTTCATTCATCGTAAATCACGATGATAAGATTGCCTTTGTTGGAAGCAATGAGAAGGCTACAACAATGCTCTTTAAGATTCTTGCAGGTGAGGAAGAGCCTGATGAGGGTGAGTTTAAGTGGGGTGTTACAACAAGCCGGGCTTACTTCCCTAAGGACAACACAAAGGAGTTCAGCAATGAGCTCAATATAGCTGAGTGGCTCACACAGTTCTCACCAGACCCAGATCCAACATATGTAAGAGGTTTCTTGGGCCGTATGCTTTTCGCTGGTGAGGATGGAGTAAAGAAGGTTAAGGTTCTCTCCGGTGGTGAGAAGGTTCGTTGCCTTATCTCTAAGATGATGATTATGGCTTCAAATGTACTTATCTTCGATGATCCAACTAACCATCTTGATATGGAATCAATCACAGCTCTCAACAATGCTTTGATTAAGTTCAATGGTGTAGAAATCTTTACATCACACGACCATCAGTTTATACAGACAACAGCAAATCGTATTATGGAAATCGTTCCTGGCGGAAAGCTTATCGACAAGATAACAACTTATGATGAGTATCTTGAGAGCGATGAGATGGCTAGAAAGCGTCAGGGATATTCTGAGGAAAATACAGAAGACGAGGATTAATTAAATGGCAGACGGTAGTGCAAAAAAGAAGAATAATAGCAAGACCGGCAGCAAAAGTACAAATTCTGCAAGAAAAAAGTCTACTTCAAAGGCGAGCAGTTCTAAGACAAGCTCTAGAAAGGTATCTGCAGCTACATCTAGCCGTAAGGCTCCTGCTAAGACAGCAAGAAGCAGAGGGACAGGAAAGAGAGGAAGCAGTCCAAGTGTAGGCGAAGAGATAGCATTTGTCCTGATTTTGGCTTTGAGCTTCATACTTCTCTTAAGCAATTTTGAACTCGCTGGCAAGGCGGGATATGTCCTGAAAAAGCTTTTCTTTGGACTCTTTGGAATTATTGAATATATATTCCCACTGCTCTTGGCAGGCTGCACTGTTTACTATGCAATCAATCGCAGAAACAGAGAGGTTGTAAGGGTCAAGATTGCGGCCATAGCAGTACTTATGGCTATGATGACAGCTTATGTGACAAGGATTACCAATGATCCTGAAGTAAGCATAGCAAGCCTTGGCATGTACTTTACTGAGAGCGCCAAATATGGTGCAGGAGGCGGATTGATAGGTGGAATTATAGTAAAGTTACTCTCACCTATCGGCTTCTTTGGAACAATGGTTCTTCTTACAGTTATATCAATTATCTGTGCAATTATAATCTCTGAGAGATCTCTTATCGATGGCTTTGCCTTTATCAGAGAGAAGAGCAGCCAGGCTGTTCACACAGCCAGGGGCGATATAGACGCCTACAGAACTCACTCTATGGAATCAAGACAGAGGATGTATGAGGAGCTGGAGGAAAGAAGAAATGATAATAAGTTTTACGGCAAGCCTTCCTGTCAGGAAGACCTTGGCGCTGATGAGGGCCTAAACCTTGATAAAGACAAGGAAGAGCTGCTTCGTGCAAGACAGGAACTCAGACAGAAAAGGCTTGAGGAGAAGCGCCTGCGCCGTGAGGAGAAGGCTAAGATTGACGAGGCAAGAAAGCTTCAGTTAGAGCAGAAAAAGCTTCTTGCTGAGGCGAGAAAGCGCGAAGTTGAAGAGCAGACTAGAATTCTGGAAGAGCAGAGATTAGAAAAGCTCAAAAAGAAAGAGGAAATCTTTAAACAGCGCCAGGAAGCCTTTGAAGAAAAATATAGAAAAAAACGACTTGGCGTTACAGACAATCTCAAGCTTCCTGAAGAGCCGGAAAATCTTGAGGAGGTCAGCATTAACTTGTCAAGCCTGATAGATGGTTCAGATATCAAGGATGAGTTTAGCACTGATATATATGATCCAAACCAGGTGGAAAAGCTTGATTTCAACCAGGCACCGACATCCGGCGATATATTTGGAGATTTCGAAGATGACGACAATCAGGTCTTGTCCATAGTTGGCAACGAGCCTGATAATGACAATCTTTTTGCAAAGCCAAAGTCTGGCAGTCAGGATTATTTTGTCTCAAAGACTAAGCCTGTAAGCTTCTTAGATGACTTGAATACATATGAGACAAGCCAAGATGAAAAAGAGTCTTATGAGAATGCTGACCAGGAAGATAAAGCGCCTAATTATGACAGCTCATCCTCTGATTTTGATGAAGAAAATAGGAGCTTGGCTTCAGATTATGATGAAGAAGATAAAAATTTGGCTTCGGATTTGGACGGGGAAGACAGGAGCTTGGCTTCAGATAATGATGAGGAAGATACAAGCTTGGCTTCGGATTTTGATGGGGAAGATACAAGCTCAGCTCTTATGACCGATTACAGCGCAAAAGAGAGGGAGCAGAAAGCCAAGAAAAAGGTGGCCTATCAGCTTCCTAAGATTGATCTTTTGGATAATCATCCTGTGGAAAAAACCAAGGACCAGACTGAGGAACATCAGTATACAGCCAGAAGACTGCAGCAGACACTTCAAAACTTTGGAGTTAAGGTTAATATCACAGGTTATTCCTGTGGCCCAACTGTTACAAGATACGAGATGCAGCCTGAAATGGGAGTTAAGGTCAGCAAGATAGTTTCGCTTACAGATGATATCAAGCTTAACCTTGCAGCAAGTGATATTATTATACAGGCACCAATTCCAGGTAAAGCTGCAGTGGGTATAGAGGTTCCTAATAAGAACCCAAGACCTGTCTACTTTAGAGAGATGATGAAATCTAAAGAATTTGCCGAGAGCAAGTCACTTCTCTCTTTTGGAGCCGGTGAGGATATTGCAGGTCAGATAGTTGTGGCTGATGCAGCTAAAATGCCTCATTTGCTGATTGCCGGTGCTACAGGCTCAGGAAAATCAGTATGTATCAATACAATCATTATGTCTATCCTCTACAAGGCTAAGCCTGATGAGGTAAAGATGATTATGATTGATCCGAAGATGGTAGAACTTAGTGTCTACAACGGAATCCCACACCTGCTCACACCTGTTGTCACAGATGCAAAGAAGGCAGTGGCTGCTCTTACATGGGCGGTCAGTGAGATGACAGACAGATATCAGAAGTTTGCCAGATTTGGTGTCAGAGATATCAATCACTTTAATAAGCGCGTTGCCGGTAAGCCTACTAAAGATGGCAAGCTTATAGAGAAGATGCCACAGATTGTCATAATTATTGATGAGTTGGCAGATCTTATGATGGTGGCTCCATCTGAGATCGAGGATTTGATTGTAAGAATTGCCCAGTTGGCAAGAGCCTGCGGTATGCACCTTGTGATTGCAACCCAGAGACCTTCGGCCAATGTTATCACAGGCCTTATCAAGGCCAATGTTCCTTCAAGAATAGCTCTTTCGGTGTCATCGAGCATCGATTCGAGAATTATCCTTGATATGAATGGAGCTGAAAAACTCTTAGGACATGGAGATATGCTCTTTTTCCCTTCTGGCTATCCAGAGCCAGTCAGGGTGCAGGGAGCTTATGTCTCTGATGATGAAGTCACAAGAGTGGTTGACTTCCTCAAGGCACAAAATCCTGATGAGGATGTCTATAATCACGCTGTAGAGCTCTCGATTGAGAAAGCTGGACTTGTGGCAGAGAAGGCAAGTGACGACGACAGAGATTCCTACTTTGATCAGGCAGCCAGGTTAGTGATAAAGAAGAAGAAGGCATCGATATCTATGGTGCAAAGAGCTCTCAAGGTTGGCTATAACAGAGCGGGCAGAATTGTTGATCAGCTCTGCGAGGCAAGGATTGTGGGTCCTGAGAAGGACAACAATAAACCGAGGGATGTCCTTGTTACAATGGAACAGTACGAGAATATGATGAATGAGTAATTAATATGGGATTATTAATTGACGAATTAAGCTTTATTGAGGGTCAAAAGCCCTTGATAAGGCTATTCATCCTCAGTCATTAGAATTATGAGAAAAGAAAAAACTTTGATTGGAATGAACCTAAAGTGTTCTTAGAAGGAGAAATATGTCAGCAAAAAGTGATATTGAAATTGCACAGGAAGCTCAGCTTGAAAAGATTACAGAAGTAGCAAAAAAGATTGGGCTTGATGAGGACGATATTGAGCTCTATGGAAAATATAAGGCTAAGATTTCTGAAGAAAGCATTAGGAAGTTTGCAAATAATAAAGATTCAAAACTAGTTCTTGTCACAGCAATCAACCCAACACCAGCTGGTGAGGGTAAGACAACAATCAGTATAGGACTCACAGAGGGTCTCAATAAGATTGGTAAGAAGACTGTTGCTGCCTTGAGAGAGCCATCCTTAGGACCTTGTTTTGGAATTAAGGGAGGAGCTGCAGGTGGCGGATATTCACAGGTTGTACCTATGGAGGACCTCAATCTTCACTTTACAGGTGATTTTCATGCAATAACAAGCGCTAACAACCTTTTGGCTGCTATGCTCGACAATTCCCTTATGCATGGAAATCCTTTGAACATAGACAGTAAGAGAATTGTTTGGAAAAGATGTCTTGATATGAATGACAGAGCCCTTCGAAACGTTATGGTTGGAATGGGCAAAAAGACTGACGGAGTCATTCGCGAGGAACATTTCACAATCACAGCTGCTTCTGAAATTATGGCTATTCTATGCCTTTGCGAGGATTTAGAAGACTTAAAGGCTAGATTAGATAGAATAATTGTGGCCTACAATATGGATGGAGAGCCAGTATTTGCCAAGGATTTAAAGGCTACAGGTGCCATGGTTGCCCTCCTCAAGGATGCAATAAAGCCTAACCTTTTACAGACCCTTGAGCACAACCCAGTAATTATACATGGCGGCCCATTTGCCAATATAGCCCACGGATGTAACTCAGTCAGAGCCACAAAGCTTGCTATGAAACTTTCTGAAATAACAGTTACAGAGGCTGGATTTGGCGCTGATTTGGGAGCTGAGAAGTTCCTTGACATCAAGTGCAGAGCAGCAGGCTTAAAGCCAGATGCAGTTGTTTTGGTTGCCACAGTTAGAGCCCTTAAGTACAACGGTGGAGTTGCAAAGCAGGATTTATCTGAAGAGAATCTTGAGGCTCTTGAAAAGGGTATCGTAAATCTTGATAAGCACATTGAGAGCATTAAGAAGTATGGCCTTCCGGTTATAGTTACTCTCAACGCTTTCTACACAGACACAGAGGCTGAACACGCCTTTATAGAGAAGCACTGTAAGGACATGGGGGCTCACTTCGCACTCGCCAATTGTTGGGAGAAGGGCGGAGAAGGAGCAATTGACCTGGCAAATGCTGTGGTTAAGGTTCTTGAAACTGAAAAGGCAGACTTCCACCACATATATGAATCTGAGGATTCAATCACAGACAAGGTTGAGAAGGTTGCCCGTGAGATATATGGAGCTAGCGGAGTAGAGTTTGAGCCGGCAGCTCTCAAGGAGATTAAGCACATAGAGCAGATGGGATACTCAGACTTGAGCGTATGTATAGCAAAGACTCAGTACTCTCTCTCAGATGATCCTTCAAAACTTGGAAGACCAGAAAACTTTACACTTCATGTAAGAGATGCTTATATCAACTCTGGTTCAGGCTTTGTAGTCCTTCTCACAGGATCTATACTTACAATGCCAGGCTTACCAACTAAGCCAGCAGCAGAGGGAATAAGCCTGGATGAAAAGACGGGAAAGATCACAGGTCTTTTCTAAATTTTAAAGATTGGAAAGTTAAAGACTTTTCATAAGTTATAGACTTTTCATAAGTTATAAACTTTTCATAAGTTATAGACGGAAAAGTTAAAATCTTTTCTGAATTGAGAGGTATATCATGAAGTTAGTAGAACTTTTAAAAAATGTAGAATATGAGCTTTTGGCTGGCGATGCCAACATTGAAATAAAGAGCCTGACATCCGATTCGAGGAAGGTTGGGCCAGGCACAGCATTTGTCGCAATTGTGGGTGCAGTGAGCGACGGCCATAGCTATATTCCAGCTACCTTAGAGAGTGGCGTTAGTGCAATTGTAGTACAGGAAGGCGCCAGCTTTGATCTTGAATTGATTAAGGACAAGGCCTGCCTGATTCAGGTTAAGAATAGCAGACTGGCACTGGCTTATATGTCCCAGGAATATTTCGGCCGTCCTCAGGATGAGATGACCATAATAGGTATCACTGGAACTAAGGGAAAGACTACTACAACTTACATGATTAGGGAAATCCTTGAGGCTTGTGGCCATAAAACAGGCCTTATAGGTACCATTGAGACGATTATCGGTGACGTTCACACCCAGTCCCAAAATACTACACCTGAATCCTACACCCTGCATGAAACATTTAGGAAAATGCTTGATGCAGGCATAAAGACTGTAGTTATGGAGGTTTCGAGTCAGGCTCTGAAACTTGACAGGACAGCGGGCATTATCTTTGACTATGCAATATTTACCAATCTGAGCCCTGATCACATAGGACCAAACGAGCACGAAAGCTTTGAGGAATATATGGAGTGCAAGGCCATGCTCTTCAGACAGAGCAAGATTGGTATCTTTAACGCTGATGATCCATATTCTAAGAAGATGATAGAGAAGGCTAGCTGTCAGATTCAGACCTACGGTCTTGAGCATGAGGCTGACTTTAAGGCCAGCAACATGGCCCTTTATTCTTCAAAGGGTAAAATCGGACTTACTTTTGACTGCTCTTGCATAGAGGAGCGATTGACACTTAATATGCCAGGTAAATTCTCTGTTTACAATGCCCTCTGTGCTATCAGTGTGGCTAAGAATTTGGGCGCACCGGATTCTATGATTGTCAAGGGTTTGGCTGATTCGAGGGTTAAGGGTAGAATTGAGCTGGTTGATATATCTGACAGATTCTCAATAATTATTGACTATGCCCACAATGCTATAGCCCTAAAGAGTATTCTAGAAACTTTGAGGGACTACAATCCAGGCAGAATAGTGACTATTTTTGGCTGCGGCGGAAACAGGTCGCGTGAGAGAAGATTTGAGATGGGCGAGGTCTCAGGCCAGCTTTCTGATTTTACAATCATCACAAGCGATAATCCAAGATTTGAAGACCCACTCGATATTATAAAAGATATTAAAGTTGGAATTGAGAAAACAAGCAAGAACTATATTGAGATTCCTGACAGAGCTGACGCAGTTCTCTACGCTATAGAAAATGCCAAGGAAGGCGATATTATCATTCTTGCAGGTAAGGGCCATGAGAACTATCAGGAAATTAAAGGCGTTAAGCATCATATGGAAGAGGCTGAACTCATCATGGATGCAGTAGATAAGTTGAAGGCAAAGGGGATTAATGTCTGATTTATATGCTAATTGCTGTGTTGATATAACACTTGAAGAACTGGATAGGCCTTTTCAGTACAGGATACCTGATGAGCTCAGGGACAAGGTCAAAGTCGGTGTTATGGTCAAGGCTCCATTTGGAAGGGGCAACAGGACTATAAGCGCCTATGTCATGGAAATCAGCGATAAACCCTCTATAGACAAGAGTAGAATCAAGGATCTCAGCGAGGTTGTTGAAAACAGACTTCACACAGTATCTGACATGATTGAGCTGGCTGCATGGATAAGGCATTCCTATGGTGGAACCATGATTCAGGCCCTAAAGACAGTTCTTCCTGTAAAGCAGAAGGTTGAGGTCAAAAGCATAAAATATGCAACATTGGCCGTGAGCAGGGAAGAAGCTCTCACTTATGCAGGTGAATTTGAAAAAAGAAAGACTCAGCTCCTAATGGCAAATATCCTGAGATATATGGCTGAGAATTCCCAGGGCTCTGAGGATAAAAGCTTCGAGTGCAAGAAGCTGATAGAGCTATCTTCAAGCTCGGCTTCAAGTCTTGCCTCCCTGAACAGGAGAGGCTTGATAGATATCAGGGAAGAGAGAGTCTTTAGGTCTCCTATTCTTGATGAAATCAAATCGAGAGGCCAGGAGGAAAGCAAGGTTTGCCTTGAGGCAAATGCTGAGCAAGAGGAGATAATATCAAAGGTCAAAGCTGACTTTGAAAATAAGACTCCTAAGACCTACCTCATTCACGGTGTTACAGGAAGTGGTAAAACCCTGACCTATATAGAGATAATCGACTATTATGTCAAGGCTGGCAAGCAGGTTATCATGCTTATACCAGAGATTGCCCTGACAATGCAGACTTTGACCCGCTTCTATGCCAGATTTGGCGAGAGGGTATCTATCATTAATTCTAAGATGTCGGCAGGTGAGAGGTATGATCAGTTTATAAGAGCGATGAGGGGCGAAATCGATATAATGATAGGCCCAAGATCAGCCCTTTTCACACCGTTTACACATCTGGGGCTTATAGTTGTGGATGAGGAACATGAGACTTCATACAAGAGTGGTCAGGTTCCATGTTATAATGCGGTAGAGACAGCAGTCCACATGGGAAAGCTATATGGCCTTTCTGTTATACTTGGCTCTGCAACTCCTTCAATCGAGTCTTACTATAAGGCTATGAGCGGAGAATATCAGCTCTTCAGTCTTGATAAGAGGGCTAGTGGACAGGCCTTGCCTAAGGTCTATGTGGCAGATATGAGAGCTGAGCTCAAGGAAGGCAATAGAACTATCTTTTCAAGAAAACTGAAGGAATTGATGGATGACAGGCTTGCCAAGGGGGAACAGATTATGCTCTTCCTCAACAAGAGAGGCTATGCTGGCTTTATATCCTGCAGGGAATGTGGTCAGGTAATCAAGTGCCCCCACTGTGACATATCCCTAACCCTTCACAGAAATGGAAAGATGATATGCCACTATTGTGGCCATGAGCAGGATGCATATAGGATATGCCCTAAGTGTGGCTCAAAATATATTACAGGTATTAAGGCTGGAACTCAGAAAATTGAGGAGGCTTTACATACGCTCTATCCTAAGGCTAGAATTCTTAGGATGGACAAGGATACAACTAAGGATAAGCATGGCCATGAGAGGATACTATCAGCATTTGCCAAGCATGAGGCGGATATTTTGATAGGAACTCAGATGATTGTCAAAGGCCATGATTTTCCACTTGTAACCCTGGTTGGAGCGTTGATGGCAGATATGTCCCTCTATACAAGTACATATCAGGCAAGCGAGAGAACTTTTCAGCTCCTTGTGCAGGCTGCAGGTAGAGCGGGAAGAGATTCCAAGCCAGGAGATGTGGTTATTCAGACATATTCGCCGGATAATTACAGCATAGTGGCCTCTCAAAGGCAGGATTACAAGGCCTTCTACGATGAGGAGATATCATTTAGAAGTCTTATGAAATATCCCCCTGTCGAACATATGCTGACAGTTCACATTTCGTCAAAGTCAGTAGAAAAGCTTGAGAGAGCCTGCGATGACTTGAAAGTAGATAAGGACTTGAGGACTTCTTTTGAGGACCTCGAAATTATGGGACCAGTCAAGCAGAATGCTTACAAACTGGATGATGAATATTATCAGACTATGTATATTAAGGCAGTAGACAGGGAAAGATTGTCAGATTTTAAGGATGCGCTTGACCTCTATGGGGCAGAAAAAGGCCTCTTGTCTTATATATATCTGACATATGAATTTGACTAGAAAAATACTAAGATTAGAAAATTAGAAAAAAGAGTAGAAAAGGAAAAGAGGTAATTATATGGCATTGAGAAATATCAGAGTTTTGGGTGATGAGATTTTAACTAAGAAGGCCAAGGAAGTTAAGGCTGTAACTCCACATATCAAGGAACTTGTCGATGACATGTTCGACACAATGTATGAGGCCAATGGAGTTGGTCTTGCAGCACCACAGATTGGTGTTTTAAAGAGAATAGTAGTAATTGACTGTGGAGATCAGCCTTTAGTTTTGATCAATCCTCAGATTCTTGAGACAAGCGGTGAGCAGACAGGACAGGAAGGCTGTCTTTCAGTTCCAGGCAAGGTTGGAGAGGTTACAAGACCACTTCATGTCAAGGCTTCTGCATTTGATATCGATATGAATGAGTACACAATCGAGGCTGATGACCTCCTTGCAAGATGTATATGCCACGAGCTTGATCATCTTGAGGGCGTGGTCTATGTAGACAAGGTAGAGGGAGAACTCTACGATGTGTCAGATGAGGCCGAGGAGATTGATGAGTAAGCTCAAAGAGAGAAGAAATAGTAAGAGAGTAAGAGAGCAATAGAATAATAGAACAAGACAGTAATAGAGTAATAGAACAAGACAGTAACACAGTAATACAGTAACACAGTAATACAGTAATAGAGTAATAAGTGGAATAAGAGGTAGAATATGAGACTTGTATTTATGGGAACACCCGACTTTGCAGTTGGGACTCTACAGGCTTTGATTGAATCTGAACATGAGATTCTTGCAGTTGTCACTCAGCCAGATAAAGCTAAGGGCAGAAGTGGCAAGTTGACATACTCGCCTGTTAAGGAATGCGCTCTTGAGGCAGGCATTAAGGTTCTTCAGCCTGAAAAGGCAAGAGATGAGGACTTTATCAAGGAACTTGAAGCTTTGGGTGCTGAGGTCATTGTTGTTGTGGCTTATGGACAGATTCTTCCTGAAAGCATTATCAATATGCCTAAATATGGCTGTATCAATGTTCATGCCTCACTTCTTCCTAAGTATAGAGGTGCAGCTCCAATCCAGTGGGCTGTAATAAATGGAGATAAGGTATCTGGCGTTACAACTATGAAGATGGATGTGGGCTTGGACACAGGTGACATACTTGAGGTGGCTGAGCTTGAACTTGATAAAAAAGAGACTGGTGGAAGTCTTTTTGATAAGCTGGCTGGCGTTGGAGCTAAGCTTTTGATCAAGACTCTGGCTGATTTGAAAGATGGCAAGATTGAGCCTAAAAAACAGGATGAGGCAAGTGCATCTTATGTTCACATGCTCAAAAAGTCTCTAGGTCAGATTGATTTTAAGAATTCAGCTGAGGAGATTGAGCGCCTGATCAGAGGTCTGAATCCATGGCCAAGTGCATACACAAGTCTTGACTCTAAGATGCTTAAAATCTGGGATGCAGACTTGGCTGATCAGGAGGAGCTTAAGCTCTTGGGCCTAAGTGATAGTTCTGACTTTGAGCCGGGAAAAATTGTTGCAGTGAGCAAGAATAATATATATGTAGCTTGCGGAAGTGGAGTTTTAAGACTCAACGAGCTGCAGGCAGAGGGCAAGAAGAGAATGTCTTGTGCAGATTTCTTAAAGGGACACAAGATTGAGGCTGGAAGGCTTATATAGTTAATTTTTTGGAAAATTTTTAAAGGCTAAGATGCAAAAATGCTTCTTTTGACTTTTCAATTTCCTTTCAGTTTTTTGCCAGTGAGAAAGCTGGCAAGAAGGAGGTTTTATGGGATACTACGGTTATTATGATCCAACATACGGCTTGATGATTATTGCATTTATCTTGACCCTTATAGCACAGCTTATGGTAAAGGGCTGTTTTGCAAGATATTCTAAAGCATACACAAATATGGGACTCACTGGACGAGAGGTGGCTGAGAGAATTCTTATTGCCAATGGAATCACCAATGTCTCAATCAGGCCTATAGGTGCAAGCCTTACAGATCACTATGATCCAAGAACATGCTCTGTCAACTTATCTAGCACTGTATATGATGAGAGAAGTATCGCAGCTGTCGCTGTTGCTGCCCATGAGTGCGGTCATGCAATTCAGCACAACAAGGGTTATGCTCCTCTTTCAATAAGATCAAGCCTTGTGCCAGTTGCCAATATAGGTTCAAAGTTTTCATGGATTTGTATTGTGGCAGGTCTTGTCCTTGGCACAAATGCTATGTTAATTGATATTGGTATTATTCTCTTCTCTGCGGCTGTGCTCTTTCAGATTGTCACACTTCCAGTTGAGTTTAATGCCTCTTCAAGAGCCTTAGATAATCTCAAGGCCCTCAATATCCTTAACTCTTCTGAGCTCTCTGGAGCAAGAAGTATGCTGACAGCAGCAGCCTTGACTTACGTTGCGGCAGCAGCTTCATCTATACTTCAGCTTTTAAGACTGATTTTGCTCTTTGGAGGAAGAAGAGATGACTGAGAAAAAATCAGGCAAAATTGGTCTTGATGATCCAAGAAATATAGCCCTTGAGGTCCTTACACTTATGGACAAGGAACCGGCTGCATCACATAAGGCTCTAAAGCAGGCCCTTGATAAGTATGCCTACCTCGAAAAGACACAGAGAGCCTTTATCTCTGTCCTTGTCAGAGGTGTGACAGAAAAGAGAATAGAGCTTGATTATATTATCAATAATTTTTCAAACACCAGGGTTAATAAGCAAAAGCCTTATATTAGAAATATCTTAAGAATGGCTACCTATCAGATTAAGTACATGGACTCTGTACCTGATTCGGCAGCCTGTAATGAGGCCGTGAAGCTGGCTAATTTACACCATTTTATGAATCTAAAGGGCTTTGTAAATGGTGTCCTAAGGACAGTGGCTAGAGAGTATAAGAATATAGCTTATCCTGACAGGGATAAGGACTTTGTCTCTTATCTCAGCCTAAAATACTCTTTTCCTGAATGGCTTATCAGGCACTATATAGCTTATCTTGGCCAGGAGAAAATAGAAGAAGTTCTTGATGGCTTTGATGAGAAGAGAAGTATAGATATACGTACCAATACTTCAAAGATTAGCCCTAAGGACCTGCTTGCCAGACTTGAGGCTGAAGGCCTTAAGGCCTGCCTTATAGGGGAAGAAGCTGAGCTTGTAAAAAGGGCTGATGAACTAGGACTCAAGATACCTGATTATGCCATTAGGATACTTAAAGTCGACAGGTTAGATGGGCTTGAAACATTTGCCGAGGGACTGTTTGAGGTTCAGGACCTGAGCTCCATGATGGCAGGTGAGGGTGGCCTTATAAAGAAGGATGCAAAAATCCTTGATCTTTGCGCGGCTCCTGGTGGAAAGAGCATAAATGCTGCTCTTATAGCAAGTCAGGGCCATGTGACATCATGTGATTTGACTTTCGATAAGACAGACCTCATCAGGGAAAATGTTGAGAGACTTGGCCTGACAAATATTGATATCATGGAGGCCGACGCAAGGGAAGATAACTTTGAAGCTGATTCATATGACCTTGTCATAGCGGATTTGCCTTGCTCTGGCCTTGGAATATGCGGCAGAAAGCCTGATATAAAGTACAATATAAAAGAGGAAGACCTCAAATCTCTGGCTTCTTTACAGAGACAGATTCTTGACCGAGCTGTAAAATATGTAAAGCCGGGCGGATATTTGATTTACTCTACCTGCACCCTTAACTGGGATGAGAACGAGGCCAATGTGGCTTATATCCTTGACAAGCAAGATGTGACCTACTCTAAGGTTGAAGATGAGTTGAGAATTTTGCCAAGCAAGGGCTTTCAAGATGGTTTTTTTATAGCAAGACTCAAGAGAGAGGCCTGATGCTGATTCTGATTCTTAAGAGATGGGCTTCTTATTTGATTTTTAGGGATAGGCTTGATACATGCTATAAAGGGCTAGTCTTTATAGGCTAAGCCTGTCTTATTTGGAGATTATTAATGGAAGATAAAATAGACATAAAATCGCTCACTTTAAGCGAACTGACACAATTTCTAGAGGACATGGGCCAGAAAAAGTTTAGGGCTAAACAGCTTTATTCATGGATGCATGAGCACCTGATAGAGGATTTTGACCAGGCTACTAACCTGCCAAAATCTTTGATAGAAGAACTTAAAGAGAAGTGCAGACTCACAGCCCTAGTGGTAAGACAGGAGCAGATTTCAAAGATAGATGACACAAGGAAATACCTCTTTGAACTCTATGATAGGAATATGATAGAGAGTGTTCTTATGCGTTATCATCACGGTAATTCAGTATGTATATCATCTCAGGTTGGCTGTCGCATGGGCTGCAAGTTCTGTGCTTCAACCCTGGATGGATGTGTCAGAAACCTGACTGCATCTGAGATGCTAGATCAGATATACAGAATTCAGAAGATGACAGGCGAGAGAGTTGACAATGTCGTAATTATGGGTTCTGGAGAGCCGATGGATAATTATGACAACGTTATTCGTTTTATCAAGCTTCTTAATTCGGAAGAAGGACTTAATATAAGCCAGAGAAATATCACTGTTTCAACCTGTGGTCTTGTTGAGAAAATCAAGGAACTGGCAGATGAAAAATTGCAGATAACTCTCGCTATCTCACTTCATGCGCCTAATGATGAACTTAGGGCCAGCATGATGCCTATTGCTAATAAGTACTCTATAGATGAGATTATGGAAGCGGTCAGATACTATATAGATGTCACGACAAGGAGAGTGAGCTTTGAATATAGCCTTGTTGACGGCGTGAATGACAGCGATGATTGTGTCAAGCAGTTGGCTAAACTCTTGACTGGACTTAACTGTCATATCAATCTGATTCCGGTAAATCCTGTTAGGGAGAGACAATTCGTGAGACCTGATATGAAAAAAGTCTATAGTTTTAAAAATAAACTTGAAAAATACGGATTGAATGTTACTATTAGAAGGGAAATGGGCTCTGATATAGATGGAGCTTGTGGACAGCTGAGAAAAAAATATATGGATGAGTAAAAAATGAATGCATGTGCACTTACAGACGTAGGTAAGGTTCGCAATGTGAATCAGGACTGCGTCTACTATTCTTTAGAAAAAGTGGGAATATTACCCAATCTTTTCATAGTCGCCGATGGTATGGGCGGTGAAAATGCAGGTGATGTTGCAAGCCACTTTACAATTGAACATTTACTTAAGTTTATCAAAAGCTCGGATATAATTGACACTATAACGCTTATGCAGGAGGCTATAAAAGATGTCAACCATGCCCTTGTTAAGAAGGCGGCTGAATCTGCCGATACTATTGGCATGGGCACGACTCTGGTCTTGGCAACCATTATTGATGGAATGCTTATAGTGGCCAATGTCGGCGACAGCAGATTATATGTCTTGCAGGATAATCTGATACAGATAACGAGAGATCACTCTTATGTGGAGGAACTCGTTGAGATAGGCGAGATCGACAGATCTCAGGCCAGAACTCATGATAGAAAAAATCTTATAACCAGGGCCATAGGCGGGGAAAATGAAGTTAAACCTGAATTTTTCACTGTCGAGCTCAAGTCTTCTGACACGGTTCTTATGTGCTCTGACGGCTTGACCAATATGGTTGAGGATGATGAGATTTCCGCAATTATTCGTTATACTTCTGACGTTAATGTGACTGCAAAAAAACTAATTGACACAGCTAATGCCAATGGTGGTAAGGACAATATCTCTGTTGTGCTGATAAGGCTAAATGAAAGGTAATTTGAGATGTTAAGAAAAGGTATGTTTCTAGCCGATAGATACGAGATTTTAGATCCAGTCGGAGCTGGTGGAATGTCTGATGTGTATAAAGCTTTGGACCATAAGCTCAACAGACCGGTTGCTATAAAGGTTTTAAAGGAAAATCTGAGTGCAGACAAGACATTTGTCTCTAAGTTTAAGGCTGAGGCCCAGTCTGCAGCAGGACTTATACATCCCAACATTGTAAATGTGTATGACGTTAATGAAGAGAACGGAATGCACTATATTGTTATGGAGCTTGTTGAGGGTGTTACTTTAAAGAAATATATTGAGAAGAGGGAGAGAATACCATACAAGGAAGCTGTCAGCATTGCAATTCAGATAGCTAAGGGTATGGAGGCTGCCCACGAGAATCATATAGTTCACAGGGATATCAAGCCACAGAATATCATTATTTCTAAAGAGGGCAAGGTTAAGGTTACCGATTTTGGTATAGCTAAGGCCGCATCTTCTAGTACAATCAACACTTCAGCAATGGGATCTGTTCACTACATTAGCCCAGAGCAGGCTAGGGGTGGATATGCAGATGAGAGAAGTGATATCTACTCATTTGGTGTGACTCTCTATGAGATGTTGACTGGAAAGGTTCCATTTGACGGGGATTCAACAGTTAGCGTTGCTGTTCAGCATATTCAGAAGGATGTTCCAAGACCATCTACAATTGAAGCTGATATTCCAAGAGCAATCGATGACATTGTTGTAAAGTGCTGCAATAAGAAGACTGAGCGTAGATATCAGACAGCCTCTGAACTTATTGCTGACTTAAAGAAGTCTTTGGTCATCCCTGACGGTGACTTTGTCAACGATGAGCCTCTTTATTCTGACGAGACCATTATATCTCGCGAGCCACTTGTCGATGATTTTACAAGAAGCGCAGCTTCAGTATCCAATGTCAAAAAGAACGACAGCAATCTGAGCGATGATGAGATTCTTGATGACAACCTTTTATTGTCTGACTCTGATCAGTTGCTAGATGATGAGGATATAGATGACACAAGTAACGATAAGCTTGATAGTATTATGAAGTGGATCGGAATTGGCGTTGTAGCCTTGATTGTGATTATTCTTCTTGTTGTTCTCATCAAGGTTTTTGGAAATTCAGACAAGAATGCAAGCAATAAAAACACAACCGCTGAGGCTACTACTTCGGTAGACAAGAATCAGGTTTCAGTTCCTGACTTGTCTGGTCTTACTGAGGATGAGGCTAGAACAGCTCTCAACAAGGTTGGCCTTGGATTCAAGGCTGATAAAGAGCCATCAAGCACTGTTGCCAAGGGCAAGGTTATATCTCAGGACAAGGCAGCGGGAACTAAGATTGCAAAGAATACTACAATTACTGTAAAGATTAGTACAGGCGAGGAAAATATATCTATACCTAACGTTGTTGGTAAGAAGCAGATTGAAGCTTCAAACATCTTGGAAGATGCAGGCTTTAAGGTTGCGGTCAACCAGCAGTACAGCGATACAGTTGACAGTGGCTTGGTTATAAGCCAGACACCAACTGCTTCTACTCAGTCAATTGCCGGAACAAGCGTGACTATTACAGTGAGCTCTGGCGCTGAACCTGCAAAGAAGGCTACTGTACCAAATGTTATAGGACTTTCAGAGAGTGCGGCTAGACAAGCATTTGACTCGGTAGGTATTTCAGTTACTACTAAGACTGAAAATGTATCAAGCAAGTCAAGTGATGGTAAGGTTATCGTGCAATCAATTGCAGCAGGAAGCTCAGTTGATGTTGGCTCTAGCATCACAATCACAGTTGCTAACTATGAGGAGCCTAAAACAGAGGCAACAACGCCAGCTGCATCTAAGGCTGCCGCAGATGGAAATGCAACTGGAACTGGCAATACTGGCAATAATGGCAATACTGGTACAAACTAGAGCTTAATAAGCTTATTAATTATTAAGTGGGGGCTAAAGTTCTTGTCCAAAACAGAAGGCAAGGCTAGAAACAAATATATAAGAGATTTGGTAAATGGTTAGAGATGGAAAGATAATCAAGGGAATTGCTGGCTTTTACTATGTTCACGTGGGCGATGGTCTTGTCTATGAGTGCAAGGCCAGGGGCGTATTTAGAAAAAGAAATGAGAAGCCCCTTGTAGGCGACAATGTTGAAATAGAATGTGTGGATGACAGCAAGCTTAAAGGTAATATTATAAGTATTAAGAAAAGACAGAATCAGCTTATAAGACCTGAGGTGGCTGGTGTGGATCAAGCTATGGTTATTTTTGCCATGAAAGATCCTGATATAAACTTCAATCTTTTAGATAGATTTCTACTTATGATGGAATATGAGTCGATCCCGGTAACTATATGTTTTAACAAGGCAGATTTGGCTGACAAGAGTCAAAGGGATAAGTTGATTGAAATCTATAAGAATAGCGGAGCTAAGCTTATCTTTACCTCTACTTATGAACAGACAGGTATTGAGGAGCTTAAAGCTTGCATGAAGGGCAAGACAACGGTACTTGCTGGACCTTCAGGAGTTGGAAAGTCATCTATCACAAACTTGATTCTTAAAGATGCTCTAATTAAGCCTTTTACAGGTCTGACGGAAGACGGAGAGACCATGGAGACGGGAGAAATTAGCAGGATTGGCAGGGGAAGACATACGACAAGGCATTCCCAGCTCTTTGCGATTGACAATGAAACATTTGTCTTTGATACACCAGGTTTTACATCTCTTATGATACCTGATTTAGAAAAGGAAAATCTTAGATTTTACTTCCCTGAATTTGAGCACTATGAGGGAGGATGTCGATTTAATGGCTGTCTTCACATGAGTGAACCGGATTGCGCTGTTAAACAGGCACTTGAGAAGAAGGAGATTAGCCAGTCGCGCTATGACTCTTATGCAGATTTTTTTGTATCCATCAAGGATAAGAAAAAGGTATATGACAAAAAGAATTGATTTAAGTTAGGAGTTTATATGAAAATATTATCACCATCTATGCTCTCAGCAGATTTCTGTGAGCTTGGAAATCAGATTAAGCAGGTGGAAGAAGCCGGAGCAGAGTACTTACATGTAGATGTTATGGATGGACTTTTTGTTCCAAGTATTTCTTACGGTATGCCGGTAATTAAGTCAATCAGAAAGGCCAGCAATATGACCTTTGATGTTCACTTGATGATTAATGAGCCTATAAGATATATAGATGAGTTCGTAGAGTCGGGTGCTGACATAATCACAATTCATGTCGAGGCATGTGCAGATGTCAAGGAGACAATTGCTAAGATTCATTCCAAGGGAGTTAAAGCCGGAATTACACTTAATCCAGCAACTCCTCTGTCTGCTATTCTTCCATATCTTGCAGATGTAGATATGGCACTCGTGATGAGCGTAAACCCTGGTTTTGGTGGACAGAAGTTTATTGCAGAGACTCTCAACAAGGTCAGAGATTTGGCTGCCTATAAGAAGGAAAAAAATCTTAATTATGACATTGAGATAGATGGTGGCGTAAATACTGACAATTTGGGAACAATCCTTGAAGCTGGGGCCAATGTTATCGTTGCCGGTTCTGCTATATTTAGAGGAGACATCAAGGAGAATATAGACAAGTTTAAGGCTGTGATGAGCGTGTATTAAGGACTAGACATTTAAGGCGAAAAATTTGTTCTTAAAGTGAATTATTTAGAGAATTATATAGTTAATTATATAGTGAATATTTAATATTAAGTTGCTATCAGTTTTGATAGCAACTTTTTTGCTCTTTGCAGAGAACTGGCTAAAAATGAGTAAACACTTTATTTTATTTATGTAAATTATATGATATAATCCAAATGTTTATAATTTACTATGGATGCTTAAAGACAAATCTGATTTTAGATTAGCTTGACCTCTAAAAGATAGTTATAAATGTATAAAAGAATAGATACATGACTTAATTTAGAAAAGGCTTAATTATGAGAAAAAAGAACTTATATAGACTGATTGGTCTAAACGTGACAATCATTGTGATCAATGTCATGGTCATGACTCTTACTGGATTTACGCAATATATTGGCAGTGACGCTATAAGACCTGAGGAGACGGGAGAAATCCTGGGATTTGCTACGGCAATCACGGTCCTCTTGCTCAGCATAGGAATATTTATCTATGGCAATATCAAGATTCTAAAATCCTTGGAAAACTTCGGAGATAAAGAGCTTTATTCTGATAAATATGGCTATGTGCTCAATGAGATTGACACAGCAGAGGAATGTTTAGATGCCTTAAGCAGTGTAAAGAGCAAGGTTTTTGAAGAAGACATTAGAAGGGCAATTGGCCAGATTCAGCTTTTTTTGCGCAAGCAGGAGAGTATGAGGAAAATCCTTTTTCAAAAGTGTCAGTCTGATGTGGAGGAAATGGTTGGAATCGGAAATATTGTGCAAGATGCAGAGCAGTTAATTTATGAAAATGTTCGACATGTGCTCAGCAGGATTTCGATTTTTGATGAATATGACTATTTGGAACTAAAAAGTGGTAAGACCTATGGCCTGGATAGTCAAAGTCTTGCAGCTAAAAGAAAGATGTATTCAGACCATTTGACTTATGTAAAAAAACAATTAGATAAGACGGATTCAGTTCTTTTGGAGTATGACCGCCTGCTGACCGAAATATCAAGTATTGGAGATAATTATTCATCTGAACAGAATCAGTTTGAACACATAAGGGAAGTGGTCGATGATATGAAGAAAATAAACCAGGATTCTATGCTTGATAAGGAATTGAATAGTCTTAAAGAACGATATTCTCAGTACTAGTCTTAAATTGTGGGGAGAAAAAGGAGAAAAAATGAAGACAAAAAAGACGGCAAAAACTATTGGCATTTTAGCAGCAATCGCAGCATTTGTATTTCTTTCAATTTTTTTGATTGTAAAAATTGCGAGTACAAAGCATGTTATGTCGACTAAAGATGCAGATAAAAAAATTGGTAAGATGGTTGAATCAATCAATCCAAGCGAGACAGACAAGATTAAAGCAAGTGTTGATGTGAGTGAGAATACAAATCTGGATGAAGAATTGCCAAAGATTTCAAAGTATCCGGTTAGTGTTGAGGGAAAGGGCGATATTGATATAGAAATATTTGCTGCTCCAGAAAAAGCAGGTTCAGGCACTGATGGCTGGATGATTGAAGCTGCCAATAAGTTTAATGCTCAGAATAATAAGATTGGCTCAAAAAGTGTGTCAGTTACAATAAGATCCATGTCTTCAGGAACAGGAGCAGATTATATAATATCTGGAAAGTATGTACCTGATGCCTACTCGCCATCTAGCTCTCTTTGGGGACAGTTGATTCAGGCTTCGGGCAGAGAAATCAATACAGTAGAATCAAAGCTTACCGGAAATGTGGCAGGTATTCTGGTATCTCAAAAGGTTAAAAATGAGCTCATGAACAAGTATGGCAAGGTTGACTTCAAGACAGTTGTGGAAGCCACAGCTTCTGGTAATCTTGCTATGGGATACACTTATCCATTTACAAGTTCCACAGGCTTGAATTTCCTCTTAGAGACCCTCTATACATATGATAAGGACAATATCCTGAGTGATAAAGCAATTAAGGGCTTTTCTGAGTTTCAGAAGAATGTTCCATTTGTTTCCTATACAACTCAGCAGATGAGAGATGCAGCTGGTTCAGGTTCACTTGACGGTATGGTGACTGAATATCAGACTTATATCAATGATAAAAACTTAAGCAATTATGAATTTGTTCCATTTGGATACAGACATGATGGCCCTATGTATTCAGTCGGTAAATTGTCTAATGACAAGGAGGCTGGACTTAAGATGTTTACTGAATTCTGTAAGAGTGACGAGATGCAGAAAAAAGCTAGTGAATGTGGCTTTAATCAGTATGATAATTTTAAGAGCGAAATTCCTGAATTTGAGGGCTCATTAATTCTTGAAGCACAAAGGTTATGGAAGAAGAATAAGGATGTAGGTTCATCGATTACAGCAGTTTTCGTTGCTGATACTTCAGGAAGTATGAGTGGAGCTCCAATTAAAGAATTAAAAGAATCTCTAATCAATGCCGGAAAATATATAGGCGAGAATAACAGCATAGGCTTGGTCAGCTTTAACAGTGAAGTCTATATCAATCTTCCGATTGAAAAATTCAATCTCACTCAGCACTCATATTTTAATGGAGCAGTTGGAAATCTGTCGGCATATGGCGGTACTGCGACATATAATGGCATAGCAGTGGCAACAAATATGTTGATAAAGGCTAAAAAAGCAAATCCAGATACAAAGTTAGTTTTGTTCCTTTTGAGTGATGGCCAAAGTAATTGCGGTTATAAGCTGCGTCAGCTTTCTCCTGTTTTGGAGTCTTACAAAATACCGGTATATTCTATCGCCTACGGTGAGGATGCTGATATAGATGAGTTGAAAGAAGTTTCAGGCATTAATGAAGCAGCAGTTATTAAGGCTGATTCAGATGATGTGCTTTATCAGTTGAAGAACTTGTTTAATGCACAGATGTAATATGATTTAAATTTAGGCCTGAAAAGGCTTGAATAAGATCTAAAATAAAAGCTGTATATAAGCTAAAATAAAAGCTGAATATAAGCTAAAATAAAAGTGGAGTGAACATTTCTGTTCACTCCATTTTTGGCTTTATTAGGAATTTGTCAAAAGGCTAATTAATGCTAATTAAATCTAATTAAAGCTAATTAAAGCTAATTAATGCTAATTAAAGTCCTGTTAAATTGCACTTATTTTGGAGCCTGCATATCCTTCTCTTCAAGCTTGTCGAGTATATCCTTGTAGATTGAAGTAGATGAGTGGACATTGCTTGAGTTCTTCATCTGGTTCTCAATATTCTTGGCAGTCTTAGCTATAGGCTGAATAGTGCCGGCGCCTGCAATACAACCACCTGGACACGCCATGCCTTCGAGCAGATATCCATTATAGCGGCCTGCCTTGGCCATCATCATCATTTTCTTGCAATTATCAAGTCCATCGGCTCTCTCTGTCTTTACTTCTATATCTGGGTAATTTTCCTTGATATACTCAGCAACAGCGTGGGCAACACCGCCTCCTACGGCAAATCCTCGGCCATCAGCTGAGGCACCGTGCATTGAGTGGTCTTCCTCTAAATCTTTGAAAATAACATTTTTGGCATCAAACATACCAAGGACTTCCTCAAAGGTTAAGACAAAATCGATATCAGTCCTGATTGATGTTCTCATGGCCTCCAACTTCTTGGCTGAGCAAGGGCCTATAAATGCAACCTTACAGTTAGGATGCTCTTTCTTAATCAGACGGCCTGTAAGTACCATTGGTGTGAGGGCCATGGATATGCACTTAGCATATTCTGGGAAATCTCTTTTTGCCATGACTGACCAGGCTGGACAGCAGGATGTTCCCATGAAAGGAAGTTTATTTGGCACTTCCCTGATAAAGTCCTCAGCTTCAGATATGGTACATAAATCTGCACCGATAGCAACTTCTACAATATCTTCAAAGCCCAGTGCCTTGAAACCTGAACGAAGCTTCTGTGGTGTCATATCTGGGCCGAACTGACCTGCTACAGCAGGGGCTATAGCTGCATAGACTGGCACATCACTCTTGATGGCCTGAATTGTCTGGAAAATCTGAGCCTTGTCTGCTATGGCACCAAATGGGCAGTTTGCAAGACACTGGCCGCAGGATACACATTTGTCCTGATCTATATCGGCACAACCGTTCTCATCAGTGCCTATGGCCTTGATTCCACAAGCCTTTACGCAAGGACGCTCAAGCTTTACGATGGCTGAGTATGGGCAGGCTTCCTTACACTTGCCGCAACGAATACATTTGTCGAGGTCAATGTGGGAACGTCCGTCATATATGCTGATTGCATCTTTAGGACATACTTCCTTACAAGGATGAGCGAGACAGCCCTGGCAGGCATCGGTCACCTTCATCTCGTTGTTAGGACACTTGTGACAGGCAAACTTTATGATGTTAATAAGTGGTGGCTCATAGTAGGTTTCTGGTTTAGCAGCCTTGTCGACACCCTCGGAGAGTGAATTGTACTCATCATAAGAGCGGAGCTGAAGGCCCATGGCCAGTCTAATTCTCTCAGTTACAATAGCTCTCTCAAGAAAGGCGCTATCTCTGTAACTGGAAACTACTCCAGGGATTACATTGAAAGGAATCTGCTGAAGCTTTTCAGGATCTACGTGATCTGTGTATTCATATGAGAGTTTAGCAACCTCAGAGAATACTCTTTTACGAATATCATTTACATTGGTGTAAATACCTCGCATCTTATACCTCCTTTGTCTGTGTGAACTTGGATTATTTTAAAATTAATTTACGTTTTTAATTGCCTTTTTTAGGGCAAAATTGATGATTAAAGCATATACGCCGCCTATAAGGGCAGTTGTAAGCTGTACCAGTGAAAACTGTAACTGAAGTACATTCATTTTTGGTCTCATCTTTTGAGGAAGAAAGACAGGCAATATAATTAAGCTGATAAGAATTCCCATGACTATGCCTTTTATCAGGGCACCCATCACAATTGAAAATGTGAGGCTCACAGTTTTATTTTTAAATGTGTCCTCAAATAAAAGTACCATGAAGACTAAACACAAGTTTCCAAGCATGATGCATGGGATAATGCCAGGCACAGCCTGCATTACAGGTGCAGATGCTATGAAAAATGCTGTGATTGGAGTGATTAAAGCCAGTATTGATGCATAGATAGGACCACAGTAAATAGCTGCAATTATAAGGGCTGCATTGACAATAGGGCCAGTAATATAGACGTTTAGATTTTTAAAGAACTGGCTTGCAAGGCAAATAGCAAGCAGAGCACCGGCAAAAGTAATCTGCTGCAGGGGACTGAGCTGAGTTTTTTTAAGCGAAAACTTCATAAAATTATTCTCCTTAATTCTTCTTTTTCTTAAGTATAACTTAAAAAGGATAAAATTTGCCATTTCAGGAGACTATATTAGAATATTATTATAATTTCCGATAAAATTTTATAATTATCCAGTCAACTAGGACATAGACCTGACAAGAAACCTGCAATACTTTCGGGCCAGATTTCTTGGGTGCTCAGACTTATCGTTATGAATCCAGTTCATATAGACATTGATTATGCCGCCACCATAGAAATAGAGGTCATAATAGGATTGCTTGAAATCTTCAAGATATTCTCTTTCCATAAATTCATTGACACAGTCGACAAGGTACTTGTAACAGCCAATTTTTTCAAGCTTAAGTATTAGCTTGTCGTACTTGGCAAAAAAGCGAAAGGTAAATTCTAAGTGATCGACAGTCTTAAACTTCTCATCGAGCTTTCTTTTTACAAGCTCAGTCTTATAGAGCTCAATAATCTCTGAAAGGTAGTCTTTTAGGGCTTCCTCCTTGCTGTCATAGTAATGGTAGAAGGTCATTCTCGAAACGCCTGTCAGCTTAGAGATAGTGGCAATTTTGATATCGGCCAGTGAGGTGTGGTCTAAGAGTTTTACAAGAGTCTCTCCGATTTTCATTCTTGTAATTCGATTTCTAACTGTCTTTTTTACGTCTTCCATAAGGCTCCTATCTTCGATAAATCGACATATTCTATGATAATTTACCCTTGAAATAAAAAATGGAATTTGTTTTACACAATGCCTATTTTTGTAAATTGTATCATGAAGTAGATAACTATACAATATTAAGTGGTTCGAAAAACTACATGTAAAGCGAGGTAAAATTATGATTATTGTTTCTGATTCATCATGTGATGTATGTAGCTTGGGAGATGTAAAATTTAAATCAGTACCTTTGGAAATCTATACTGATGAAAAAAGGTTTATTGATGACAGTTCAATCAATGTAGAGTCTATGATTGATTATCTGTCAAAATATAAGGGACGTTCATATACCGCATGTCCAGGAGTTGACAAATGGATTGAAGCATTTGACGAGGAGGACGAGGTGTATGTTGTGACAATGACCAGCAAGCTTTCTGGTACCTACAATTCAGCCCAGTGTGCTAAGGGCTTATATCAGGAGGAGAGACCGAACGCTAAGGTTTTGGTTGTCGACAGTCTCAGTACGTCTTCAGAGCAGCTGCTTGTGATTGAGAAGATTAAGGAACTTAAGGAGCAGGGCAAGACTTTCGAGGAAGTTGAGAAGGAAATAAAGCTTTATCAGCAAAAGACTCATCTCTTCTTCGCCTTTGAATCCCTCAACAATTTTGCTCAGAATGGCAGATTGCCTAAGATACTTGCATCGGCTATAGGTACTTTCGGAATAACAATAATTGGAACAGCCAGCGAAGAAGGCGATGTCAAGCCAGTTGGTAAGGCTAGAGGCAAGAAGAAGGTCATTGATATCATTATAAATAAGATGAAGGATGTAGACTTTAAAGAAGGCAGAGTCTATGTGAGCCATGTTGAAAATGAGGAGCTTGCAAAGCTTTTCTCTGACAAGGTCAAGGAACTCTTTCCAAAGGCCAATATACAGATTCGCCCAGCCAGAGGCCTTGTCTCATACTATGCTGAGAAGGGCGGACTGGTAGTCGGCTGCGAGTGCCTTTAATTTAAATTAAGAAAAACCTGCTTAAAGAAAATATAAGCGGCCTAAAATTGTTAGAGACTTGCTAACGATTTGGGCCGCTGTCTTATTATACTTTTTAAGTCAGCATGATTCTTTATATTTAATGAGACAGATTTGGGGAAAGAAATTTGATTGTAAAGAAGCAAGACTTAGTTTATAATATGACTTACTGTTTTGTGGCTTAATGAATTGCCTCTATATGTAATGACCTTAATAAAGTTAATTAAAGCTAATTAAAGCAGTAGACTTGAATAAAAGTAAATTTCAGGATTACAAAGGAGATATTGAAAGATATGAAACTCGGAATCGTTATGTGAAGCCGGTTTTCATAAATCTCCATAAATCTTTATAAAAGTCTTTAAAACCCGCATAAACACTGGGCTCTCTGAAATACCAACTCCCATATAATTTGTTATAGATTCATATAACTCATAAAAAATTGGTGCCCGAAATGGTGCCCGTTTTTGAAATGAGAATATTGGGCACCATCGTGGTGCCCAGTCGAAAAAACTGAAGTGACAAATTGATTATAGTTATAGTTTAGAAGCTATAGAATCCCCTAGGTCGACATATTTCTAAAAAATGAATATTGGATTTAGGACACTTATTCTTAAGTGGCCTTGATTAACATAAAACATACCCGTCCGGGAATGTCAATGACAGAGAAAATTGCTCTGGTGATTGACGTGCCTGGGCGGGGATGTTATTTTCAGAAAACTGTCGGTTTGAATGTCGGTATAGTGTCGGTTTGAAATTCAAAAATTGCTATTATAGCGTTTTAGTACAACTACAGGATTATTCGTTGAAACTATTCGTCTAAAAGAATATACTTAAAACGTATTGAAGTGACACCTATTTTTATGGAGGTGCTGTATGAATTTTGTACCGTCAGTAGTTAAGGCAGAGGAATGGGGCATAAGTCAAAGACGAGTAGCTATTTTATGTAAAGAAGGACGGGTTCCTGGAGCGGAATTAGTTGGTAACAGATGGTTTTTACCGACTGATGCTGTTAAGCCTGAGGATCCAAGAAAGGCAAAGAAGAATGAGCGCCAGAGTTGCGAATCCTATCATTAGAAAAATTGAAGATACTCAAGATGCTTTAGATTTTTTTGAAAGTGTTACTTTGCCTGAAGAGGATAAAAAAATACAGGATATCATTATGAACTTTCCAACTGTATATATTCATAACTGGCAGGAGTCTGGTGACTTTGAAGTATATGTTGGTGAGACAAATGACATTTTTAGAAGAACACGTGAGCATTATGTTGCTGCGGCTGATAAGAAGGCGTGGCAGAGTAAACTTGCAGAAAAGGATGCGAGCCTTTTTATTATAGGGCATGAGCATTTTAATAAATCACTAACACTTGATATAGAGAATCGATTAATGCATTACATGATGAGTATTGATCGTGTGAAGCATGTGTATAATGGGAGAGGAAATCCGCAGTCTAGTTATTATCCGGTGGAAGAACTCGATGTGATATTTCGAAGCATCTGGAGAGGACTTCGTCGTGAAAATAAGGAACTCTTTCCAACGGAGAGCTCTATCAAAGACTCGGCTATTTATAAAGCGTCTCCATTGCACAAATTGACAAAAGAGCAGGAAAACGCCAGAGATTTAATTATCCAAAAGGTGAAAAGAGCACTTGAAAAGAATGAGAGAAAGCAACTGATTTTTATCGAGGGCGAAGCTGGAACGGGTAAGACAGTTCTTAACAGTAGTACATTTTATGAATTATATTGTCGGGCTGAAGAAGATAAAAAAGAGTTGGATTGTCATCTTCTTGTAAATCATGATGAACAGATCACAGTTTATGAGCAGATTGCTGAAAAACTGGGACTCATTGAAAAATATGGCAAAGTAGTTAGCAAGCCAACTTCTTTTATCAATAATCACACGGAAGAGAATCCGGTTGATGTTGCTTTCATTGATGAGGCACATTTGCTTCTTACGCAGGGTAAGCAGTCATATCAGGGACAGAATCAGTTACAGGATATTATTGAAAGATCACGTGTAACTGTTGTGATGTTTGATGAAAACCAGATTCTGACGACTGAACAATTCTGGGAAGCTCAGATATTAGATCAGTATCGTGAGCAAGCAAAGACTTCCGATAATTACGTTATTTTGGAAAAGCAACTTCGAATGCAAGCAGATCCTGAAACAATGGATTGGATTGATTCTTTTACAAAAGATGGTGAATTAAAGAAGATACCAGCTTCTTCTTCAGGATACAGCATCAGAGTTTTTGAAAGCCCGGAACAGTTGGATAAAGAGATTAAGAAGAGAGCAGGAGAAAGTGATTCTGCGCTTTCTCGTGTGATTGCTACGTATGACTGGGAATACAGTTCGAATAATAAACCGGAAGCTCGATTAATGAAATACTGGGAAGTTCTTATTGGAAAGTGGCATAAACCTTGGAACAGAGAGTTAGAATCAGAACTTTCTAAGAAGGAAAAGCGAGCAATCAAGTGCTTAGCATGGGCAGAACAACCTCAGACAATAGATGAGGTTGGATCAACATTTACCATACAGGGGTTTGATTTGAATTATGCAGGTGTAATCCTTGGACCATCTGTGAAATACAGAAACGGAAAGATCATTTTTGATCCATCTGCTAGTCACAATAGTAAAGCTGTCAGAAACAGAACATTATCGGATGGAACGAAAAAGAAGTTTGGTGAGATGCTGATTCAGCATGAGGTGCGAGTTCTTATGACTCGTGGAGTGAATGGTATGTATATCTATGCATGTGATCCAGAACTTCAGGCGGAACTTATTAAGGCTTCAAAATAGAGGAAGTAAAATGAAACAAGAGACAATAGATAGAATTAGAAAATTTACGGAAGACCGTGATTGGGACCAATTTCATTCACCATCCAATTTGGCAAAGTCAATTGTCATCGAGGCGGCTGAATTACTGGAATGTTTCCAGTGGGATGATGAGAATTTTGATGAGCAGCATGTAAAAGAGGAACTTGCTGATGTGATGGTATATTGTCAGAATCTCGTGGATAAGCTTGGCTTTGACGCAGATGAAATCATTAATATGAAGATGGCACAGAATGAAGCAAAGTACCCGGTAGATAAAGCAAAAGGAAGTAGTGCGAAATATACGGATTTGTAAAAGAGTAAGAGGTTATATATGGGAAAGCTTGTTAGAGATCGAATCCCTGAGATTATAAAAGCTGATGGCAAGAGTCCAATAACAAGAATCTTGTCTGAGGATGAATATCTACAGGAATTGGATACAAAACTTAATGAGGAAGTTGCGGAATATCAAGCTGATAAATCTATTGAAGAGATGGCGGATGTTTTAGAAGTGCTATTTGCTATCTGTGAGGCTAGAGGATATTCCATTGAGCAACTTATGAAAGTTAAGCAGGATAAGCAGGATAAAAGAGGCAGTTTTAAAGACCGAATATTCTGGGAGGGCAATAAATGATGAATGGTGAGCTCGACCTTATTATTGATGGGAAATACTATAACAATTTGGATGTAGTGGGCTTCTCACAGATGTTAAAAGATCCTTCTTATTGTTATAAATTTTACTGGCTCGAAGCAATCGTCAAAATGATTTCTAGAGATGTTGTAAATACATCTTTTAATGACATTATTGATGAGATGATTTGTAATGCCTGGTACACCGTTTTGGAGTTCCATGTTCATTTGAGTGGATTCCTACTTGGCGAGCCTCGCGATGCGCTTGAACTTGCGGTTATTACACTTCAAGAGTTGAGCGGGTTAAGGGCAGATGCTGATACAGAAAGCATAAGAAATGAAATCAGCAAGTATGATAATGCACTTCGTGAATATAAGAATAGATTGACGAGAAATGTTCCGTACAGAGCACTTTCAGGTTTCTTTGATAACGCGAAGCATAATGTGGATTGGGGAAGGACGGGAGCATTGATAAAGTATGCGCAGTTGTTAAATCAATCTACACCGTTACCATATGTCATCGGTGAGAGCGCGGGATTAAAGCGTGAAGTGGCTTTCAGTGAGGAATGGATAAGCCTGATTAAAGATAATACAGTTTCCATACTAGGATGGATTCAATTTGAAAAAGTGAAATGGCTGCAAAGTAATAATCCAGAGGTCCCAAGCTTGGTATATAAATTGGCACCCATGGATGAAAAAATGCGTAAGCTTAATCATGTAAGAGCTTTATGGGAGCTGATTCTTGAACAGCAGCCAATTATAGATGTGTTTAAGGATACGCCTATTGAAAAAGGTAAATATGATATCGATCATTTTATTCCATGGTCATTTGTAATGAATGACGAGCTATGGAATTTGATGCCGATGGATTCTTCTTTGAATTCATCTAAAAGTAATAAACTACCAGATTGGAACCGCTTCTTTGGAAAGTTTGCAAATAATCAATTCATCCTTTATGGCATGATAAATGATGACAGTCATCCGCAGATACGAAATAGCTTTGAAAAATGCTATAAGGATAATCTTCATTCGATCTGGGCAAACCAAGAACTATATCGAAGAGGAAATACACAAACGGAATTTTACAATATTCTGGAGAAGAATATGCAACCTGTCTATGACAGTGCAAAGAGACAGGGGTATTTGGTGTGGTAAAAAGTATTGGATGTTGTATTTATAAAGACTGGTATAAGAAACAGTAGTAATCATTAGAAAAGGGGAAATATGTACCAACCAGACTACGACTCAGCTGCATCCCACTGGATAGAGCGCGACCGCGACTCCGCTCATATGGAGACAGCAGCATTAAAAGAAAAGATAGAATGCTTCATCGGTGCACATAACACTTGTGCGCTGGCGACGGCGTCACGAGATATGGTGCGCAATACACCGATTGAATATAACTATGTGGATAGCTGCTTTTACTTTTTCTCCGAAGGTGGATTGAAGTTCAAAGGTCTGAAGGAGAACAAGAATGTGGGGCTTGCCATCTTCGAACCTTATGGTGGGTTCGGGCAGTTGAAGAGCCTACAAGTACAGGGCGTTGCATCTATGGTGGAGCCTTTTTCAGAGGAATATCTTAAGCTGATGGAGCACAAGAAGATTCCGGTGGAAGCCATGAAGAAGTTGCCTCAGGCCATGAACCTGATTAAGGTGGTACCTACTTCTTACGACTATTTGGATTCTGGTTTAAAGAAGGAGGGCTTCGGAAGCAGACAGCATATGGATGTGTAGCTTACTAGTGGCTTTAATGACTACCAGTTGATGTTGCTTTACACTTTTACATAGTACATTGACACGATTATTTAACTATAAGGGAAACATTATGAAACCAGAAACATTATCAGATCTTCGGTCAGGGTTTGAAACAGCATATATTGATTCTAATGTCATTTCAACAGAGGCGTTTAAACCATCCTTTGTTTCGAATAATTACAAGCAAGGGAAAAAAGTTGTTGCATCCATTGAGGATGAATTGCTTTCTTGTGACAAATTTCAAATTAGCGTTGCTTTTATAACTCAAGGTGGGATTGTACCCTTACTTCAAATCTTTCAAGAACTAGAAAGAAAAGGAATAAAGGGAGAGGTCCTTACTACAAATTATCTTAATTTTAGTCAGCCCAAAGCACTCGATACGTTAAACAGTCTTTCGAATATTACACTACGTATGTATGATGTAAATTCGTCCGGAATTGGTTTTCATACAAAAGGATATATTTTCCAAAAAGATGAAGTGTATCGAATCATCATTGGAAGTTCTAATATGACGGAGTTTGCATTAACGACCAATCGTGAGTGGAACACAAAATTGATTTCTACAGAAAATGGTGAAGTTGCTCAGGATATTTTGGGTGAGTTTGAAGAACTGTGGAATTCTCCGTTTACAGCAGATTATGATGAAATAAAAGAGCAGTATAAGACTGCTTATAATATTTCCAAAAAACAACGTGAAATCGTAAAGAACGATCCGTTGGTTCCAATTGAAAAAGTTAAGCTGCAACCGAACAGCATGCAGGTTTGTTTTATTAATAATCTTCGCAAGATTATTAAGCAGGAAGAAAACAATGATAAGGCGTTGTTGATTTCTGCAACGGGAACTGGAAAGACGTATGCGTCTGCTTTTGCTATGAGAGAGTTGGGCTATCAAAGAGTTTTGTTTGTTGTACATCGTGAGCAATTAGCAAGACAATCCATGCGTTCGTATCAAAATGTATTTCCTTCTTCAGTTTCAATGGGGGTGATTTGCGGAACACCCTCGCTAAAAGAGAATAAAGAAAAAGACATTATATTTGCAACAGTACAGACGCTCCGAAAGGAAGACAATTTAAGCGAGTTTGGACCGGATGCATTTGATTGCATTATATTAGACGAAGCTCATCATAGCCCGGCAAATTCATATCAGGAAGTTATGAATTACTTTAAGCCGAGATTGTGGCTTGGAATGACGGCTACTCCGGATAAGCGTGATGACAATATTGAAGGAAGAAATGTCTACGAACAATTCAACCATCAGATTGCATATGAGATTCGTTTGCAACAGGCGATGGAGGAAAATCTTCTTTGCCCTTTCCACTATTTTGGTATTAGTGATTTGGAAATGATTGGAGATCGCGATAAGAAGGAAGTTGATTTTAATATGCTTACCAGTGATAGCAGAGTAAAGCATATTATTGATCAGGCTACTTATTTTGGATACAGCGGGGAAAAGGTAAAAGGTATTATTTTCTGCAGTAGTATCAAAGAATCTGTTGCACTTTCAAATATTTTTAACAATACAATAAATCCCGATACAGGGAAAAATTTCCGTACGATTTCTTTAAATGGTGATGCCAGCGATGAAGTTAGATCAAATGCATTTGAGCGACTGGCAATGAATGAAGAAGATGCTACTAGTGAAATGGAACCGCTGGATTATATTTTCTCAGTGGAGATTTTAAATGAAGGTGTTGATATAGTTGAAGTAAATCAGGTAATTATGCTTCGTAAAACACAATCTCCTATTGTGTTTATTCAGCAATTGGGCCGTGGCCTGCGAAAAGCGGAAGGCAAAGAGTATGTAGTAATCTTAGATTTTATTGGAAATTATGAAACGAATTTTATGATTCCCATTGCGTTGTCGGGAGATAGATCTTACAACAAGGATAACGTTCGCCGTTACTTAATGGAGGGTGGACGAATTATACCGGGAGCGTCAACGGTTCATTTCGATGAAGTTTCCAGAAAAAGAATTTATGATTCTATTGACCGGATGTCAACGAATCGAAAGATGCTTACCGAGAAATATATGAATCTAAAGGATCGCTTGGGAAGGATACCAACGATTATGGATTTCTATGAAAATGGTGAAATCGACCCTATGCTTTTTGTAGATTATTCCAAGACCTATGATAAATTTGTTCGCTTGGTTGATAAGGAATATAAGGTAGTTTTCTCTGATGAGGAAGAAAAGGTATTAGAGTTTCTTTCAAATATAATCATGAATGGTAAGCGTATTCATGAATTATTAATGTGTCGAATGCTCCTTGAGAACGGTGAGTTTTCCATCGAATCAATGAAAGATGGATTAAACAAAATGAATGAGGAGTTCCGGGAATCTGATTATACCTCTGCATATCATGTGTTGACAAAAGAATTTATAAATTCTCCTTCAGAAAAGAAGAGATATGAAACACTTGAAATTGTAAGTCAAGATTCGGTAAAAAATGGGTTCGTTCAGCGAGCTATAAGCTTGAATGAAAAACTTAAAAATTTCTTTTTTGAAAAGGAATTATCTACCCTTGTAGAATATGGAATTGCACGTTATCAGGATATGTATGGCAATCATGATGAAAACAATTTGGTTTTGTATCAGAAGTATTCCAGAAAAGATGTATGTCGTATCTTAAACTGGGCGAAGGATGATAGTTCCACTGTTTATGGATATCGAATCAAGCATAATACTTGTCCTATATTTGTAACATATGAAAAGTCGGATGATATTGCCAATAGTACAAAATATGCAGATGAATTTGAAAAACTTGCATCCAATCCAGAATCTTATAGCAATAAAATTTTTAGTTGGATGACACGAAGTAAAGTAAGCGAAAATAGCCCTGAGGCACAGGCAATTATTCATGCAAAAGAAAATGGATTAAAAATACTTCTTTTTGTAAAAAAGAGTGATGGTGAAGGTAGCGATTTTTACTATATGGGAGAAGTAGATCCGGTGAAGTGGCAGCAGACAACAATTCAAAATGATAAGGGTGAATTGCTTCCTATCATGAATTTTAAGTTGGAACTAAAAAATGAGGCAAGAAAAGATATATTTGATTATTTTACAGCTTAGGAGTTAGTTATATGAAGACAATACGTGTAGTGGCAGCAGTTATAAAGGCATCAGATGACAAAGCTGAACCAATCATTTTTGCAACACAGCGTGGATATGGTGAGTTCAAAGGTGGTTGGGAATTTCCCGGAGGAAAAATCGAAGCGGGAGAAACTCCACAGGAAGCTTTAAAAAGAGAGATTAAAGAAGAGTTGGATACGGAAATATCAGTGGGTGAATTCATTGATACGATTGAATATGATTATCCAACGTTTCATCTTTCTATGGATTGCTTTTGGTGCCAGATTGTAAGCGGCGATTTGGTCTTAAAAGAGCATGAAGCTGCGAAGTGGTTAACAAAAGAAAAGCTGAATTCTGTTGACTGGTTACCGGCAGATATTACGTTAATTGAAAAAATAAGAGCTGCGATGTAGGAAAAATATAGATGGACACATCAAGAACTATGATAATTACAAAGGGGGAGATTTGTACTGACAAGATTGTTTCTTGTGAGCTTAGTTCTGATGCGAGAAAATACAATATTACGTTTAAAAATGGAAAGCGTTATTCATATTCAGCGAATAATGTCGTTGTGATGACAAGGCCCAAACTAATTGATCCATTAGATTATGTTGTCATTTCTTCGGAGGGGAAAAGACTATTTGATATTCAAAAAATATATCAGTTTGAGCATCAGGGTATTTATTACTGGCATATAGTTTTTGATAAATTTGAGAGGAGCTATCCTAAGAAAAGCCTTGAAATTACAAAGAACTGTCTGACAAATAAGAAGTCAAAAAATGTATTTGAATACTTAAAGGAAATATCTGTGTTAAGTAATATTCCAAACGAACGCGGAGATATTATTCTTAAAAAAAGATATGAAATGATGAAATTTGTGCCGGAGAAAACAGCCCTTAGTTTATATCTTAATCCCGAAAATAATATTGGATATCACCCTGTGGATGGTGTTATTTTCCCTTTTGGTTGCAATGAAAGTCAGTATCAAGCAGTCAGAAATGCTCTTGATAATCAAATGAGTGTAATTCAGGGGCCTCCAGGGACCGGAAAAACTCAGACTATCTTAAATATTATTGCTAATATTTTAATTGCTGGAAAAACGATAATTATGGTTTCCAATAATAATTCTGCAACGCTAAATGTTTTGGAAAAACTGGCGAAAGATCAATATGGGATGGATTTTCTAGTTGCCCCGCTTGGTAATGTAGATAATAAGACTTCGTTTGTTGAAAAACAGACGGGGAAGTATCCTAATCTTTCTGGTTGGGTCAATAGTTCTGGTAATGAGATATCTTTGGAAAACCTAAAGCAGTTATCAAATAGACTTCAAAAGGTTTATCAATTACGTGAAAGCATTGCTTGTTTAAAAGAAAAACGATATGAGATTGAACTGGAGTTAAAACATTTCAATGAATATGCTGAAGAAACGGCGGCATTTTATGAGACAATCAAGATTCGTGGGAAAATATCGTCTCGGAAAATAATGCGTTTGTGGCAAGAACTTCAATCGAGGGCAGATAATACAAGAAAACTAACGCTGTTTTTTAAACTGAGAAGTATCTTACTGTATGGAATAGCTGATTGGAATTTCTATAAACAGGATTTATCCAAAATAATTACGGTTCTTCAGGGACTTTATTATAATCAATCATTAAAAGAAATAGATAACGAGTTAATCGCACAAGAAAAAGAACTTGTAGGAAATTCTGGAGATTATGAAAAACAATTAGAAGCAGAGTCGTTGACATATTTGAAGAATTATCTTGCGCACAAATATAATTGGAAATCAGATCGAGTATGTTTTACAGAAAAAGATTTGTATAGGATGTCACATCAAGTACTTTGTGAATATCCCATTGTTCTAAGTACTACGTTTTCTGCAAGATCGAGTTTAAATATGGATGATGTCTTGTATGATTACGTGATCATGGATGAGGCGTCACAAGTAGATATTGCTATGGGAGCTTTAGCTTTGTCTTGCGCAAAGAATGCGGTTATTGTTGGAGATTTGAAGCAGCTACCAAATGTTTTGACACAGGAGACGTTGCAACAGTCTGATTGGATTAGAAAAAAATATAGTATAAATGATGCGTATGACTTTGGTCATAAGAGTTTCTTACAGTCGGTAGTTGATGTTTTGCCGGATGTTCCGTCTACGCTTTTAAAAGAACATTATCGTTGTCATCCGAGGATTATTTCTTTCTGCAATCAGAAGTTTTATAACGGCGAACTTGTAATAATGACCGATGATAATGATAGTGAAAACGCATTGATGGCAGTAAAGACAGTAGAAGGAAATCATGCTAGAGGGAATTATAATCAGCGACAAATTGATATTATAAAAAATGAAATACTGCCCCAAATCGACGAACCATTGGATGAGATTGGAATAATAGCACCCTACAATAATCAAGTTGATGCTATTCAAAACCAAATTTCGGGAGTTGATGTTGCAACAGTTCATAAGTTTCAAGGTAGAGAAAAGAATGTCATTATTCTTTCAACTGTAGATGATAAAATCAAAGATTTTACAGACAATCCGTATTTACTTAACGTGGCAGTTTCCAGGGCAAAGAAGCGTCTTATTGTTGTTGTAACTGGAAATGAACAAGATAAAAAAGGAAATATTGTAGATCTTATTTCCTACATTCAATACAACAAAATGGAAGTCGTTGATAGTCAGATATATTCTGTTTTTGACTATTTGTATACGCAATACCGTGAGAAAAGACGAGAGTTTTTGAAAGACCGAGAACAGATATCTGAATTTGATTCCGAAAATCTTACATATTCGTTATTGATGGATATCTTAAAGGATTATCCTGAGTATGGAGTGGTTTGTCATGAGCCACTTTCAATGGTAATACGTGATTTGTCCAAGTTATCAGATGAAGAGGTTAGGTATGTTATGCATCCGTCAACGCATCTTGACTTTTTGGTTTTTAATAAACTAAGTAAACAGCCTATCGCGGCAATTGAAACTGATGGGTATAAGTATCACAGAGAGGGAACAAACCAACATGCAAGAGATTTAAAGAAGAATCATATTTTGGAAGTTTGTGGCCTGCCTCTTGTGAGACTGACTACAAATGGTAGCGGAGAAAAGGAACGTATCCAAAAGGTATTGGGATTAGAATGATGTTTGATAAAGAAAAGGATGAGAAGGATGATGATAGAAAAATTGGATCCCGTATGTTTCTATTGCGGAGCTACAGGTCAAATGAATCGCGGCTCATTTTGATCGTATTTTGATATTTGGAGGTTTTTATATGAAATGTATTTATTGTGTTATTGATGTAAATAACGAAATGAAGAAACCTACATTTTTTGTTAATAAGAGAGATGTAATTAATTATTTTTGCGACAAATATGTAGTACAGACTATTAAGTGGATTAAAATGGATAATGCAAGAAGGAGAAAGTATGGCGGTTTGCTTTTTTAATAACGATTTGAACAGTCGGTATCGTTGTACCTATTTCATCGAAAACGATTTCTTCAGAGTGTCTGTCGAGTATGATATTTTTGATGAAATACCAAGTGAAAACGGAGTCCGATCAATTGGAAACAATAATTTTCAGACAAGAGATATCCTGATAGCAGATTCAGATAACAATAAATACTATTTGCTAAAAGATGCATATTATGCAGGTAATAGTAATAGATATACATTGCTAGATAATAAGTCAGTAACTATTTTTAAGACGGGAATATATTTTTCTCATAGTAAATATGATAAATTGACAAGTCTTCCAGAAACACCAAAGTGTACGTCTATACGCATTTTTAGTAAAGATTTCATTGCTATAGTAGGAAATAATTCATATCAAAAAAAGAAAAATGATGATGAGCTGATTATTACCTTAAAAAAGAAAAATGAGCCAGTGGATTTTGATATTGCGACATCAAAAATTAAGAGGATTCTATTTAATGACCATTGGGAACAGAATGAAGATTGGAAGATGGGAAAAATTTGTATTGATATTACTCCGTATGTTGAAATCCAATTCAAAAGAAGACAAAACTATGATGAGATTTATAAATTTGTTTATGAATTTGAAATCTACATGCAGTTGTTTACCAAAGGAGGATTCAAAGTTGATGATATTTGGCTTAACATAGAAGATACATTTTATAAGTTTAAATGCCAAACACGGGGCTTTGAATACAAAGAACGGAAATACTATGTTGTTGCCGACAGTATGGCCTCTTTCTTGAAAAAATGTTATGCAAATATAAACTATGCTTATACAAACAAGGTGTGGTTACGAAATGTCCCTTACGCTATTGGTATGACATCAAGAAATATTGAAGATTCATTTTTGCTATATTACAAGTTTATAGAGTGCTTCTTCAAATCTAAAAATGAAAAAGGCGTTTCAAAAAGATTTATAGCTAAAGCCATAGAAGAAAACTATAAATTCAAAAAATACAAAGAAGATGAATTATCATGTCTTTCAAGAGAGATTGTTTGTTTACGTAATCATTACGTACATTCAGGTTATTTTATAAAAAATAGTCAACTAAGAATAAGTAAGCCTAAAGATGATCCTACATTTCAAGGATATACAGTAAATGCTGATTTTAATTGGTTATATGAGCGGACTAATATTTTGAGAAAGGTATCAATTGATATTATTTATAAAGATATTCTAGAGTATGATGACTATTCTTATTAATGCTGACTAGGGGGATTACGTGACTGAAGAAAAAGAATTTAGACCCATGAAATGTAATAGTATTTCTGAGTTTATTACTATGTTTTTTGGGTTGGGTAAAAAGGAAAAACAAAGTGTTTTTACAGAAAGGATGTTTATAAAGAAGGGAACTGAGTTTTTCAGGGTTCGACGGGTAAAAGGATTTAATAATCCAGATATTTATGATGCTAGAGAGTGGGGGCCGGTTCCAGAGAAATATGCAAAGCAGGGAAGGTTTAATGCTGATGGTCAGTCTGTTTTGTATTTAGCATCTTCTCCAGAATACCTTGGGCGAGAAGTACGTCTAGAAGAAAGTGAAGAGTATTATCTTGCAAAATATATATGTACCAAATCCTTTTGGGTAGGGACTTTTTTATCTACTAATAATTATGTTAATGCTTTAATGCATAAGATTACTATGTCTGTTTCAGATGATAAAGATTTAACCGCACATGAAAGAATACTTATAGATGATTACTTTAACAAAGGAAAAATGGGGGATTTATGTGATATTGCTGTTAATCCTTTGTCATCTTTATTTTTACATAGAATGATTACTAATTTGTATGACGTTACAAATAGATTGGGACAGATTGTAATGGAGAAGGAAGATTGTGGAATAAGATACTCATCTGTATATGTTCCAATTGAATTTTCTGGGGGACCTCAGATTTTAACCCTTGATGGTGTGGAATATGGAAATTTTGTTTTAACTGAAAGAGGCTACGAAAATATCAAACTTTGCTCGGTTGAAAAGAAAGAATATCAGGCATCTGAGGATTTGAGTATATTAATAGAAACCTTTATTGAAGAGGAACAGAAAGATTTTGATGAATCTAGATATTAATAAAGATTATAAGGAAGACTAGATTGGAAGTGGGATATCATGTACCAACCAGACTACGACTCAGCTGCATCTCACTGGATAAAACGCGACCGCAATGCTGTTCATATGGAGCCAGCAGCTTTAAAAGAAAAGATTGAAGCCTTCATTTGCGCACATAACACATGCGCGCTGGCGACGGCTTCAGCAGATATGGTGCGAAATACACCGATTGAATATAACTATGTGGATAGCTGCTTTTACTTTTTCTCCGAAGGTGGATTGAAGTTCAAAGGTCTGAAGGAGAACAAGAATGTGGGGCTTGCCATCTTCGAACCTTATGGTGGGTTCGGGCAGTTGAAGAGCCTACAAGTACAGGGCGTTGCATCTATGGTGGAGCCTTTTTCAGAGGAATATCTTAAGCTGATGGAGCACAAGAAGATTCCGGTGGAAGCCATGAAGAAGTTGCCACAGGCCATGAACCTGATTAAGGTTGTGCCGACTTCTTACGACTATCTAGATTCTGATTTGAAGAAGGATGGCTTCGGAAGTAGACAGCATATGGATGTTTAATTCTATTATTGGAGAGATATTAACTTGAAGTACATTGTAAAGAAAATCCAGGAAGCAGACTTTGGTTGTGAAGAACGATCAGATGGCATTGGAGCTATGGTGTTGCTTCATTTGCGAGATGAGTCCAATCAGGAGATTGATATGGAAGTTGCAGATGCAGAACTACTAGCCAATGATATTAACGAAGGCGATTGGGTTTATTTCGATAAGGATAATAAGATTTTTAAGGAAGAGTAGAGGATGCTACTAGTTAGGAAGGCTACAATAGAAGACTACAATATAGTTATAAGTTGTGTTTTATAGAATAGAAATGGCTGGACAAATCATACATCTATGCGTTATTATCACATCAATTAAACAAACAGGCGCCCATTGCTACCGAGTAGTGGGATTCACGTCATTCTTTTGCCGTTAGGTCTTAGCAGGTGGAGGAATGGCGTATTTTATTCTTTGGAGGTTTTTTATATGAAGTGGATTTATCTATTGATTGCCGGAGCGTTGGAAATCACTTGGGCTGTGGCAATGAAAATGTCTAATGGATTTACGGTTTTGATTCCATCGATTGTTACCGGAGTGGGATACATCGCCAGTGCAGTATTTTTAGCAATTGCACTGAGACAGTTGCCTTTGGGTACGGCTTATGCCATGTGGACTGGAATGGGAATTCTTGGTACCACGCTGCTTGGAGTGTTTCTTTTTCATGAAAAACTGTCGGTTCCTCAGGTTATATGTGTTATTCTTATTGTAGTTGGAATTGCAGGACTTAAGATACTTGCAAAAGAATGAGAATCAAAGGGAGCAATTCCATTCATAATACTTATCAAAATGAGCCCTAATACTTGAATGAAGTGGCAGCTGTTGCAAACTTTGCAGCAGTTGCCTTTTCTTATTTCTTCCATAATTTAATAGTTTTTAGAAGCTTTTCTTTTTCTTCATTATTGAGCTTTTTTATTTCAGCCATCAGCGCGTTGTCGATGGAGGATGCTATGTAGTCCGGTTCTAAATTTCCAACAAGTTCATCAAGTGTGATTCCCATAAGTTTGGCATAGTAGATAAGAAGTCTAAGTGACATAGCAGTTCTGCCATTTTCGACGTTACTGATGTATCCAGGTGTGACATCTAATTCGGTTGCTACCTGATTTTGAGTCATTCCGAGATTGATTCGGTAACGCTTTATCTGTTCCCCCGTGTGCCAGAATAGATGTCAGTGAAGCTTGAAGCTATGTGTGATATCATT
>CAMUXE010000005.1 GCA_947164605.1 uncultured Lachnospiraceae bacterium | reverse complement strand
AAGGAATTTGGTGCATTTATCGAGTTTGCTCCTGGCAAGGAAGGAATGGTTCACATTTCTAAGATTGCTAATGAGAGAATTAACCATGTTGAAGACGTGCTCACACTTGGTGACCTTGTAAAGTGTAAGTGTATGGGCAAGGATAAGATGGGTAGACTTAGCTTCTCAATTAAGGATGCTGAGTAAATATAAAATTCTATTGAGTCTTATAAATCGAATAGTTTAAAATAATGATTCGACAGACTTGTATCAGGCCTGTCGAATCATTGCATAAGCTGTTTTCAAATTTGTTTAATTAATAGTTTTGGAAAGAGGGTATTTTTCATGATCGATAATAATTGCGCATATTGTGTAGAAGGCGAACTTGTTGCAAAGTTTGGTATTAAGATTTGTGAGCTTGAGACATCTAAGGTTTATCTTTTTAAAGAGCAGAGCCACAAGGGCAGATGTATTGTAGCACATAAGAAGCATGTAGGTGATATGAATGAACTTACAGCAGAAGAAAGAGCTGCTTACTTTGAGGATGTAGCTTTAGTTTCAAGAGCAATTCAGAAGGCATTCAATCCAGATAAGGTTAACTATGGTGCTTACGGTGATACAGGTCATCATTTACACTTCCATCTTTGCCCTAAGTACAAGGATGATGAGTTTGAGTGGGGCGGAGTATTCCTTATGAACCCAGACCGCAAGTATTTGAGCGAAGATGAGTATGCACAGATAATTGCAAAGATTAAGGAAAATCTTTAATACCAACTCTCAGTAGATTTAGATCTTTATTTGAAGGGAATTTTTAATTATGTCAGGACATTCAAAATTTGCAAATATTGCACATAAAAAGGCTGCTAACGATGCAGCTAAGGGAAAAGCCTTTACTAGACTTGGTAAAGAAATCATGGTTGCTGTTAAAGAGGGCGGCCCTGATGTCAACAATAACAGTAAGTTAAGACAGATTGTAGCTAAGGCTAAGTCTTCAAACATGCCTAACGACACAATTGATAGAGCTATCAAGAAGGCTGCAAGCAGCGATATGTCTAACTTTGAGTCAGTAGTATACGAGGGATATGGACCAAACGGATCAGCTATCATTGTTGAGGCTCTTACAGATAACCGTAACAGAGCAGCAGCTAATATTCGTAGTGCTTTCACAAAGGGCGGCGGAAATGTTGGTACACCAGGCTGCGTATCATTTATGTTTGACGAGAAGGGTCAGATTATCATCTCTAAGGAAGACTGCGAGATGGGAGCTGATGATCTTATGATGATTGCACTTGATGCTGGCGCTGAAGACTTCAATGAGGAAGAAGATTGCTACGAGGTTCTCACAGCACCTGATGATTTCAATGCTGTAAATGATGCCTTAGTTGAAGCTGGTATTGAACTTGCTTCTGCTGAAGTTACTAAGCTTCCACAGACAACTGTAAATCTCACAGATCCTGATGATATCAAGAAGATGAAGAGAATTCTTGATCTTCTCGATGATGAGGATGATGTACAGAATGTATATCACAACTGGGATGAGGAATAAGATTTATAATTAATTTTAAAAACTGTGCTATTCACTTTTATTAAAGTGATGGCACAGTTTTCTTGCTTTTATGGCTCTAATCATATAAGATTGAATAAGAATATGAGCGTGAGGTAGGCTATGAAGATTACTGAAATTGAAAAGGGAGCTAATGTCCTTATTCAAATTACAATAAATAAGAATAAATTGGAATTTGCATCTAAGGTCATGGCTAGGGATGATAAGTTTGTTTTCATAGATGTAATTAGGAATAATGGAAATGTTATGGGGATATCAGGCGAGGGTGTAGCGGTTGATATCATGTTGATTAGGCCTGACAAGTCGCCTATAGTTTGGAAAAATGTATATACAGAGTTAGTGTCAATTAAAGAAGGCACTGTATATAAGATAAAAGCATTTACCGAAGGGATTAACATGAATAGGAGAGAGGCTTTTAGGCTCTTTGTCGGAATCTCTGGTGTGGCTCAGGTGGGAGCAAACAGGAAGGCGGTAAATGTTATTGTTAAGGACGTGAGTGAAACGGGCTACTCTTTTGTCTCATCCTTTGACATTCAAAACATATCCGTTGGAACACCGGTAAGGCTTGTGTTTGCGGATTTGGGGATTAACTTCTCTCTTATGGGTATAATGGTGAGAAAGGTTACCCTATCGGAGGATAAGATTCTGTATGGATGCAGTCTTAGCATCAAAAATGCAGGGCTTGCTAAATATATTAACAATAAGCAAAGACAGTTACTGTCTCTAAATAAAGATAATTCTGCAGGCAAGATGATGGAGGTGTTGAAGACCTCCCTCACAGAAGCTTCAATTTCAGATAGGATGTCTGGCGTGGATGCTGATATTATGAAGGCAAAGAATGGCAATAATGAGCTTATGGACAGTGCTCATAAAAGAGAGATTGACGATGTCGAAAAGGATGAGAGAAGAGATGTCTTCAAGGGCCATCACAAAGGTCAGAAACTTTGAAAAATTAAAGATAATAAAAACCCGAATACAGGCCGTAACCATGTATTCGGGTTTATTTTTTTGCTTAGAATTAAGAATTAAAGATCAAAACCAAAGTATCTTACTGCATTGTTGTAAGATATTCCTTCAACGATCTTCTTTAATGCCTTCTCATCTTCTGGATACTCGCCATTGTCAACCCATCCACCGATAAGTTCGCACATAACTCTTCTGAAGTACTCATGTCTAGCATAAGAGAGGAAGCTACGTGAATCTGTGAGCATTCCGATGAAGTTGCCAAGAAGGCTTAAGTTTGCAAGGCTGATCATCTGGTTAGTCATGCCAACCTTGTGATCATTGAACCACCAAGCAGAACCCTGCTGAATCTTGCCAACTGCCTTTGAATCCTGGAAACAACCGATAACAGTACCAATAGCAGCGTTAACTGAAGGATTGAGAGAGTAGATGATAGTCTTTGGAAGCTCATCAGTCTTAACTAAAGCGTTAAGGAAAGCTGCCATCTCTGAAGAACAATCATAAGTATTGATTGCGTCGAATCCTGTATCAGCGCCAAGCTTATCGAACATAAGTGAGTTGTTGTCACGGATTGTGCCGTAATGTAACTGCATTACCCAGTTGTGCTTGTTGTATTCTTTACCGATTGCAACCATGAATGAAGTTCTGTACTTATCTCCTTCTTCCTTAGTTACAGGCTGACCAGCCATTCTCTTATCGAAGATAGCCTCAACTTCTTCCTTAGTAGCTGGCTTGTACATAACGTACTCAAGAGCGTGGTCAGATACACAACATCCAAGTGAATCAAAGAAATCCATACGATTTCTTAAAGCATCCATCATAGAGTCGAAAGAGTCAACCTTAATACCACTTCTCTCAGAGAGTGTGTTCATGTAGCTAACGAACTCAGGCTTCTCAATGTTCATAACCTTGTCAGGTCTCCAAGCTGGAAGAACCTGCACGTCAAATGTATCATCATCGGCAATTGCCTTGTGATACTCAAGTGTATCGATTGGATCATCAGTTGTGCAGATAAGCTTAACATTTGACTGTCTGATAAGGTTTCTTACAGACATAGAATCTTCTGCAAGCTTAGCATTGCATATATTCCAAACTTCCTCAGCTGTGTCGCCGTTAAGTACTCCATAGTAACCGAAGTATCTCTGAAGCTCCATGTGAGACCAGTGATAGAGTGGGTTACCGATAGCAAGCTCAAGTGTCTCAGCCCACTTCTGGAATTTTTCTCTGTCTGATGCATCACCTGTGATATACTTCTCGTCAACACCGTTTGTTCTCATCTGACGCCACTTGTAGTGATCGCCACCGAGCCAAACCTGAGTGATATTCTCAAATTTTCTATCTTCAGCAATCTCTTTTGGATTGATGTGGCAGTGGTAATCTACGATAGGCATCTTAGCTGCGTAATCGTGGAAAAGGTGCTGCGCTGAAGGAGTAGAAAGTAAGAAATTTTCGTCCATAAATTTTTTCATGGTAGTTCCTCCTGAATATAAGTTTACGAGCATATAGCTCAAACAAATCAATTATACATTTGTTTTTGGGGAAATACAAGGTTAAATATTTGAAAAGCAGGCCTAAATATAGACAGCTTATGTCTGTCTTGACAGATAAAAAACTATTGACTTATTTGGTAAATGCGTATATTCTTTTAGTTACAGGTGCGTAATTTGCGCACAAAGAAAAGGGCTATCCCTAAAAAAAAGGAGAATTAATGATGCAGAGATTAAACAAGAGCATTACACATGCAGTTGACAGACCTGTAAAGGTTATGCAGTTCGGTGAAGGAAACTTCCTTCGTGCATTCGTAGATTATATCTTCGATGTAACAAATGAGAAGACAGACTTCAACGGCGGTGTTGTTATTGTTAAGCCAATTGAGTTTGGTAATCTGGATAGATTCCATGACCAGGAGAACCAGTACACACTTCAGTTAAGAGGACGTTACAATGGAGAAGCAAGAGAAGAGGTACGTCAGATCACTTCTATCGTTGATTCAGTAGCAGCAATTGAAGATTATGAGAAGTACATGGAGTATGGTACAAGCGAGACATTAAGATTTGTAGTTTCTAATACAACAGAAGCTGGTATTAGATTCGACGAGACAGACAAGTTTGAGGCTTGCCCACCAGCAACATATCCTGGAAAGCTTACAAAGCTTTTGTTTGAGAGATATAAGAAGTTTAACGGAGCAGCTGACAAGGGTCTCATCATTATGCCATGTGAGCTTATTGCTGACAATGGTATCGAGCTTAAAAAGTGTATCGATAAGTTTATCGAGCTTTGGAAGCTTGGCGATGAGTTCAAGGCTTGGGTTGACAGTGCATGTTCTTTCTGCCCAACACTTGTAGACCGTATCGTTCCTGGTTATCCAAGAGACGACGCTGCTAAGCTTTGCGAGGAGTGGGGCTATGAGGATCAGCTTATCGATCGTGCAGAAATCTTTGGTCTTTGGGTTATCGAGTCTGATGCAAATCTTCCACTTGAGCAGCTTGAGAAGGAACTTCCATTCCAGAAGGCATTTGATGTAAATGATCCAAGCAACACATTAAGCGTTGTATTTACAAAGGATCACCACCCATACAAAGAGAGAAAGGTTAGAATCCTCAACGGTTCTCACACTTCTTTCGTACTTGCAGCTTACCTTGCAGGTAACAATATCGTTAGAGATTCTATGAACGATGCTCAGATGAGAAAGTACATGGAGGAGACACTTTTCGACGAGGTTATCCCTACACTTTCACTTCCAGCAGAAGAGTGCAACGAGTTTGCAAAGGCTGTTATTGATCGTTTCAATAACCCATTCGTTGATCATAACCTTCTTGACATCTCACTTAACTCTGTTTCTAAGTGGACAGCTAGATGTCTTCCATCATTCACAGGTTATGTAAACAAGTTTGGTAAGCTTCCAAAGTACCTCACATTCTCTATTGCAGCTCTTATGGCATTCTACACAACACAGGATGAGGCTGAGTTCAACGGTGGCCGTGTTCTTGTTGGTGATAGAAACGGTGAGAAGTACAACATCCGTGATGATCAGTCAGTTCTTGACTTCTTCAAGGCTAACTCTTCAAAGGATCCTAAGGAATTCGCCCAGGCATACCTTTCAAATGCTGACTTCTTCGATGGCCAGGATCTTTCAAAGGTTGACGGTCTTGTTGACAAGATTGCTGAGTACCTTACAGATATCAATGCTAGAGGTATGAGAGCAGTTGTAACTGATCTTGTTAATGCCTAAGCAAGAAAGCTATTAGGGCTTATTTAATTAATTTATTCAGGAGCGGATGATACCTAGATGCATTCATCTGCTCCTTTTTTTAAGAAGGGAGCATATATGCAGGATTTTATCAAGATTAACAAAGATGATAATGTTGCTGTAGCACTTAGGCCTATTAAGAAGGGAACAAGTCTTGAAGTTGCTGGCGTTAGCGTAACTACAATTGATGATATCCCACAGGGTCACAAGTTTGCTATTAAGCAGGTTAAAAAGGGCGAAGATGTAATCAAGTATGGCTTTAGAATTGGTATCGCTCAGGCTGATGTCGAAGTTGGTGGTTGGATTCACACACACAACTTAAAGACAGGTTTAGGTGAGCTTTTAGACTATGAGTATCACCCAGAAGGTCACAGTGATGTAGAGCCAAGCGAAGAGGCCTTCTTCGATGGATATATGAGAAAGAATGGCAAGGTTGGTATTCGTAACGAAGTTTGGATTATCCCTACAGTAGGTTGCGTAAACTCAATCGCTAGAGCAATCGAGGCATCTGCTAAGGCTGTAAAGCCTGAAGGTGTAGATGAAGTAGTTGCTTTCAATCACCCTTATGGATGTTCACAGACAACAGAAGATCAGGAGAATACAAGAGTATTACTCGCTAATCTTATCAATCACCCAAATGCTGGTGCAGTTCTTGTACTTGGCCTTGGATGTGAGAATAGCCGCATCTCAGTTCTTAAGGACTATATCGGTGAGTATGATTCTGACAGAGTTAAGTTCCTTCAGGTTCAGGACGTAGATGATGAGCAGGAAGAAGCTGCTAAACTTATGGAAGAGCTCATGACATATGCTGCTGGATTCAAGAGAGAAAAGGTTAGTGCTAAGCATCTTATCGTAGGTATGAAGTGCGGCGGTTCTGATGGTCTTTCAGGAATCACAGCTAACCCAACAGTTGGTCTTTTCTCTGACAAGCTTGTTTCAAAGGGTGGTACAACTATCCTTACAGAGGTACCAGAAATGTTTGGCGCTGAGACTCTTCTTATGAACCGTTGTGCTAATAAGGATCTCTTTGAGAAGACAGTACACTTGATCAACGATTTCAAGGAATACTTTATCAAAAATGGTCAGGAGATCTACGAAAACCCATCACCAGGTAACAAGGATGGCGGTATCACAACACTTGAGGATAAGTCACTTGGATGTACTCAGAAGTCAGGTTCATCTCTTGTTAAGGGCGTGCTCAATTACGGCGAGCCTGTTCAGACAAAGGGCCTTAACCTCTTAAGCTCTCCAGGTAATGACCTTGTAGCTTCTACAGCACTTGCATCTTCAGGCGCTCAGATGGTACTTTTCACAACAGGTAGAGGAACACCATTCGCTTCACCAGTTCCAACAGTTAAGATTGCTACAAACACAAAGCTTGCTGAAAAGAAGAAGAACTGGATCGACCTCAATACAGGAAAGATCGTAACAGACGATGTTCCTATGGAAGATGTAGCTGACGAGCTTTTCCAGCTTGTACTTGATGTTGCGTCTGGTAAAAAGGTAAAGGCTGAAGAAGCTGGTTTCCATGACTTAGCTATCTTCAAGCAGGGTGTAACACTCTAATATTATTAGGACTAAAGCTTTTAATATATATTTCTATAATTCTTATATTATTTAATTATTTTAGCAGCGCTTGCTTTTGCAGGCGCTGTTTTTTTGAGCCTTTATCTAGACTTGCTTTAGCTTTATTCATATTTTATCTCGCTTTTTTTTAGCTGTGCCTAAGACAGACCGAGCAATTACACTTATTTTTGTAATTTTTCTATTTTTCATGACAATTTTAGTTTACATTTTTTTGCCCGCTTGCAATATATAGACATATGTGCCTAAAAGTGATAGACTTTATAAATGTGAATTTTATGTGTTTTATATTAAAAATTCATATTGCAATATGGTATTGATAGGGGAGAAATATGGAAAGAAAAAGAATTGAAGCCCTATGGGATTGTAAATATTGTGAGAGCAAGGGCATTTTTGGAAGATTTGGAACTTGCCCTAACTGCGGCAAAAAGAGAGATGCAAATAATCAGTTCTATATGCCTTCGCCAGAACAAATAGCACAGATGGAGGCAAATGCAGAGAGACAAGCACAGGCTACTGATAGAGCTGATTGGCTGTGTGATTATTGTGGCTGCTACAATGCAAGCAATCTCACTAGATGCCCTCAGTGTGGCGCGTCCAAGGAAGAATCAAAGTCTGATTATGGTACTATAAATTGCCAGACAGATTTTAGTAATTGGGGAGGCTGAAAATGGCAAAGCAGCTTGTTGCAGATCTTTATGGTTGCGGAAGCATTATTGATGATGAAATAAGAATTAAAGCTGCCGCAAGGGAAGCTGTTGCATATGTAGGAGCGGATATTGTTGAGGAGTGCGTTCATAAGTTTGAACCTATAGGTGTAACTTATTTTGCGGTTATAACAACATCGCATTTTTCAGTACATACATGGCCAGAATATGGATATGCTGCAATTGATATATTTTCATGTTCTGATCAAGTTGTGGATGGGATTAAGGATAAGTTAAAGGAACTATTTGAAGCCAAAGAAATAGTGCTTAGAACTGTGGAAAGACATATTGCACCACAGTCTAATATATAAAACTAATATGAAGGAGATTGATTATGGGGTTGAATAGTAAACTGAAAGTCGGCACTCTAGTCCATATCAAAGATTTAGAAGGTAAGATTATCGGTCTTATTAATTATGCTAACCCACAGGACAATGGCAAGTGCTGGACAGAATATCGAATAAAAACCAATAAGGGGGAGCGCTGGCTCTCGGTTGACGAAGTCTATAATGAGTATTCGATTTCATGGGCAGCAAATGGCTTGTGCGGACAGATCGGTCCTGAATGGCATGAAGTGGATTCTGGAGTGCAAGTTGTAAAGTCCGCTAGTGGCGATGTGGATGTGGACAATGGAGAAAGGGCAAATTTTGTTGAGTACGAGGATGCTTCGGAAGAGAAAACCTTATCGGTAGAAGTTTGGTCTGATGGAACAGAGTTTTCTTATGGATATTACATAAAAGCAGAAGACGTATTAGTAATGGGTTATAAGAAACCGCCGATTTTTAAAAGTTCTAATTCGAGCAACTGGGTCAGTCTTTTGGTGATTTGCATTATTATTGGCTTCTGGGCGATTCCTTTTTTGATTAGTTTGATTTCAAGCTTTTTGGGTTCTAATAAGAAAATTGAACCTTATCTTAAAAAATCAGACAAGTATGATCAAGTAACGTCCATCAGCGGAAATGAAAAGCAAAAGGCTATGGTTTATGAGTATTCTTCATCGGCAACAACCGACACAGTAGCTAAGGACATAATAGATGGTGTAGAGGGTAATACCGAATCCATAACTCAAAAGGATAATCTTAGTGATGAGACTATAGGCATCCTAACAAAAAATGAATACTGTCTTGTATACCATCCTGAAGAAAATGAATCAAAGGTTTATGTTCAGGTTTCAAGCAGGAAGTATAACTATACTTCCAACAATGCTCCATATCACAGTTCTTCTGCCACAACTGATTGGTATAGAGGGCATTATTATGGCTCGTCTTACAGCACTGATTCCTCTAAATATCACTCAATGCCTAGTGCTTATCAGTCATATAATGGCACTATAATTCACAATCAGGGCAATGGATATTTTGATTCATACTCAAGTTCTATCAGACAGAGCAGTGTCAGCTCCAGAAAATCGTCTGGCGGCGGACTTAGCAGTGGTAAATAATTTTAAAGGAGAAAAATTATGTTAAATACAATAATCGAAACTTTAGTATATTTGGGTGTAGGCCTTTCAGTGATGATGATTGGCTATTTTTTGGTTGATTTAGTAATCCCTGCAGACTTTCCAGCAGAAATTAAAAATGGCAACAAGGCTATCGGCTGGGTTTCAGCAGGCATATATATGGGACTTGGCTTTATCATCCGTTCTGCCATTATTACAATTCACTTATCAGATGCTGAAGAATTACTCAAGGGAGTAGGGAACACTGCAGTATTCTCTGCTATCGGAATTGTAGCTTTTGTACTTGCTTATTTTATTGTAGATATTGTGAACAGGAAATTTAATTTTAATAAGGAACTTGAGGCGGGCAATGAAGCTGCTGGAATAATGGTTTTTGGTATCTTTGTTGGAATTGCTTTCCTTGTAAGTGGAGTTATTCAGTAAACTAGAAAATGTGGCATAAATGAAAAAATACAGATTACTAATGTTGACTACCCTGATTATCTCAGGATGTTCTATGTGTTATGAACTGATTATATCAGCGGTTAGCTCATATTTATTGGGAAACAGTACCCTACAGTATTCAATAACCATAGGCTTATATATGGCATCTTTGGGACTTGGCTCTTATATTTCCAGGTTCTTGAACAAAAAGCTTTTCAAAATATTTGTCCTGATAGAACTTTTGATAGCTATAGTGGGTGGCTTTAGCTCACTGACTCTCTTTATGGCAAATTTGTATGTTGAGGCCTATGAGACTGTAATGTACCTTGAAATTATAGCAATAGGTACACTCGCAGGTGCTGAAATCCCTGTGATGACAAGAATTATAGAGGATGATGAGAGCAATCTCAAGTTGACACTCTCATCCATCTTTTCATTTGATTACATTGGAGGCTTGGTGGGATCAATTGCCTTTCCTTTGCTCTTATTGCCTAGATTGGGCTACTTTGGTACCTCGTTTTTGGCTGGATTCTTAAATATTGTAGCTTCTTTGCTTATCATGTTTAAATATGGAAAGAGAGTGGAGGGGATAAAGACTTTAAGAACGGTAGGCATAGGTCTTGGCATCATAATGATATGTGGTATGGTCTTTTCAAACAATATATCTAACTGGATAGAAGGCGGCCTCTACAGAGATAACATAATATTGATTGAACAGACCCAGTACCAAAAGATTGTTATGACAAAACATAGAGATGATGTGAGACTCTATATCGATGGAAATTGTCAGTTCTCTACCGAGGATGAATATAGATATCATGAGGCTCTTGTCCACATTCCGATGAATGAAATCAAAAAAAAGGATAATATTTTGGTCCTAGGCGGTGGCGATGGATTGGCCGCAAGGGAAATTTTGAAATATAATGATGTAAAAAAAATAGACCTTGTAGACCTTGATTCTGAGATGACAAAGATTTGCAGCACCAATCCCAATATAACAAAGATTAACCAGAATAGCCTAAAATCAGAAAAATTGCATGTCATTAATTATGATGCTTATGAGTATTTGGAGAATAACAAAGAAAAGTATGATTTGATTATTGTGGATCTGCCAGATCCCAACAGTGAGGTCTTAAACAAACTATACTCTAATGTTTTTTATCGCATGTGCAAGGCAAGTTTGGAAGATGAGGGAGTTTTGGTGGTTCAATCGACAAGTCCTTACTATGCACCAAAGGCCTATTGGTGTGTCAGCAAAACAATTGAGAGTGAGGGCTTTAAAGTAAAGAATTATCACTTGCAGGTCCCAGCTTTCGGTGATTGGGGATTCAATATGGCAAGCAGGCAGGACTTGTCGGAAAATATTGATTTTGATGTTGAAACCAAGTATTTGACTAAGGATAATGTGTCTGCTTTATTTAAATTTGGCAAAGATGAGATTGCTAATGATGTAGAGATAAACAGACTGACAAAACCAGTATTGATGGAATATTACAACAAGGCGGTAGAACGCTGGGATTAAACTAAGTGGGTTGGCAATCATCATGATGCCAACCTTTTTTATGATAAAATGGATTGTAAATTTGTGAATTTAGAAAGGCATTCTTGCGACACAGGTCAAGCGGCCCTTATATTATTAATGGATTAAAAGGCTTAATTAAGCCTGACTGCTTTCATCAGTATCCTGATTCAAATACTGGTCAATTATGTAATCAATCTCCTCATCTGAAGCTGATGGGAATTCTTCTTTGATTTTATTTTTGAGAAAATTAGCACGATCGAAATAACGCATTTCCTCAGCATAATCTGGAGCAAAATCACATTCCTTATCGATAAGTTCAATTGAGTAATTGTTCTTTAAAAACTCATTTATTTCATTGTCATTTTTTTCTTCATTCTCAATGTTTTTCTTGGCCTTATTGGCTATTTTTAAAGATTTAAGACCGATAATTAAGCAAATGCCAAAGACGATGATAAAAGAAAGGTGGGTTACAATACCCTGAGCTCCGCTGACGTTTAAAAATTTAAAAACTTTTAAGTCGTTAAGTACTAAGACTAAAAGACCTATGATTGAGAAAGATATGAAGGTTACTGCTGTAGAAAAGTTGTTTGAGTAAACTTCCTTTGATTGCTCATATACTTTACCTGAGGTGAGCTCGTGGATGAATTCGCCTTCTTCCTCTTTTTCGAGTATAGTTTCAATCTTGGTTTCTTCTGATTTCTTCATGATTAAATCCTTTCAAATATGAATTCTTAGGATAGTATACGTTAAAAAGACGTATTTTGCAATTAAACAAATGTGATATAATTGTGTTCAAATTGTAAGGAGAAGGCTATGAAGATATTGATTATGAGCGGCGGAAATTTGAAGCTTGACTGGGCTGGAAAATTTCTAAAAGATAGAAAGTATGATTATATAATTGCTGCAGATAGCGGTTTGGAGCATTTGTTAGACTTAGGGCTTAAGCCAAATCTTATACTGGGTGATTATGATTCTCTTGATTCTAAGATCTATGATCAAATTAGGGATGATGAGAATATAATCAAATATCCGAGAAAAAAGGACTATACAGATACGGAGATAGCGCTGAGGAAGGCTATAGAGCTTCTTGAGGAAAATAAAAGAGAAGAGCAGACTAAAGATGACAGAAGTCAGGATCAATATGACAGAAGTCAGAATCAACATGACAGAAGTCAGGATCAACATGACAGCATCGATTTGCTCGCTGCCACTGGAAGTAGATTTGACCATACTTTGACAAATGTTTCAATTATGAAACTTGCATTAAAAAAAGAAATTGATGCTTGTATATTTGACGAGCACAATAAGATATACCTTTTGGATAGTGGTAAGGCGGCAAAGCTGGATAAAGACAAGCAGTATGGGGATTTCGTAAGCCTTATACCCATGAGCCCTGATTGTTATGTGAGGACATGGGGTATGGAATATGATATCAAAGAATTCAGTTTGTTAGAACAAGGACTCAGCCTGACACAGAGCAATGAGATAAAGGAAAGGCAGGCTTTTATTGAACTTTCAAGGGGCTGGTGTGTCTTGGTGGAAAGCAAAGATTGAAAAAATCTAATATCTAAATTTAAATGTTAATAAAATTAATTGTATGTTTATAACTGCTCTCTATTGTGTATTATATATAGTTTTTTTCTTGTTTTTTAGGCTAGTTTGTTATAAAATAGACAACAGTTATATCAAGAACTAGGAGGTCTATGAGATGGGTAATACATCATCAATGTCAGCTAGAGATAGAATTGCATCTATCCTTGATGACAACAGTTTTGTTGAAATCGGCGCTCAGGTTAGAGCCAGAGCAACAGATTTTAACTTAGCCAAAGAATCGGCTCCGTCTGACGGCGTTATTACCGGTTATGGAGTAGTAAATGGTAATCTTGTTTACATTTATAGCCAGGATGCATCAGTTATGAATGGTAGTATTGGCGAAATGCATGCAAAAAAGATTGCTTCAATTTATGACATGGCTCTTAATATGGGAGCTCCAGTAATTGGTCTTATCGATTGCGCAGGAATCAGACTTCAGGAAGCAACTGATGCTTTGAGCGGATTCGGCTCTATTTATAAAAAGATGTCTGATGCTTCGGGCGTTGTACCACAGATTACAGCTATATATGGCCAGTGTGGTGGTGGACTTGCAGTATTGGCCGAGCTTTCAGACTTTGTATTTATGGATGAGGAGAATGGCAGCCTTTTCGTTAACAGTCCTAATGCAATAGATGGAAACTATAAGGCAAAGCTTGATACTTCAAGTGCTAAGTTTATGGCTGAGGCCGGTATGATTGATTACTATGGTGATGAGGAACTCATTGCTAACGGAATCAGACAGGTTGTTTCAGTACTTCCTGCAAACAATGGAAGCGAGGCAATTGCTGAGTCTACAGATGATCTCAACAGAACATGCCCAGATCTTTTGGCTGAAATAGCTGATCCAGCCCTTGCCCTTGCTGATATTTCTGATGATGGTACTCTTATCGAGGCTAAGCCTTTCTTTGCAAAAGATATGGTGACAGCATTCATTAAGATTGACGGCGTGACTGTTGGAGCTGTTGCAAACAGAACAGTTTCTTACGACGAAGATGGCGAAATCGCTGAGAAGTTTGAGCCAGTTCTCACACCAGATGGTGCTAGAAAAGCAGCTCATTTTGTAAAGTTCTGTAATGCTTTTGGCATTGCTGTTCTTTCACTCACTTCAGTTAAGGGATATGATTCAAGCCTTGAGGCTGAGAAGTCAATTGCTAAGGCTGTAGCAGAGCTTACATATGCATTTGCAAGCGCTGATGTACCAAAGGTAAATGTTATTACTGGTCAGGCTTTTGGTAGCTCTTATGTAGCTATGAATTCAAAGTCAATCGGTGCTGATCTTACATATGCTTGGCCTGATGCAAGCATTGGAATGATGGATGCCAGTGAAGCAGTAAAGATTATCTATGCTGATGAGCTTGCAGGATCTGAGGATGTGACAGCTTTCATTGCTGAAAAGACTGATGAGTATGCTGCACTTCAGTCAAGTGTTGCTTCAGCTGCTGCTAGAGGATATGTTGATACTATCATCAATCCTTGCGATACAAGAAAGTATATTGCTGCTGCCTTTGAGATGCTTTTCACAAAGAGTGGAGCTGTCTCAGCTAAAAAGCACGGTACAGTATAATATATAATTGACAAGATTGGAGATAGTTATGAAAAAAATTAAGTTTAGCAAGATTTTGTTATTGTTAACTATCATGACACTTGTCTTCTCAGTAACTGGATGCGGAGAGAGCATTTCGGTTAATGATACAAAGGAAGCGATAAAAGTTGCCAGCCTTCACGCAAAGGCTGCTTCACTTGAACAGTGGTCTATTGACTCTGTAAAGGTACTTGATAAGCTCTCAGATGAGGAGATTACTAAGTATGCACAGTCAGCTGTTGATCCTGTCTCAGAGGCAAAAAAGATTCCTGAAGATAAGAACAATGAAGATAGCAATGACAACTATGGTGTTAATCCTAATGGAATGAATGCTGCTACAGTTGAATTCTATAATGGTTGGATTAAGAGCCGTAAGGATCTTGATGGATTAAAAGAGATAAAGAGAGTTTCTACAAAGCTCAATGAAAAGACTGGACAGCTTTGCACAGTAACAATTGAGGCATCTTATCTTAAGAGAGATTGTACTTTTGAATTCATTTTCAACGAGGATTTCTCAGTTGCTTCAGTTGCTGTAAATCCTACATTTACAACTGCTGAGAAGGTTGAAAAAGCCCTTCTTAACACAGTAATCGGAATGGGTACTGTATTCGTAGTACTTATATTTATGGCCTTCGTTATTTCACTTATCAAGTATGTAAATGTAATTGGTAAGAAGAGTGGCGATAAGTCAGATTCTAAGTCAGATGCCAAGGCAAATGCTTCAGATGCCGCTGGCGTAGATGTAAGTGATGATACTGAAATTGTTGCAGTAATAAGTGCTGCTATTGCAGCGTATGAGGGAACTAGCTCAGATAATCTGAGAGTTAGATCCATTATTAGAAGAAAATAATATGCTGAAATACAGCGGAATGGAGAATTTATGAAGAATTATACAATCACAGTTAATGGTAATGTGTATGATGTTACAGTTGAAGAAGGTCAGACAAGTGGTGCTCCAGTAGCAGCAGCTAAGGCAGCTCCAGTAGCAGCAGCACCAAAGGCTGCAGCAAGTACAGGCACACAGGGCGCTGTTAAGGTTTCAGCTCCTATGCAGGGTAAGATTTTGAAGGTTAACACTTCAGTCGGTGCTTCTGTAAAGAAGGGTGATGTACTTTGCGTACTTGAGGCTATGAAGATGGAAAACGAGATTGCAGCTCCACAGGACGGCAAGGTTGCTTCAGTTGAGTGCAGCGTTGGTGATTCAGTAGAGTCAGGTAAGGTTCTTGTAACTCTTAACTAATTATTAAAAAACGAACTTAAATTTGGAGGTCGTAAATGAGCTATATTATAGAAACATTGGGCAACCTCGTACATCAGTCTGCTTTTTTTGGACTTTCATGGGGCAACTATTTGATGATTTTAGTTGCATTCCTGTTCTTGTACCTGGCTATCAAGAAGGGCTATGAGCCATTACTTCTTGTGCCTATTTCATTTGGTATGTTACTTGTTAACATGTATCCTGATATTATGCTCTCAATCGAAGATTCTAACAGCGGTGTAGGTGGACTCCTTCACTACTTCTATCTCCTTGATGAGTGGAGTATCCTTCCATCATTGATATTCCTTGGTGTAGGTGCTATGACAGATTTTGGACCATTGATAGCAAATCCTAAGAGCTTCTTGCTCGGTGCTGCTGCTCAGTTCGGAATATTTGCCGCATACATCATTGCAGTACTTATGGGCTTCCCAGATAAGGCTGCTGCAGCTATTTCAATTATCGGTGGTGCTGATGGCCCTACATCTATCTTCCTTGCTGGTAAGCTTGGACAGACTAAGTATTTAGGACCAATTGCGGTTGCGGCATATTCATATATGTCACTTGTTCCAATCATTCAGCCACCAATCATGAAACTCCTTACTACAAAGAAGGAGCGTTGCATAAAGATGGAGCAGTTAAGACCAGTATCTAAGCTTGAGAAGATTATCTTCCCAATCGTTGTTACAGTAGTAGTTGTTCTTATCCTTCCTACAACAGCACCACTTGTTGGTATGCTTATGTTGGGTAACCTTTTTAAGGAGAGTGGTGTAGTTAAGCAGCTTTCAGATACTGCTTCTAACGCACTTATGTATATTGTAGTAATTATCCTTGGTACTAGTGTAGGTGCTACAACTAGCGCAGAGGCTTTCCTTAACTGGGATACATTAAAGATTGTAGCCCTCGGATTAGTAGCATTTGCCTTTGGTACAGCATCTGGTATCCTTCTTGGTAAGGTTATGTGCCTTGTTACAAAGGGTAAGATTAATCCACTTATAGGTTCAGCTGGTGTATCAGCAGTACCTATGGCTGCGAGAGTTTCACAGAAGGTTGGTGCTCAGGCAGATCCTTCAAACTTCCTTCTCATGCATGCTATGGGACCTAACGTTGCAGGTGTTATCGGTACTGCGGTTGCAGCCGGAACATTTATGGCTATGTTCGGTGTAATGTAAGTTTGGGAAAAGAATTCTTAATAAGTTTAATAAGGCAATAGATATAAAGGCTATTGCCTTAAAGATAAGGAGATAATAATGGCTAATTCTAAAGTTAAAATTACAGAGACAGTGCTTCGTGATGCGCATCAGTCTCTTATCGCTACTCGTATGCCTAGCGAGTTGATGGAGCCAATTCTTGATAAGATGGATCAGGTTGGTTACAATGCTGTTGAGTGCTGGGGCGGTGCTACTTTTGATGCCTGCTTAAGATTCCTTAAGGAAGATCCATGGGATAGACTTAGAATGCTTAAGAGTCACTTTAAGAACACAAAGCTTCAGATGCTTTTCAGAGGACAGAATATCTTAGGATATAATCACTATGCTGATGACGTAGTTGAGTACTTTGTTCAGAAGTCTGTTGCTAACGGTATTGATATAATCAGAATTTTCGACTGCCTTAACGATATCAGAAATCTTGAGACAGCTGTAAAGGCTACTAAGAAAGAGGGAGGACATGCTCAGATAGCTCTTTGCTACACATTGGGCGATGCCTACACACTTGATTACTGGGAGAAGCTTGCTAATGATGTTGAGTCTCTCGGTGCAGATTCACTCTGTATCAAGGATATGGCTGGCTTACTTGTTCCAGCTGAGGCTACAAAGCTTGTTCAGGCCTTAAAGAGAGGAACTAAGCTTCCAATTGAGATGCATACTCATTACACATCAGGTATGGCTTCAATGACTTATATGAAGTCAATCGAGGCTGGTGCTGACATTATTGATACTGCATCAACTCCATTTGCCCTTGGAACATCTCAGCCATCAACAGAGGTTATGGTTAGAGCTCTTCAGGGAACAGAGTTTGATACAGGTCTTGATCTCGATAAGCTTATCGAAATCTCTAACTACTTCACACCATACAGAGAAGAGTGCATTAAGTCAGGACTTTTATCTACAAAGGTTCTCGGCGTAAATATTAACACTCTCAAGTATCAGGTTCCTGGTGGTATGCTTTCAAACCTTATCAAGCAGCTTCATGATGCTGGCAAGGATGATAAGCTTGAGGAGGTTCTTGAGGAAGTTCCAAGAGTTCGTAAGGACTTTGGTGAACCACCACTCGTTACACCTTCATCACAGATTGTTGGTACTCAGGCAGTTATGAATGTTCTCACAGGCGAGAGATACAAGATGGTTCCAAAGGAGTCTCACAAGCTTGTAGCTGGTGAGTTTGGTAAGACAATCAAGCCTATGAATTCTGATGTTGTGGCTAAAGTTCTAAAGAAGGGCGAGAAGCAGATGACAGACAGACCTGCTGATCATATCAAGCCACAGCTTGAAGGCTTTGAGAACTCTGCAGTTGTAAAACAGTACAAGAAGCAGGATGAGGATGTGCTCACATACGCTCTCTTCCCAGAAGTTGCTACTGATTTCTTTAAGTACAGAGCTGCTCAGGAGACAAAAGTTGATGCCAGTGTCGCTGACACTAAGAACAAGGCTTATCCAGTATAAGTAATAAGGCTTTTTCAAATTTTTTCAAAGCTCTTTTTAAGGGCCAAATATTTGATATTTTTTTAAATATGATGTAGAATGCTATACATGCTGTGTGATAAGTCACACAGCATGTATTTGTATATACTGACTTAAGGACTTAAATCTTTTAAATTTATTGATTTATGTAAGGAGAAAAAAAGTGAACAAGGAAGACCACGTAAAGGTATGTATTGTTGGTGCTGGAAAAGTTGGAAAGTCACTTGCGGCACAGTTATCAGACTCGGGTTATAAGGTAACAGTAATAGATACATCACTTGAACAGGTTAACAATATTTCGAATTCTTATGATGTAATCTGCTATCAGGGAAATGGAGCATCTACAGAAGTCTTGGAAGATGCAGGCGTTGCATCAGCAGAGATTTTTATAGCTGTGACTGGTTCTGACGAGTTAAATATTTTGTCATGTTTGACAGCTCATGAACTTGGAGCTAAAAGTACAATTGCAAGAATTAGAAATGCTGAATATTCAGTCCAGTCTGATTTCTACACAGAAAGATTTGGATTAACTCTTATATTTAATCCTGACTACAATGCGGCTTCAGAAATTATGAGGCTTATGCATCTTCCAATAGCAACTAAAGTTGAACTTTTTGCACATGGTAAGTGCCAGCTTGTAGAGATGAAGGTTGAAGAGGGAAATTCACTGATTGGTTCTAACTTAATTGATTTTTCTCAAAAACATAATATAGATCTCTTGATATGCGCCATAGTTCGTAAGGGTCAGATTATGATTCCGACTGCTCAGGACGTGATTCAGCTGGGAGATGTGCTCTGTCTTACAGGTTCCCCTGCTTCCTTTAATGATGCCTTCCTGAAGATGAATATCAAGACTAAAAGAATTAAATCTGTCATGATAGCTGGTGCCAGTAGAATTGCCAGATACTTGGCATCTGCCCTGGTTAAGGAACATGTCAAGGTAACCTTGATTGAAAGAGATCACACAAAGGCTGTAAAGATAGCAGATGAAGTACCTGGCTTGTCAGTTATGTGCTCTGATGCTATGTCATACTTTGAATCTATGTCGGATTCTGATGTTAAAAATACAGATGCCTTGATAACTCTGACTAATAATGATGAGTATAATCTCATATGTGGAATGCTCGGTGAGAGAAAGAATATATACAGAATCGTTACTAAGTTAAATGCTGATTCTACCCTGAACGAAATGTGTCACAACACCAGAATTTCCAGTGTATCAAAGGAAGATTGTGCGGCTGATATGATTATGTCATATGCAAAATCAGTAGTTGCTGCTGAAGATTATGATGCAATCAGGGCCTTGTACAGACTTATGAATGGTAAGCTTGAATTCATAGAGTTTAAGCTCTCACTTGATATTGATCCTGCTGTCGAGACTTATATCAATAAGCCTATTAGAAACTTGAAGATTAAGCCTGAATTCTTGATTGCTGGCATTATCAGAGACAGAGCTTCAATCATGCCAAGAGGTAATGATGAGATTTTGCCTGGCGATTATGTTATTGTATGCACAGTGTCTAAGAGCATTCTGCAGCTTAAGGATATTTTTGAGGAGACAAAGGCATGAATAAGCGAAAGATAATAAGGACTTTAGGATATATAATCTTAACCTTAGGATTCCTGATGATACCTTCTTTGATTGTCTCAGCTATATATCAGGATGGTGATTCTTTTGAGATAGGCTCGACAATAGCGGGGACTCTGGTTTTGGGCTTTCTTATGTCAAGAGTTAAGGCTCCTGAGATGAAGATGAGAAGCAGGGATGGCTACACAATTGTAGCCCTGGCCTGGCTTATAATATGCCTTATTGGTGCTATACCAATGTACTTGAGCGGCGTATTTGAGTCCTATATAGGCGCTTTTTTTGAGATGGTTTCAGGCTTTACAACAACTGGAGCCTCCGTTTTGAGCAATCCAGAATACCTCCCACATGGAGTAGGCTTTTGGAGATGTTTTTCACACTGGGTTGGAGGCATGGGAGTGCTTGTATTTGTAATGATGGTTGCTCCTATGAATAACGAAAACTCAATGCACTTGGTTAAGGCGGAAGTCCCAGGTCCTACAGCTGGTAAGCTTGTTCCTAGGATGAAAGAGACCTCCATGATCAACTATGGAATTTACGCCTTTCTTACTTTAATGTGCTTTATATTGCTCTTGATAGGCAAGGTCCCAGTATATGACGCTCTTTGCCTGTCTTTTGGAACAGCTGGTACAGGTGGATTTTCACCTAGCTCAGTAGGTTTTGCAGCTTATAATTCATACTACGTTGAGATGGTTGTCTCAGTATTTATGATACTTTTCGGAGTTAATTTTAATGTCTATTTCCTTATTCTGATTAAGAAGGTCAAGGATGCATTCAGAATTGAAGAAGTATGGTGGTATTTTGGTTTTATAGCCTTCTCGACAATCACTATCATGGCCAATATTATGCATACCCTTCCAAGTGCTGGTCAGGCTTTTAGGTATTCTTTCTTCCAAGTTGCGAGTATTATCACCACAACTGGATTTGCAACTGTAGATTTTAACCAGTGGCCTGAATACTCCAAACATGTCCTGATACTTCTTATGATAGTTGGCGCCTGCTCAGGCTCAACTGGTGGTGGTATGAAGGTCTGCCGTGTGGTTATGGTTGTAAAGAGCTTTTTTACAGAACTTAAGCATATTATGGATCCTAGACATATCTCTATAGTTAGACTTGACGGCAAGAAGGTTGAGAAAGAGACCTTGATAGCTACAAGAGTGTATGTGTGTACATATTTCCTGATTATATGTATTGTGACTCTTCTGATTTCATTGAATAATCAGGACTTTACTACCAATTTGACAGCAGTTCTTTCCTGCTTTAATAACATTGGACCAGGATTTTCAGCTATTGGACCTATGTCTAATTTTTCTGTATATGATGACTGGGTTCAGCTTTTACTTTCTTTGACAATGTTGACTGGTAGACTTGAGATATTCCCAATGTTTATGATTTTCTCAAGATCAAGCCATGAAAAGAGACTCAGCCTGTAATATTTTTAATGGAGATTAATATGATTAAATTTGAACGTTTGAGCGTTATGAATTTTGAAAATGCTATGAGAGGAGCTAGAAATCCTCTTAACAGTTGGGCAAGAATGGACTCATACTATGAGGATGACCAGTTCCACTTTGGTCCAAACGACCTTGATCTAGCTAAGAGACTTACTAAAGCTGGTCATGATCACAGAAAATTTGTCAGAATGATTTTTGTGTCTGTAGATATCACTGCACCTATTTATTGGTGGAAGGAGTATGATACCTATAAGGTTGGCACAGTGGCAAATTCAACAAGTACTATGCACAAAATTCACTCAAAGCCTTTTGAAATGTCTGATTTTAGCACAGATCACATGACTGATGAGGCTAAGAAGGTTATGGAGTACGTAATTGAGAATCTTGAGCAGATTAGACTCAAGTTTGTTGAGACTAAGGATAAAAAGTATTGGTACGATCTTATACAGTTGCTTCCAGAGTCTTATAATCAGATGAGAACATGCACATTTAACTATGAGAACTTGGCTAATATGTACTATTCAAGAAAGAATCACAAGCTTGATGAGTGGAGAGAGTTTACTGCTTGGGCTGAGGAACTTCCTTACTTCAGGGAACTCTTTATCGATAACGAGTAAGTATCAGATTTAAGAAAAGAATACTAAAGAATTTATATGAAAGTTTATGTAGTTGGTGCCGGTGCAGCCGGAATGATGGCTGCTATCAGAGCGGCTGAAATGGGACATAATGTTACAGTCCTTGAGAGAAATGAGAAATCTGGTAAGAAGATTTATATAACAGGAAAAGGCAGATGCAACTTGACTAATGCCTGTGATTCAGATCAGCTTCTGGCCAATATTGTCAGTAATCCCAAGTTTATGATGAGTGCCTTCTCTGCATTCAATAACCACGATCTTATGAAAATGTTTGAGGATGAAGGACTTGAAATTAAGGTTGAGAGGGGAAACAGAGTTTTCCCTGTCTCTGACCATTCTTCTGATGTTATCAGAACTCTTGATAAGATGATGAGAGACCGCGGGGTAAAGCTTGAGTACAATACGCTGGTTACAGGAGTTGAGACTGAGAGCTATTCTTGCGAGGAAGATAAAAAAGTTCAGGCAAGGCTTGTGGCAATCAAGGTGCTTGATTCAAGCAAGAAAGAAAAAAGACTAGAGGCAGACGTTGTAATTTTTGCCTGCGGTGGCAAGTCATACCAAGTTACTGGCTCAGATGGACTGGGACTTCAAATAGCTGAAAAACTCGGCCTTAAGGTGACTGCAACAAGACCAGCTCTGGTTCCTATAAGCTTTAAGGAGGATTATATCCGTGAACTAGAGGGACTTAGCCTTAAGAATGTTGGAGTCAGCGTCAAGGATGGCAAAAAGGAACTCTACTCTGGATTCGGTGAGCTTGTATATACCGCCGATGGCATGAGTGGTCCCCTTATCTTGTCATGCTCAAGCAAGATTGGTAAGAAACTAGAGGAGAAGGAACTTATACTTCACCTGGATATGAAGCCTTCACTTTCTTATGATCAGTTGGATCAGAGAATACTGCGTGATTTTAAGGATGAGATGAATAAGGATTTCAGAAATTCGATTGATTCTCTTCTTCCAAGGAAAATGATTCCTATAGTTATCAAACTTTCTGGTATTGCACCAGACAAGAAGGTAAATTTGATAACCCATGAGGAGAGACTTAGGTTGGTGAGCCTTATCAAGGATATGCAGTATACCTGTGTAAAGCTTCATGATTTTAGGGAGGCAATTATCACTCAGGGTGGTATCAGCGTCAAGGAAATAGATCCTAAGACAATGAGAGCCAAGAAGATAAAGGGCTTGTACTTTGCCGGTGAGATGCTTGATATTGATGCGTTTACAGGTGGATTTAACCTTCAGGTGGCATGGTCAACTGGCTATGCAGCTGGAAGTTATTTGGAATAAGACATAGCAATGGAGGATTAAAATGAGTTATTCAATAGCAATCGATGGACCTGCTGGAGCAGGAAAGAGCACAATAGCTAAAATTGTATCTAAGCAGCTTGGCTATACTTATATTGATACAGGCGCCATGTATAGGGCTATGGCAGTATACTTTGACGAAAAGGGTGTAAACCCAGATGATGAAAATGAGATTAATGAACATGTAGATGAGGTTGATATTGAGCTCAAGCATATAGATGGCCTTCAGCATGTTTTTTTGAACTCAGCTGACGTGACAGATAAGTTGAGATTAGAGCAGACTGGTAAGATGGCATCAAAGACATCAAAGTATGGGGCTGTTCGCAGCAAGTTAGTTGAACTCCAGAGAAAAATTGCCAAGTCTTGTGATGTGATTATGGATGGCAGAGATATAGGCACTGTTGTTTTACCTGATGCATTCTTGAAAATCTATCTGACAGCAAGTGTGGACACAAGAGCTAAGAGAAGATTTGACGAGCTTAAGGAAAAGGGTCAGGATTGCGATTTGGATCTTATCAAGAAGGATATAGCTGACAGAGATTATGCAGATATGCACAGAGAAATATCTCCACTTAAACAGGCTGACGATGCAGTTTTGCTTGACACTTCTGACATGGATATCGATGCCGTAGTTGGAGCAATTATCAAGCTTATTGAGGAGAAGAAGAATTAATTTATGGCTGAAAAGAAAATTATCCTTGCCAAATCTGCAGGATTTTGCTTTGGAGTTAAAAAGGCGGTTGACAGGGTTTATGAGGAGAGCAGCAAGGACTCTGTCTATACATATGGACCAATTATTCACAACGAGGAGGTTGTGAAGGATTTAGAAGCCAGAAAGGTCTATGTTGTGGATGGTGCAGATGACCAAAGACTTGACGAGGCATCTACAGTTATAATTAGATCTCATGGCGTTTCCAGGAATGTATATGAAGAGCTTGAGAAGAGGGGGGTTGACATAGTGGATGCAACCTGCCCATTTGTCCTGAAGATTCATAGAATTGTCGAGGAAGAGAGCAAGGCCGGCAAGCAGATAGTCATAATAGGTGACGAGAAACATCCCGAAGTAGAAGGCATTGTGGGCTGGGTTTCAGGCAAAGCCTATGTTATCAATAGCCCTGAACAGGCACAAACACTGAACTTGGACCCTAATAAGCCTCTTGTTATCGTGTCTCAGACTACTTTTAACTTAAATAAATTTCAAGTTTTAGTTGAAATTATTGACAAAAAAGGTTACAATAGTATCATTCGTAATACAATTTGTAATGCAACTGAGGAAAGACAGACAGAAGCAAGAGAAATCGCCAGGGACGCTGATGCCATGATTGTTATTGGTGGCCGCAGCAGTTCGAACACTAGAAAACTGTATGAGATCTGTAAGAATGAGTGCGAGAACACTTTTCTAATTCAGACGGTAAGTGACCTTGACTTGAAAAGTTTGGGAACTGCAGAGTGCATAGGTATTACAGCCGGGGCATCGACCCCAAACAAAATTATCGAGGAGGTTTACACTAATGTCAGAGACTTTTGCACAGATGTTAGAGGAATCAATTAAGCAAATTCATACAGGAGAGGTAGTTACTGGTACAGTTATAGATGTTAAGCCTGATCAGATCATTCTTAACATTGGCTATAAGGCAGATGGTATCATCACTAGAAACGAGTATTCATCAGATCCTTCAGTAGATCTTACTAGCGTTGTTAACGTTGGTGACGAGATGGAAGCTAAGGTTCGTAAGGTTAACGACGGTGATGGTCAGGTTATCCTTTCTAGAAGAGGACTTATCGCTGAGCAGGGTAACAAGAAGCTTGAGGAGGCTTTCGAGAATAAGACTCCTATCACAGCAACAGTTACACAGATCATGAAGGGTGGACTTGGAGTTATGGTTGATGAGACAAGAGTCTTCATCCCAGCTAGTCTTCTTTCAGATATGTTCGTTAAGGATCTTAACGAGTACAAGGATAAGGAAATCACATTCCTCATCACAGAGTACAATCCAAAGAAGAGAAGAATCATTGGTGATAGAAAGCAGCTTATCGTTGCTGACAAGGCAAAGGCTAGAGAAGAGCTTCTTTCAAAGATCAACGAAGGTGATACAATCGAAGGAACAGTTAAGAACGTTACTGATTTCGGTGCTTTCATCGATCTCGGTGGTGTTGATGGTCTTCTTCACATCTCTGAGATGTCATGGGGAAGAACAGAGAGCCCTAAGAAGTTATACAAGGTTGGAGATTCTGTAAAGTGCTTCATCAAGGAAATCAATGGTGAGAAGATCGCTCTTTCAGTTAAGTATCCAGACCAGAACCCATGGAATGCTGCTATTGAGAAGTATGCTGTAGGTACAGTAGTTACTGGTAAGGTAGCTCGTATGACAGATTTCGGTGCTTTCATTCAGCTTGAGGATGGCATTGATGCTCTTCTTCACGTATCACAGATCTCTCGTGATCACGTTGATAAGCCATCAGATGTTCTTTCAGTAGGTGAGGAAATCACAGCAAAGGTTGTTGATTTGAACGAAGCTGACAAGAAGATCAGCCTTAGCATCAAGGCTCTTGACAATGATGATTATGCTGAGGAGAACTAATCCTTAATTTAATCATATGTTAAATTGAATTTTAAGCTCTGTCTTAGTTTTATTTTATCTTAAAACTAAGACAGGGCTTTTTATTTATATGAGACTTTATTTTGCAATTAGCATGTGCTAATATGTAAATATAAGTAGGGCTTTAAAAGAATTATTTAAAGAAGCTGTAAAAGCTAGAAAAGGAGCCATATTATGATAGGAAGTATATCTAATGGAATAAGTCAATATAATATTTCAGCTCCTATGACTAGGAATGAAATGATTCAGGCAGCTAGGTCTAATGATACTGCAGATATACCTGCAGGCCAGCTTAGGGAACTCAAGAGAACAGGAGCTGTAGAATGCGCTACATGTGCGAGCAGGAAGTATCAGGATGGCTCAGATGAGAATGTCTCATTTAAATCAGCAGCCCACATATCCCCTGAAGCTTCAGCAGCAAAGGTAAAGGCTCATGAGAATGAACATGTGAGCAATGCTTACAAAGAGGCTGAAGAGAAAGGTGGCAGGGTAGTCAGATCAAGTGTTTCTCTCAAGACATCCATATGTCCAGAGTGCGGAAGATCCTTTGTCGCCGGAGGTCTCACAAAATCTACTATTGCCTACAGTAAAGATGATGCCTACAGCAAGGCTCAGAAGGCATACGAGGCCGATGCTATGAAGGGAAACAATGTCAATTACTCAGTTTAATAAGCTTATTTTTTGATTTGGTATTATTTTAAATAGTTTAGAGATTTTGGCTCCAGCTAAGGCTGGAGCCTTTATTTTTAGTCTTATTAGATTTTTTATAAAATCATAATTGAAATATTTTATAAAAGTAGTAAAACAAGGAATGGCGCTTAAATTATCTAAATGTAATGAGAGGAAAATATGAAATACATTAAACAATTACTTATTATCTTACTTGTTTCTATGATTGGCGAATTGCTCAAATACTTGCTTCCACTGCCAATTCCATCTAGTATTTACGGCATGATTATTATGTTTATTGCACTTATGACTGGTTTTATTAAGCTTAATCAGGTTAAAGAAGTTGGCAAATATATGATTGAAATTATGCCAATTATGTTTATACCAGCCGGTGTAGGCCTTGTTAATGGATGGGGGGTCTTAAAGAGCATGCTAATTCCGGTTTGCATCATTACAGTAATCACATCAATCACAGTAATGATAGTTACTGGTCATGTATTTATCAGATATAGTGAATAAGCCTAATATAGGCTTTTCCTTTTCTTGTCTGGGCACTTGAACCTTGATATATATACTTGCCAAAACCTCGAATAACCAGTATATCTCCCTCTTTGAGGGGATGACTGTAATTCTCATAAGATGAGTCATTGACATATATTTTCTTTTGGTTAAAGAGTTCAATAGATTTAGTCCTCGATAGTTTTGTGATAGCAGAAACAATGGCATCGACGCGCTGGCTTGCTGATATTAGCTCGATTTCCTCGGTTTTAGAGGAAATGAAATTGTCTTGGTTTGGCTCAAGCATTTCCATCTTTATATGGGTGTGTTTTATTTGGTCAAGATTATCTAAAAGATAAGAAGAAATTTTTGACAGAGCACACACATAGGCCTCATTTTCCTGGCAATAGATATCTCCAATAGTCTGTCTTTCTATGCCTAAATTCATTATGGCGCCAAGATAGTCTCGATGATTGAGTACTTCGCTGTATTTGAGAGATAGAGGACTTATTTTGATTATATCTATTGGGTATTCATATTCTAGATAGTCTGAATTAAAGGGCCTAAAGGCAATTATTTTTCTCTCAGACTGGGGACTTCCGCCGTAAAGATTGTATTCAACAAAATCAAAATCCTTTTTTTGAGCCATAAAAAGGGAGATTTGGCTTAAGCTTAAAAAAGAAGAATAGGTGACAATATTGCATTTATAGGCCTTGTTTGCAAGGTCTATAAGCTTTCTGACAATAATTTTATCTTCATCCATGTCAAAACTCCTTTGAAATATTTGCTATAATTGTAACAGAAAAATGCCTTAAAGACTATGCCTTTAAGCTTGCTTTGTGATAAAATAGACAATAATAAATAGGTGAGGTGTTTAGATGGATTACGAGTATTTTAAACAGTTTATTCTTAAACTTACAACCATAGATTTAAATCAGTACAAGGAAAGACAGATGAAAAGGCGCATTGAATCCCTGATGGCCAGACATGGCTATCAGGATTTTGAGCCATACAGCAAGGCTTTGAAGGATGATAAGGACTTGCTCAATGAATTTATCAACTTTATCACGATAAATGTGTCTGAGTTCTACAGAAATCCTAGTTTGTGGGATACGCTTGATAAGAAGATAATTCCTGAACTTATAGACAGGTTTGGCAAGAACTTAAAGATATGGAGTGCTGCTTGTTCTACAGGAGATGAGCCATATACTCTGGCTATGGTTATGATGAACCACGTTCCAGATGCCAATATTAAGATTATTGCTACAGACATCGACAATACTGTCTTGTCTAAGGCTAAGGCTGGCCTCTATATGGAGAACTCTCTCAAGGGCCTGCCTAAAGAGTACAAGGACAAGTATTTTGAAAAGATTGATGACAGGACTTATGCCATATCTGACAAGGTAAAGAAATGTGTTGAGTTTAAACAGGCTGATTTGCTCAAAGACAGGTATCCAGATTCCTGTGATCTTATAGTCTGCCGCAATGTTATGATTTATTTCACTGAGGAGGCAAAGGCGGTTATTTACAAGAAATTCAATGATTCCCTCAAAAAAGACGCCTTTCTTTTTGTCGGCAATACTGAACAGATTATGAATTATAAAGAAATGGGCTATACCTTTGATGACCTCTTCTTTTATAAAAAGGTTTAAAGTAAGGCTTGCAATAAGGCTTGCAATAAAGCTTGTAGGGTCAGTAAGCCTTATAAGGCTTATTAGGCCTAATAAGCCTAGAGGAGTTTGTCTATAAGGTCCTTAATCTGGCTTTTAAGGTAGTCTTTTAAGACTTCCTCATGGGCTAAGACAGAGTCTAGTTCAATACAGTCAAATGATTTATAGTTTTCTCTAAAAGTTGGGAGATTTGTGCTGCTGCTTGCAGGCAGGAATCTTCCGGCTTTTTTTATATAGCAATTTTCTTTTTTTGCCCGCTGCCTGCGGCTCTTGTCTACATATTCGCCGAGGGACTTATATATGGCATAATCCTCCTCTGGCAGATAGTAATAATTCTTATAATCCTCAAAGAAATGCTTATACTCAGCCTTAAAGATTCGGATTGAGAGGCTGATTAGCTTGTCATCGAGGACTAAAGACAGGCCCCTTTTAGTATCTTCAAGGGTGAGAGGAAAAGGTAAGTCGTAATCTATTTTTAAGTTGATAGCTAAAAAGTCCTTATTTTGGCTTATGTCTATGGATTTTGCAGGGCCTTCAAAATAGGAATTTATATAGCCCTTGAGCTTTAAAAAGGCGGCAAAGTTACCAAGGTAGGGTAGGGCCACTACGTCATCGTGGTTGTGAAGCAAGAGAAGTTCTTTTGAGTGCTCTAGGGCCATTGACTTTAGGGGCAAGCTGGAAAGTTTCTCAAAATCGTGATAGACCTTTATCAGCTCCTTGCCGCTCATAGTGTCATCTCTCATGTAGCCAAATATTTTTTCCAGATTGACAAGCTTTAGATTCTCACTTTTGAAAAGAGACTTGTGTCTTTTGACAACTTTATATAAGTCAAGGCTTTCCATGGCTTCGAAGCTTTTTGAATCGATTTGATTCTTAAGGGCTCTCTTTACAATGAAGGGAATATCAAAGGAATCGCCGTTGTAGTGGACTAAAAGGCGCTTCTTTGCGATGTCTGAGAAAAAGCCCTTGATCAGATTTGACTCATCTTGGCTGGATTGGCTTAAAAGCTGCCTGAGGGTCCAGACTCCGTCCTTGAAAATAAGATAGCTGATAAGATATATTCTTGATTTTTCGCTTGATAAACCGCTGGTCTCTATATCAAAAAAACATAGGTCTTCATTCATGATTGTATTTTCTTTAGAACAAGACTCTATGCCTAGGTAGCTGTTATAGATGCTAGATATCTTGCCACTTACATCGATTAAATACTCGCTAGATTCGATTATTTCTGACTTTTCAATCATACATTACCTCCAAAACCAGTGTTTGTCCGTGAATCATTTAACAAACTAGTTCCCATTATATAGTAAAGTAAAGGCAAAAAAAAGTAGATTTTAGATTAGTTTTGGTATAAAATCTGTATAGAAAAAAATATAAGGAGAAGTATGTCATGAGTAAATGTACATTCAAGGGCGGAGTTCATCCATACGAGGGTAAAGAGCTTTCAATGGACAAGCCAATCGTAGAACTTATGCCTGAAGGTGATATGGTATATCCATTGTCACAGCACATCGGCGCACCTGCAGTTCCTGTAGTTGCAAAAGGTGATCATGTACTTGCTGGACAGCTGATTGCTGAGGCTGGTGGTTTTGTATCCGCTAACATTCATGCATCCGTGTCAGGTACCGTTAAGGCTATTGAACCTAGAACACTCGCTACAGGCGGAAAGTGTAATTCAATTGTAATCGAGAATGACGGTAAGTACGAGGAAGTTGAGTATGTAGCTAAGAAGTTCGAGGATTTGTCACGTGATGAAATCAGAGACAGAATCAAAGCTGCAGGTATTGTAGGTATGGGTGGTGCAGGTTTCCCAACTAATGTAAAGCTCACACCTAAGAATCCGGATGAGATTGACTACATAATTGTCAATGGATGTGAGTGTGAACCATATATTACATCTGACTACAGAAGACTCTTACAGGAGTCTGACAATGTGGTTATGGGTCTTAAAATTGCCTTATCTTTATTTGATCATGCAAAGGGCATTATTGCAATTGAGGACAATAAGCCAGAAGCAATTAAGCTACTCAGAGAAAAGACAGAAAACGAAGATAATATTGAAGTTAAGGTCATGAAGACTAAATACCCACAGGGCGGTGAGAGATCTTTGATCTATGCTGCTACTGGCAGAAGTATCAACTCTTCAATGCTTCCTGCTGATGCAGGTTGTATCGTACATAATGTAGATACAATTTTCTCTATATATCTTGCTGTAATTGAGGGTAAGCCTCTTACAAAGAGAATTGTAACAGTTACAGGTGACGGAGTTAAAAACCCTGGTAACTTTTATGTATTCCTTGGAATGAACTACAGACAGTTGCTTGAGGCAGCTGGTGGCCCTGATGGTGAGCCTGAAAAGTTTATCTCAGGTGGTCCTATGATGGGATTTGCTATGTATAGCCTTGATGTACCTGTAGTAAAGGGTAGTTCATCTCTTCTTGTTTTCAAGGAGGATATAGTATCCAAGATTGAATCAAGTGCTTGTATTCGTTGTGGACGTTGTGGCGCAGGTTGTCCTAGCCATCTTCTTCCAGCAAAACTTGCAAAACTTGCTAGTAAGAAGGATGAGGAAGGTTTCACAAAGTTTGACGGTATGGAGTGCGTAGAGTGTGGATCATGCTCATATGTATGTCCTGCTAAGAGACCTCTCACACAGCAGATTAAGGCTATGAGAAGAACTATCATGGCCAATAGAAGAAAAAAATAATGAAAGGCGGACTTTAAAGTGAGCGAATTATTTAATGTATCAGCTAATCCTCATGTGAGAAGTAAAGATACTACTCAGACAATCATGAGAGATGTGTTGATAGCCCTTGCTCCAGCTGCTATTTTTGGTATCTACAATTTCGGTCTTGATGCCTTGTTGAGAATCGTAATTGGTATTGTTACCTGTGTCGCTGCTGAGGCAATTTACCAGTATTTTATGCATAAGAAGGTTACTGTAGGCGATTTGAGTGCTGCTGTTACAGGTCTTCTCATTGCAATGAATGTACCTCCTACACTCAATGTGGGTTATGAGATTTTAGGCTGCCTTTTCGGTATTATCATTGTTAAGCAGCTCTTTGGTGGACTTGGTCAGAACTTTATGAATCCTGCTCTTGCAGCTAGATGTTTCTTACTTATTGCATTCACAAGTCCTATGACAACATTTATGTATGATGGAGTTTCAAGTGCAACACCACTTGCAGTATTAAAGCCTGGCGCTGAGCCTGGTGAGGCAACTAGCCTTCTCACACTTTTCATCGGTAGCCATTCCGGCGTAATAGGTGAGACATCTGCAATTTGTCTTATTATTGGTGCTTGCTATCTCTTGATTAGAAAGGTTATCTCAATCAAGATTCCTGCAACATACATCATCTCATTTGCACTTCTTATCTTCTTCTTTGCACCTGGACATGCCTTTGATGCAGAGTATATGTTGAAGGAAGTATGTGGTGGTGGTCTCTTACTCGGTGCCTTCTTTATGGCAACTGATTATGTGACAAGTCCAATCACACCAATGGGTAAGATTGTGTTTGGTATCTTTTTAGGATTCCTCACATTTATCTTTAGAATGTTTGGTGGCTCTGCAGAAGGTGTTTCATATGCAATTATCTTCTCTAACTGCTTAGTTCCACTCATTGAGAAATATACAGTTCCAAAGTCATTTGGCAAGAAGAAAGTAAAGGCTGCACCTGCTAAGTAGGGCAGATAGGAAGGATACTTATGAAAAAGATTATCAAAGATGCTTTAATCCTCTTTGCGATAACTCTTGTTTCCGGAGTAATTCTTGGCATTGTCTATGACATGACTAAGGAGCCAATCGCAGCACAGGAATTAAAGACAAAGCAGGAAGCTTACCAGAAGGTACTTCCAGATGCTGAAAAGTTTGAAAGTTTAAAAGATGACAAATACACCAACCAGAGTATTCAGGCCAGTGATGATACAGACTTTAGCAAGGATGCTATCACTGAGATTGTTGCAGGTGTAAAGAATAACAAGATCGTAGGTTTTGTTATTACTGTAACTGCAGCTGATGGTTACGGTGGAAAGATTACATTCACATGTGGACTTGATAAAGATGGCAAATATGTTGATACATCAATCCTCTCTATCAATGAGACTGCTGGTCTTGGTATGAGAGTTAAGTCTGACCCTAGCTTCCTTAACCAATTTAAGGGCGTGACTACTGACAAGTTTAATCTTGTAAAAGATGGAACTGGCACTAGTGCTGATGATAAGATTGATGCAATCGGTGGTTCAACAATCACTTCAAAGGCCATGACAAAGGGTATCAATGCTGCTGTAGTTACAGCTAAGAAGCTTGTCTCAGATAAGGTTACAACTGAGGGAGGTGCTACAATTGAATAAATATATTGAAAGACTTGTAAATGGTATAGTTAAAGAGAATCCAATCCTTGTTCTCACACTCGGTATGTGTGCAACACTTGCTGTAACAACAACTGCAATCAATGGTATTGGAATGGGACTTTCTACAACAGTTGTTTTGGTACTTTCTAATTTGCTTATTTCATTGCTTAGAAAGATAATTCCAGATGGCGTGCGTATGCCAGCTTACATCGTTGTAGTAGCTTCACTTGTTACAGTAGTTCAGTTTGTATTGCAGGCTTATGTGCCAAGTCTCTATGAGGCACTTGGTATCTACATTCCTTTGATAGTTGTTAACTGTATTATCTTAGGACGTGCAGAGTCATACGCATCAAAAAATACAGTTTTACTCTCAACATTTGACGGAATTGGTATGGGACTTGGATTTACATGTTCACTTACACTTTTAGGTTTCATCCGTGAACTTATCGGTGGAGGAACAATCTTTTCAAATGGAAGCTCTGCTCTTGTTGATTTTACTAACTTTGGTTTCACTCCAGCTAGTATTTTCATCCTTGCACCTGGTGCTTTCTTCGTACTTGCTTTCATCATTGCAGTTATGAACCGTATCAAGAGGGCAAATGGTATGAAGCAGGCAGAGGTACCTGATTATACTGATGATGTTGAAGCAAGAAAGAATGATGAAGAAGAAGGAGGTGCTAAGGCATGAATTTAATACTTATAGCTATAGGTGCTGCCTTAGTTAACAATGTTGTACTTAGCCAGTTCCTCGGACTCTGTCCTTTCCTTGGAGTTTCAAAAAAGATTAACACAGCTGCAGGTATGGGTGGCGCTGTTATCGGCGTTATCACAGTTGCTTCAGCAATATGCAGCCTTATCTACAACTATATTCTTGTACCACTTGATTTGGTTTACTTGAATACAATCGTATTCATCCTTGTTATCGCATCTCTTGTTCAGTTTGTAGAGATGGTATTAAAGAAGTGCTCACACAACCTCTATGAGGCTCTTGGTGTTTACTTGCCACTTATCACAACAAACTGTGCTGTTCTCGGTGTAGCTTTGACCAATGTTCAGAATAGCTACAATTTTATCGAGTCTGTAGTTTGCGGCTTGGGTACTGCTATCGGTTTTGCCATTGCAATCGTAATCATGGCTGGTATCCGTGAGAGAAATGAAGATAATGATGTTCCAGAGAGTTTTAAGGGAATGCCTATTGTATTGCTTACAGCTGGACTTATGTCTATCGCATTCTTCGGATTCTCAGGTATACTTTAAGGAGGTATTAAGGTGAACGGTGTTATTATAGCAACATTGGTAGTCAGCCTTACCGGACTGATTCTCGGTATTTTCCTTGGAGTTATGGGAAAAAAGTTTGCTGTTGAAGTTGATGAAAAGCAGATTAAGGTTAGAGAGCAGCTCCCTGGCAATAACTGTGGTGGTTGTGGATATGCTGGTTGTGATGCATTGGCTAAGGCTATTGCAGCAGGAGAGGCAGCTGTTGGACAGTGTCCAGTTGGCGGTGCTGCTGTAGCTGCAAAGATAGCAGAAATTATGGGTACTGAAGCAGGCGATGAGGCTAGAAAGACAGCCTTTGTCAAGTGTGCAGGCGATTGTGAAAAAGCTAAAGAAAACTATAAGTACTCAGGAGTTAAGGATTGTAGCGTAATGCCTTTCGTTCCAAATGGTGGTTCTAAGACTTGTACATTCGGTTGTATGGGATTTGGATCTTGCGTAAAGGCTTGTGATTTCGATGCTATACATATCGTTAACGGTATTGCAAAGGTTGACAAGGAGAAGTGTAAGGCTTGCGGTAAGTGCGTAGCTGCTTGTCCAAGACATCTTATAGAGCTTATCCCTTACGATGCTACTTACAAGGTTAAGTGTGCTTCTAAGGATAAGGGTAAGGATGTTATTGCTTCATGTTCAGCTGGCTGTATTGGTTGTATGATGTGTACTAAGCAGTGTGAACACGATGCAATCACTGTTGAGAATAATATTGCCCACATCGACTATGACAAGTGCGTAGGTTGTGGTAAGTGCGCTGAGAAGTGCCCTAAGAAGATTATTCATCTTGATTGATTTTAAAAGATAATTGAATCTTGAGTGGTCCTGGCTAAAAGAGCTAGGACCGCTTTTTTTAGGCCTGAATTTTTCTGATTTTTGATTGGAAAATTCTTTTAAATAGACGGCATGGCTTGCCATCAATTCATTTTCTGTGCTACATTATTTATTGTTACTTATAAAGACTTTTTAGGGGGCTTTAAATGGGAAAAAATAAGGATGGGCTTGGAATAGAAAAAGGAAATTCAAAAGCTAGATTTAAGAATGATCTTATTTTGATGGCTTTGATTCTTCTTTTAGCTCTGGCAAGTTTTCTCTTCATTCGCTTATTTTTAAAGAAAAACTCTCACACTGCACTTGTAAAGATTGATAGTCAGATAGTGAAAACTATAGACTTGAATCAAGATCAAGAGTTGGTATTTGAAGGCTATCAGGGCGGCTATAACAAGCTTGTAGTTAAAGATGGTCAGATATATGTTGAGGACGCCGATTGCAGAGACAAACTCTGTAAGAATCAGGGCAAGATTTCAAAAACACATGAGACCATAGTATGTCTGCCACACAGACTTGTAATTGAGATTGTAGAAGATCAGACTCAAGAGCAAGAAATTGATGATTATGCAAGATAAGTTTCAATTTGGAATAGACATTAATTTAGCTCAGAAGAAGAGGTTAAATTCATGAAAAGGGATGAAAATAAGACATACAGCTTGGCGGTTTGCGGACTTATGACAGCTTTGGCAATGATTTTAAGTTATGTGGAATTCTTGATTCCCATACCCCTGCCAATACCTGGAATAAAGTTAGGATTTGCCAATATAGCCATTATAGTAATTTTGTATATATATGGCCAAAAACAGATGATTGCAGTGAATATTATCAGAGTAATTCTTGTAAGTATACTCTTTGGCAATATTACGGCCTTTATTTTCTCGATGTCAGGGGCAATTTTAGCCATGCTTCTTATGATAATTCTCAAAAGATGCAAGGCATTCTCAATCAGGGGAGTGTCCTGTGCAGGAGCTGTCATGCATAACCTTGGACAGATTCTTGCTGCAGCCTTTGTGATGGGAACAAGTGCCATTATATATTATCTGCCAATTCTAATAATAGCAGGTCTTGTATGTGGCTTAATTACAGGCCTTTTGTCTTCAATAGTGGTGGATAGGATGTCAGGCTTGAATTCTAATGATGGGCAGTAAATTAATAGATAATAAAAGAAAAACAGACCAAAGCGCTTTATGGCTTTGGTCTGTTTTATTTTAATTATTGTTTGTTTTGTTAGATTCAATCTCTTCCATAGACATTGTAACTGAGTGCTTGATTGGCTTCCACTCAACCTTTTTAACTAAGGCAACAAGTGAGATAGGAATATAGGTAATCATAAATAGAGGGAAGGTAAATGCCGAAGCAATCTTGCTAGAAGAGCTAGCAATGATTTTATTCCACTCTGTAATCAGTGTTAAGACACCCATACCAAACATCAGTACATAGAAGGACACTGCAGTAAAAATAACTGAGTGCAAGGTGATTGGTAAAATCATAGAAAGAGCAACTGGATCAGATATTGCAAGGGCCAATATAAATATATTGAGGACTACACAAGCGATTGAAAGCAGTGTAGCAGGTGCAATAGTCATAAACATATCATAGCAAGAAGAGAAGAGCTTTCTGTTCTTTAAACCTCTGGCTATAAGTTTAAATCCATAGTGGTACATTACCTGGTAGAAACCCTTAGACCATCTAAGTCTCTGGTTCCATGACTGCTTGAAGGTCTCTGGCTGCTCATCGTAGAACATTGCCTTGCCACAGTATCCGATTTTTTCGCCTTCAAGTACATTTACAACTGAAAACTGTATATCCTCTGTCAAGAGGTTACATTTCCAACCCTTATATTTCTCGATAATCTTAGAATTAATAAGGAAGCCTGTACCTGATACAGCGCATGATGTATTGAGGAGCATTCTTGGATTATTCAAGTACTTAGCCTCTCTACAAAACCAGAGCGAGTAACCTGATGTAATCCAGTTTGTACCGTAGTTCTTTGAGTTACGGTAGCTTGTAAGTATTGGGTAACCTTCGGAAAATGTTTTGTTCATCTCGAGCACATAATTTCTATCTAAGACATTATCTGCGTCAAATATGAAATAACCGTCATATGCCCTGTAAGAACCTTCGTCTTCTTTAATCTTATTGAAAACATAGTCAAGAGCATAGCCCTTTCCGACAAGTTCCTGATTAAATCTTTCATAGACAATGGCACCGTTAGTTCTTGCGATTTCTGCAGTGTTGTCAGTGCAGTTATCAGCAACAACTATAACATCGACCAATTCAGCAGGGTAATTCTGCGCTTTAATACTCTTTACAAGATTGCCGATAACTGAGCTCTCATTACGAGCTGCAATAATAAAGGCAAATCTATGCTGCTGATACTTCTTGTCATCAGGAATAGCTTCATGCTTCCTGTCCCAAACAAGGGCAACGATGACATATATGAATTGATAGAAGTACAGAACAGTCAACAGAATAAAAACCGCGGTGTTAATAGCTACAACCGTATTCATCTTTTTGTCTCCATTTATCTTATATTTTATTGTGAACAAAAATAAAGCGGACTCAAAAAAGTCCTTGAATGATTATAGCATTTCAAGTGAAGGTGTCAAGCTAATTGATGCTTTTTTAGTTAAACATAGCCTAAAAAACGAACTTATGTTTTGACTGCCTATGTAAAATGGTTTATAATGGCGAGAAAAGGAGGAAGGCAATTATTAAATTGCTTGTATAGAAATTATGTATAAAGATATTGCACAGCTTATAATGTATCAAGATATGGATCAGAACTCTATATTGATGAGAATGTCTGATATTTTCAGAAGGTATGACTTAAAAGAATCTGACAATGCAACAATCACAAGGGAGATTTATACGGAGATTAAGAGACTTCTAGTGGTTGCTACTGATTATGCATTTGACGAGAATTTATGGCAGAATTACCTCACTTTTATTCTTATCACTCAGGAAAATCCATTTTCATTGACATGTGAGAAGGTTGGTGCAAGTGAAGGAACTGTAAATACAATTGTAAAGAACGATTTTTCTATATTTAGAAAGCTCTTTCATTATGACTTTTCAAAGATTGAGTCTGAACTTGGCATCAATTGCTTCACTTTAGTGACAGACTATAAGTCAATAGTGAAAAAGGAGCTTATGTACAACAAGAATGTCAGCGAAAAGGTTAGAAATCTCAGCCAAAAGTTAGCTGCTGCTCAGACTGATGACGACTTTTTTGATGCTGTTTCTGATTTTTATAAGCAGTACGGTGTTGGCATGTTTGGACTTAACAAGGCCTTCCGTATTGCTCCTAAGCCTGATGGCTCAGTTAAGTTTATTCCAATCAATAATATGGACAAGGTTATGCTCGACGACTTGGTTGGCTATGAGATTCAGAAGGAGAAGCTTGTTAAGAACACAGAGGCATTTGTACTTGGCAAGAAGGCTAACAATGCCCTCCTCTACGGAGATAGCGGTACTGGAAAGTCAACAAGCATCAAGGCTATTGTAAACCAGTATTATGACCAGGGACTTAGAATGATTGAGATTTACAAGCACCAGTTTAAGGACCTCTCTACTGTAATAGCTCAGATTAAGAATAGAAATTACAAGTTCATCATCTATATGGATGATCTCTCTTTTGAAGAGTTTGAGATTGAGTATAAATTCCTCAAGGCTGTCATCGAGGGCGGTGTTGAGACAAAGCCTGAGAATATCTTGATTTATGCTACATCTAACAGACGTCACCTTATCAAGGAGACTTGGAATGACAGAAGTGATATGGAGACAAGTGCTGAGCTTCATAGATCTGATACAATCGAGGAGAAGATGAGCCTTGTTAACAGATTTGGCTGCCAGATTTGCTACAGCAAACCAAATCAGAAGGGTTATTTTGAGATAGTTAGTGAGTTGGCTAAGAGAAGCAATATCAATATAAGTGAGGATAAGCTCAAACTTGAAGCTAACAAGTGGGAATTGAACCATGGCGGAGTATCGGGCAGAACTGCTCAGCAGTTTATCAATCACCTTTTGAGCGAGGAAGAGGATGATTAAGTATATTAGGGGTCTTTTGACTGAGAAGGATATGACCAGTCTTGTTGTAGAAGCAGGCGGTATAGGCTATGAGATATTGGCTACAAGTTCGGTTATCAATTCTAAGGTCGAATTAGGCGATGAGATAAAGGTTTATATTTCAACCCATGTTAACGCTAAAGACGGGAGTACAGAGTACTATGGCTTTATAGACAAGCAGGAGTTGGACTTATATAAGATGCTGACCAAGGTCTCTGGAGTGGGACCTAAAGCTGGTATCTCCCTTTTGTCAAGTTTAGGACCAAATGATATCAAACTTGCCATTGCCGCCAATGATGCCAAGGCCATAGCCAAGGCACCTGGTATAGGTAAGGGAACTGCCGAAAAGATTATACTTGAGCTTAAGAATAAGATTAGCTTTACAGATACAGTTGAGTCTATACTTGACGGCGATGCTGATTCTAATTCTGATGTCGATAGTCTTAATGAGAGAAATGATGCTGTTGAAGCCCTTGTGGCACTCGGCTATTCAAAGTCTGAGGTGGTAAAGGTAGTTATGAACCTGAGTCTGGATGAAAATGCAGATTCGTCAACCATCATTAAACATGCTTTAAAGAAATTATAGTGAGAAAGAGTTTATGGATAGAAGAATCATATCTACTGAGATAAGAGAAGAAGATGAAATAGCGGATAATTCGCTAAGACCTCTTGCCCTTGAGGATTATATAGGACAGACCAAGGTTAAGAGGAATTTAAAAGTATATATTGAAGCTGCAAAAAGCAGAAGCGATGTTCTTGATCATGTTCTTTTATATGGTCCTCCTGGTTTGGGAAAAACAACGCTTGCAGGCATTGTGGCCAACGAGATGGGGGGCAATTTAAAAATTACATCAGGCCCAGCAATAGAGAGACCGGGTGATATGGCTTCTATTCTCAATAATCTGAGTGAGGGGGATGTGCTTTTCGTCGATGAGATACACAGACTTAATCGTCAGGTTGAAGAAGTGCTCTATCCTGCCATGGAGGATTTTAGGATTGATATCATGATTGGCAAGGGGGCTTCAGCAAGGTCTATCAGATTGGAACTTCCAAAATTCACCCTGGTCGGTGCTACTACCAGAGCCGGACTTTTGTCAGCTCCACTTAGGGATAGATTTGGCGTAATTTCCCACCTTGAGTATTACAGTGTTGATGAATTAAAGTCAATTGTAATTCGCTCAGCTGCTGTGCTTGGAGTGGATATTGACGAAAAGGGAGCCTTGGAGCTTGCAAGACGTTCAAGAGGAACTCCAAGACTTGCAAATCGTTTGCTCAAGAGAGTTAGGGATTTTGCTCAGGTTAAGTATGATGGCAGAATCAGCGCTGAGGTTGCCGATTATGCTCTCAATCTTCTTGATGTGGATAAATATGGTCTAGACAGGAATGATAGACTTATACTTAAAACTATTATTGAAAAATTTGACGGAGGACCTGTGGGAATTGAAACTCTTGCAGCATCAATTGGTGAGGATTCAGGCACCCTTGAGGATGTATACGAGCCTTATCTCATTCAAAATGGTTTTATAAACAGGACGCCGAGAGGCAGAGTTGCCACTAAGTTTGCTTATGAAAATCTAGGGCTTGTATATAGGAAAGGGGAGTAAGAATGGAATCAAATAATACAACTAGCGTAAAGATTGGAAATATGGATATAAAGGTTGATGGTCTCGAAAGTGCTGATTATATCAAGAAGGTAGCAGATTATGTTGATTCAAGAATCAAGGAAGCTGCCAGAAGTGGCCTCTATAAGAGATCTAGCAACGAATTCAGAGATATTGCAGTTATGATGAATATTGCTGATGATTATTTTAAGTCAAAGGATCTCTCTGACAGTCTCTTAGATCAAATAAGCGCAAAAGATAGTGAAATCTATGATTTGAAGCATGATATCATAGCAGCTAAGATTAAGAAAGATGCTGATGATAAGGAAATCGATGATCTAAAGAAAGAGATTAACAGATTGAAAAAATCTTTGATCAGAATGGAAAATAATAATGAGTAATTTTGTTGAACTTTTAGCACCAGCAGGCAACTTAGAGGTTTTAAAAGCTGTCATCAATGCTGGGGCTGATGCAGTATATTTGGGTGGCAACCAGTTTGGAGCCAGAGCCTATGCTGGAAATTTTAACAATGAAGAATTGCTTGAAGCTATTGACTATGCCCACACCAGGGGGGCAAAGGTATATTTGACGGTCAATACTCTTGTCAAGGAGAGAGAGCTTGATTCTCTTTATTCTTATCTTGAGGCTCCTTATAAAGAGGGACTTGATGCCTGCCTTGTGCAGGATTTAGGTGCTTTTCGCTTTATAAGAGAGAATTTTAAGGGGCTTGGTCTCCATGCCAGCACTCAGGCCTATGTCACAGGGGCCCATGCTGCTCAGCTCTTTAAGGATATGGGAGCAGAGAGAGTCGTTCTTGCAAGGGAGATGTCACTAGCTGAAATCAAAAAAATTAATGATAGCGTTGATGTTGATACAGAGTGCTTTGTTCATGGAGCGCTCTGCTATTGTTATTCGGGCCAATGTTTACTCTCCAGCATGATTGGACAGAGGAGTGGAAACAGAGGTAGATGCGCCCAGGCTTGTAGACTGGCCTATAATCATGAATTTTATAATTCTGAATTAAGAGCAAAAGGAAATGGCAGGGAGGCCAATGGCCCTTATGCTCTGAGTCCTAAGGATATGAGCACAATTGAAATTCTGCCTCAAATTATTGAAGCAGGAGTTAACTCCTTAAAGATAGAAGGCCGTATGAAGGGCGTAGCCTATGGCGCAGGTTTGACTGAAATTTACAGAAAGTACTTAGATAAGGCTCTTAGTCAGGATAAGGCGGACTATAGGGTGGCTGAGAGTGATAAAATAATTCTTTCTGACCTTTTCAACAGGGGAGGTTTCACAAAGGGCTATTATATCTTTGATAAGGGCCCTCAGATGATGAGCACTCAAAGACCTGACAACCAGGGAACACCAGCAATCAGGATTGATTCCAACAAGGATGGCTATGTCACATTTAAGACCCTGACTGAAATTCATGCTCATGATGTATTTGAGATAGATAAAGAGCACTCTTTCACAAGTGCTAAGGCCTATAAAAAAGGAGAGAGCTTTGGCGTAAATCTTCCAAAAAAATATTGGTTAAAGCCAGGTGCTATTCTTTCTCGTATCAAGAATACTGAATTTGTGGACCATGTAGAAGAGACTTACCTTAAGACTAATAAAGAGCATAGAAGAAAGATTGCCTTTACTTTAAAAGCGAAGATTGGACTTAATATGGAGCTTGCCTCCTATGATTTTATTGATGGAAATTATGGCCAAAAGTTGGCCAGCCTTGAAGCTAATATAATTGAAGAGGCAAAGTCCAGCCTTCTTGACAAAGAAAAGCTCAGGGAGAAGTTGTCTAAAACAAGTGATACAGACTTTGAGATAGCTCATATTGAGTTTGACTTGGACACTAATGCCTTTATTCCAGCATCAGCTCTCAATGAATTGAGAAGACAGGTTATTGAGAAGACTGCAGATGCTGTGATAGACCTAGGAAGAAGAGAAATTTTAGGCCAAGCTCTGAGCCCTGCTGAGCTTATAGAAAAAGCTGAGCTTAGACCTGATGAGGCAGATATGAGTAAGGCTTTAAAGTCAGCCTTTATAGACCAGGCTTCTGAGCTTGAGTCATTCATAAAAGAGGGTAAGGCTGAACTATATGATAGAATCTATCTGGATTATAAGTTCCTGCTCGCTGAAAATAAGGGCAAGGCCCTAAAGACAAATTTTGAGTCTTATGATTTCTATAACAATAAGTCTAATATGCTAGAGATCATTGAAGACTTTAAGAAAAAAGGCCTAGTTCCAGTCCTTGCTCTACCTTATGTGTCAAGGACAAAGGATGAGAGCTTTTTATTAAAGCTGCTTGAGACTGGTAGCCAGCTTGGATTTGAGACTTTGCTTGTCAGAAATCTTGAACAGATAGGGCTTTTAAGCAAGAATAAGTTTTCTTATAAAGAAATTATAACTGACACTGGTCTATACTCAACAAACTCACTTGCAATGCTTGAAATCAGGGATATAGTCCATAAGGCTGGATTTAGGCTTGTCTCTCAAACTCTTCCATATGAGTGGACAGCTAATGAACTTGCTAGCTATAAAAAGCCTTTGAATTGTGAAATTGTGGCTCATGCATATGTGCCACTTATGATCAGTGAGCAGTGTGTAAGAAAGACATATGGCCATTGTGATAAGTCTTGTAATAGGCTTGATATGACCAACAAGAGAGGGGACTCATATAGAATACTTTCTGAGTGTCCACTCTGTTACACACTTATGTTTGGCAAGGAGCCTGTTGATATCAGGGACAATGATGAGCTTTTGGAAAAAATTCCATATACTTGTCTAAGAGATCAGCTTTACGCTGAAAAATCTGCATATGAGGGACATTATAGATTAGGAGTTGAATGATGCAATCCATATTTTTTGAGATATCAAAATATATATTTATATTTATGATTGCCTTCTATACTGCAGCTTCGTATAGAGCAGCTGTTATAAGTGATGAAGCCAAAAGAAAGCATCTGCATGCGGTTCAGATTACAATGCTTATAGGGGTCCACTTCCTTGGCTTTTTTATACTTTGGCTCTGCAATGACCTTGATAGCAGGTATGCTATTCTCTATGTGAGCGAGCTCTTTTATTTTCTTGCCACAATTCTTTTTTACAAGCTTTTTTATCCTAAGGCCTCAAGACTCTTGACTCACAATATGTGCTTTCTCATGGCTGTCGGCTTTATTATGATTGCAAGAATTGACTATGATGCTGCTCTCAAACAGTTTTTTATTGCTATGCTTGGAACAGGGGCGACATTTTTGATTCCATGGATTTTCAAAAAGGTTAAGAGTTTTAGAAATTTTGGCCTGATTTATGCTGCTTTAGGACTGCTCCTTTTGATACTGGTTCTCTTTTCGTCAAGAGTATTTGGAGCAAATCTGGTTCTTGAATTGGGACCGGTTTCGGTTCAGCCTGGCGAATTTGTAAAGATACTATTCTGCCTTTTTATAGCATCTATGTTTAATAAAGATACAAGTTTCAGGCAGGTTGCAAAGGTTACAATCCTTGCAATTGCCCATGTCCTGATTCTTGTAGTATCAAAAGACTTAGGAACAGCCCTTATTCTCTTTGTTATCTATGTAATGATGATTTTCTGCGCTACTCACAAGTTGACCTATGTTTTTGCTAGCCTTGGGGCAGGAAGCTTGGCTTCAGTCCTGGCTTATAAAATCTTTAGTCATGTGAGACAGAGAGTTGAGATTTTTTTGGATCCCTGGTCTAGAATAGACGGTATAGGATATCAAATATGCCAATCTCTCTTTGCTGTGGGAATGGGTTCCTGGTTTGGTATGGGCCTTAATCAGGGCATGCCAACTGCAATTCCAGTTGCATATAAGGATTTTATGTTTTCTTGTTTAGCTGAGGAATTTGGCGTAATATTTGTCCTTGCTTTGATTTTGATATGTCTAAATAATTTAATTCTAATTATGAATATTGCGTCAAGATGCAGGACCTTGTTCTACAGACTTGTGGCTGTGGGACTTGGATCTAGTTATGGCTTTCAAGTTTTTCTGACCATAGGTGGCGCAATGAAAATGATTCCAATGACTGGAGTGACACTTCCTTTTGTGTCATACGGTGGAAGTTCTCTTCTAAGCTCAATCTGTATAGTAGCTTTGGTCAATGGAATGTACAATATGAGACACGAAGAGGCAGTTAGCGATGTTGAAAAGAAAAAAATTAAAACTGAACACAAGTCGAAACCTGCAAGATGAAATGGAAGATTTTGATATAGGCGCCAAGAAAAACAAGGCAAGCAGGAATAGAGAGACAAATCTCATATCATTCATGTTTATAGCTTTATTTTTTTTTATGTGCGTCTATATTGTCAATTTTTCTTTATTTAAGGCAGGTAATATTGTTAACAATCCTTACAATAAACTTATCGATTTGATGGAAGCTAAGGTTGAAAGAGGAAGAATTCTCTCAGCAGACGGCCAGGTTTTGGCTCAGACAGTGAGCGACGATAATGGAGCGGATGTAAGAGAATACCCTTATGCTAGCCTTTATTGCCATGTCGTTGGTTCAAAGTATCTAAAGACAGGTGTTGAGAGAATTGCAGACTACTCCCTTATCAGCACATCGGGCAATCTTTTGGATGAGATTTCTTATGATTTGAGTGCTTCTAAACCTCAGGGCAGAGATGTTGTGACCAGCCTAAGACCAAGTTTGCAAAAGGCTGCATATAATGCTCTTGGAACAAATAAGGGGGCTGTGATAGCAATGAACCCTAAGACTGGCCAGATATATTGTATGGTTTCAAAGCCTGATTATGATCCTAATCAGGCTAGTGTGATGTATGATACATGGACTAGTTATGAATCAAAGGATTCAGTTCTTATTAATCGAGCAACACAGGGACTTTACTCTCCTGGTTCGACTTTTAAGATTCTAACCACACTTGAGTATATGCGCGAAAATCCTGATTATGACTCATTTAGCTATATATGTCAGGGAAAGGCCAGTTTGCCAATGGGAACTACCATACCTTGCTATAACAATGAAGTACATGGCAAGGAAAGCTTGTTGGATGCATTCGCAAATTCCTGCAACTCAGCATATGCGACCTTAGGGGCAGGCCTTGACAGGGAAAAGTTTAAAAAACTCTGCCAGACAGCCCTCTTTAATAAAAAGATAGAGATTAATATGGATGCAGGAGTATCTAGCTTTACTCTCGATGAAGATTCGAGCATCAGTGAAGCTATGGAGACAGGAATTGGCCAAGGCAATACCATGATAAGTCCTATTCATAATCTAATGCTTATTTCAGCAATTGCCAATAAGGGCGTAATGATGAGACCTTATCTTGTAACTCAGATTCAAAGTCGCTCTGGTTCAGTTATAAGCAAAACCTCGCCTTCAGAATACTCTAGACTTTGCACAAGTGAAGAGGCTGAAAAAATAGCTGAGTACGCCAGAGCTGTTGTCACTCAGGGAACAGGATATGCCTTTACATATGCCTCATATGATGTGGCCGGCAAGACAGGTACAGCACAATTTGATGATTCAAGTGACCTGGTTCATTCTTGGTTTGTTGGATTTGCACCTTACGAAGATCCTGAAATAAGCATTTGTGTTGTCTTAGAGGGCGGCTATACAGGAGTGCCGGGCTCTCAGCAGGTTGCGAAAGCTGTACTGGATGCATACTTTGAAAAATAGAAAGTAAGATTTAAAAATGTTAAAAAAGTGTTAAAAATTTATTTACAAATACACAGTTGCTTAAGTGAGGCCAAAAAGCTATAATTAATATAAATATTGACCCTTGGAGGGATAACAATGAATATTGTAAGCCCAATTAAGATTTTGGATGGAAATCAATATTTGGTTCAAAATTCTAGTCAGAATTCTGACTCAGAGACTTTTAGTAAGGTTTTAGATAAAGAATTATCGGCCTATTCTTTGGAGGATATCTTCAATGAGGCTGCAAGCCAGTATGGCGTTGATGTTAACCTTTTAAAAGCTGTTGCAGAAGCTGAATCTGGCTTTGATACAAATGCTGTTTCAAGTGCTGGTGCACAGGGGATTATGCAACTTATGCCACAGACTGCAGAATCCTATGGTGTTACCGATCCTTTTGATCCAGCTCAGTCAATAGCAGGGGGAGCTCAGATGCTTTCCTGGTTGCTAGATGACTACAATGGGGATGTGACATTGGCCCTGGCAGGTTATAATGCAGGAGCCGGAGCGGTGGAAAAATACGGCGGAGTGCCTCCATATTCGGAGACCTTGGCCTATATAAGCCGTATCAATGACATCTTAGGTGGAGCACTTGAAAGTGATTCAAAAACAATTGCTGACGCAAAAGCTACAGATTTATCAGCGGCTAATGTGTCGGTTCCAGACCTGAGTTTTGAGGGCAGTGGAAATGGAAGAGTAACAAAAAAAGAATATGTTCATTCTTTTGCGGATTCTCCACAGGATGTCCTTAAACAGTATAAGTTGAATGCAGAGGAAGAAAGTCCCTTACTTAGTTTTGACAACTACATGTATTTTATGGACACCATTCTTGATCTTTTAGATCAGCATGTAGACGAGACTAGCGAGAAAGAAGACTCCAATCACTTGGATAGCCCAGCGAGCGTAGCGTACGAGATGGCAAGAAGGGCATCTGAATTAACAGCAGAAAGAATTATACAGATATAATGTGAGGAGTAGTATTATGCGTAGAAGAATTAGAGTTTATCTTTATAACAGAACAGTTAAAGAAATAGATATGAGCGATTTTTCTTATATCTCAGATGAGGTCTTTGCAAATCGAAATGATATTGTAAAAATTGTGCTTCCAGAAGGAGTTAAGGAAATAGGACCGAATGCTTTTGAAAGCTGCGTTAATTTGGTAGAAGTAGTTTGCCCAAAGTCATTGAATAAGATTGATGAAGAAGCCTTTATTGACTGTATCAATCTTAAGACCATAGACTACGGACCTAATGTCAGTGTTGCGTCGACTGCTTTTCAGGGTTGTTACAATCTATAATTTAATTTCTTAAGTTGAATATTAAGATGTCCACCATCAAAAACTTGCTTTTGATGGTGGACTTTTGTATTATTAGAGAATGAATATTTTGCATGTTATAAAAGGCTTGTGCTAAGGATTACATGCATGGAGGTTATGATGAAAGAACTTACTTATGTTGCGTCACAGATTGGAAAGAAAAAGGATTTAGATAAGAATCTGCCTGAGTATTATAGAAGACTGGCAGAAAATTATAAGTCACTTGCTTTCTTAAAATTGTCTATGAATTACTACTCACTGGTTGATATGGTCAAGGATAGCGACGATAAGTCTTCAATTTTTATAAACTCCTATGAAAGCTTTAACAAGATCCTGGATAATATAATCAAGAAGCAGTCAGTTGACCTGTCAGCGATTGAGAATCTGAGAAATCAGATAACCAGCAATATGTTGGTTATAGTTCAGTATGTTGAGAATCTGTCAGTATATGAGTATGTATTTAACAGGGTGGAGTACAGATTTAAAGACTATTCTGATGTAGAGAACTATTATCAGAATTATTTCACAAATGATCTTATGCACTATATCCTTTCTGATAAGGATAATACAGTTATTAGAAGCAAGATTTCAGAGGTTGTTGGCCAGTTGCCAATGAGACTCTCTAGAAATAAGTTCTACGAGTACCTGAGAGATGCATATACTCTCTATCGCGGAGCAAATATTGGAACTATAGATGACATGTCTGACTCTATCAGAAGTTCTGCTAGCATTAAGAAACCTGAAGGCTATGAGACATTGATTCCTGAATGTGTAAGCTTGCTTGAAAAATTGTCTGCTGTAGACTATGACAAGATTGGAGAGGAAGAGTTTGCGGGTCTTAGTGCTGAATCAAAAACTGTGTCTGACAGACTGATAGAGCTCTCTGATGACTATGTTCTTCTAACTATGCTTATCAATGATCTCTACACAATTGCTCTTCTTGCTCAGGTTGATGATGCCGAGTCTGAAATTTCTAAGGAGATTATTGAAGCTACTTTGAAATCTGCTTTGAGCAGAGAAGAAATCGATGAGTCTCTTCTTGATAAGTTTGTCTTATTGGAGGGAAGTCAGGAGAGAATCAATGTTTCTATTGAGTCAGGATCCTATGCTCTTGATGATGCAAAGGCTTTAGCTGAAGAAAAGGGACTTACAGACCTGATTTCAGCTTTTGAGACCCTTTATAAGGTTTCATTACTTCAGACAGATTCGACATTTGCCACATTAAATACAGATCCAAAGCGCAATGAAATCTCGGACAATGCTTATGTTGAAAAGGCATGTCAGGATTTGATTGATGACTTTAAAACTATGTTTGAATCAAAGAATCAGTATGAGAGAAGGGCCATTATGTCGGCTGTTTTTGCCCAGTTGCCTATTTTCTTTAACAAGGTTGATGATATTCAAAACTATATTAATTTTTCGCTTATTCAGTGCAGTGATGAGGCTGAAAAAGCGGCAGTTGTAGACTTGTTAAAGTCTATTATGGATCAGCAGTAGGAATTTTAATTACATTTTACATTAAGGAATAAAGCGATTACTTTGGAACTTTAAAGAACATAGTGATTACTTTGCAATATTAAAAATAAAGTGTTTATTAGGGATATTTGAGATGAATCATGGGATACTAAGATGGTATAAAAAACTATATAAGGGTCCTGAGGCTTCAAGGATTAAAACCCGCTTCCATCTTCGATTTTTGAGCAAGGGAAAAGCGGATAATCTCTATCTTATAACGCTTCCTAACAATGATAAGACCTTGCTCGATATTAGTCCGATGTCTTATCTGAGACAGAAAGGCATGAGGCATTATCTTAAGTCTTATCCTCTCTATGTGGTTGGAATTGCTAAGGGAAGGGATGAAGCCTTTGAACTGGTCAGAACTATAGTTGATGAGGTCTATAGTAAGACCCAGGCTTTTGACATCCCAGCCTACCTTGATTTTGGCAAAGATAGGGAGGTGGCTCAGTGATTGTTTTAAAAATTATCGCTATTGTTATAGCCGCCATTCTTGGACTTCTTCTTTTGCTGATAGGACTTGTCCTCTTTGCACCAATTCATTATCGCTTGACTGGCTATGTGCATGAGGGAAGATATGAGGCTAGGGCAAAATTGAGCTTTCTTTGCTCGATTTTTTCTGCAAAGGCCTATATATCTGACAAGGAAGGCCTTGGAGCTCACGCAAAAATTCTATTTTTTAAGGTTTTTGATCTAAATGGAGATGATGAGGATTCAGAATCTGACAGGCATGGAAAATCTGATAAGAATTTGAAGAAAACTAAGGGCAAGAAGAGCTCAGAAAAAAATAAAGGTCAGCATAAAAAGGAAAAGAACATATTTAACAAAGATGACGCAGAGCAAGACTTAAAACCTGAAAATAAGACAGAGAGCCAAACTGAGGCTGAGAGTCAAGATGAGGCTGAGAGTCAAGATGAGATAGAGAATCAAACTGAGGCTGAGATTCAGATTGAGACAGTAAATCAAATTGAGGCCGAGAGAAATTATGCTTCAGATGATAAAGAGCAAGCTGACAATCAGGAGAGTGCGGAGCAAGGAGATAAGCAGGAGAATCAAGAAGAAAATAAGAATGATAAGAATGAGAACTCCTTCTTTAAAAAACTTGGTTTTAAGCTGGTAAGCCTGTATTATAAGCTTCTGGATAAGATAAAAGAATTTAAAGATCAGGCCAAAAAGGCCAAGGACAAGCTTGTCTTCTTTAAAGAAAAGTCTGAGAGCTTATATAAAAAAGCTAGCGATCCAGATTTGAGGGAACTTATAGCTTTTCTCTATGATTGCTTCAAGAAGCTTTTGCGTATTTTGAAACCGAGAAAATGCAAGATTGAGGGCATTTACGGAACTGGAGATATAAGCATGACCGGAAATATAGCTGTGTATCTTGCGGCTATTTATGGTATAGTAGGTATTGATATGAAAATGATTCCTGATTTTGAAAATCAGATTCTTGAGATGGATCTTGATATGAAGGGGCATTTTTCTCTTATAAGTTTCTTGATACTTGGAATAAGAGCTTATAAAAATCCATATGTTAAAAAATATTTTTTAGATTAGATTGATTAAATTAGATTGATCAGACAAGATTGATTAGATTAGATTAGATTGATTAAAAAATTAGCTAATAGGCGGATAGGAGTATTATGGCAAATAATGAGTTTAACAACACAGTTTCCACACTTTTTAAGGGTATGGATTCATTTATCTCATCAAAGACTGTTGTGGGAGATCCAGTAAAGGTTAATGATACAGTTATCATTCCACTTATGGATGTTTCATTCGGAGTGGGAGCTGGCGCCTTTTCCAAGGAAAAGAGCAACAACGCAGCAGGAGCTATGACAGGAAAAATGTCACCAAGCGCAGTTCTTGTAATACATAACGGAGTTACAAAGCTTGTGAATATCAAGAATCAGGATACTATGACTAAGATAATGGATATGGTTCCAGATCTCATCGATAAATTTACATCTAAAAATGATAGTGACCTTGTGGTTGACGAGGATGTAGATAGCGCAATCAATGATATTTCAAATAATGAGTGATGAAAGAAAAAAATCAAAAAATCTTTAAAAAAAGATTGATTTTTGTTTTTGGTATTGGTATAATCTCTCATGTTTGTGGCATTAAACTTTAAGGAGGTGTGATCATGGCTAAATGTGCAATCTGCAGTAAGGGAGCTCATTTCGGTATCGCTGTAAGCCATTCTCATAGAAGAAGCAACAGAAAGTGGAATTCTAATGTTAAGTCTGTAAGAGTTAAGGTTGGCGGACAGAACAAGAAGATGTACGTATGTACTTCATGCTTACGTTCAGGTTCAGTTGAGCGTGCATAATCAGAGTCTTATACTTTGTTTATATTAGGCGGGCAGTGATGCCCGCCATTTCTCTTCTTATTGCTTTTTTCAAGCAAAGCATATATAATCACATATATAATTAACTAAAAGTCTGTTTTCTCACACGCAGTAATACGGTTAATTAATTAATTCAAGGGAGGGACAGTACATGAAAGGTTATTTAGATAGCGAACTTGGTACTATAACTATTGATTCCGAAGTAATAGCTAGATATGCTGGTTCAACTGCCATTGAGTGTTTTGGTATCGTTGGTATGGCAGCAGTTAGCATGAAAGATGGTCTTGTTAAGATTCTTAAAGGCGACAGCTTGACAAGAGGAATACATGTATCTATTGATGAGCAGAATAAGATTTCAATTGATTTTCACGTAATCGTGTCTTATGGCGTCAGCATTCACACAGTAGCTGACAACTTGATAGAGAGTGTTAGATATAAGGTTCAGGAATTCACTGGACTTGAAATTAAGAAGATAAATATTTATGTTGAGGGTGTCAGAGTAATAGACTGATGCTAAAAGATATTGACTGACGGATTTTTGTCAGTGAAATGGAGGACTATAATTGTGTCAACAACTAAGATAGATGCTAGCCTTGCGCAGAAAATGTTTCTTGCAGCTGCTAAGAATTTAAGAGCTAACAGAGATTGGATTAATGATCTAAATGTATTCCCTGTACCAGATGGTGATACAGGTTCAAACATGACAATGACTATTATGTCAGCAGCTAAGGCTGTAGCAGAGATTGCAAATCCAAATATGGAGACTCTCTCAAAAGCAATTGCAACAGGATCATTGAGAGGAGCTAGAGGTAACTCAGGTGTTATCCTTTCTCAGTTACTCAGAGGATTCACTAAGGAGATGTCTGGTCTTAAGGTTTTAACTGTTAAAGATCTTGCAAATGCTACTGTTAGAGCTACTGAGACTGCTTATAAGGCTGTTATCAAACCTAAGGAAGGTACAATTCTTACTGTTGCGAAGAGCGTTTCTGATAAAGCAGTTGAAATTGCATCAGATGATATAGACTTTGAGACTGCATTAAAGCAGATTATTGAGCATGCAGAGTATGTTCTCTCACAGACACCAGAACTTCTTCCAGTTCTTAAAGAGGCAGGAGTAGTTGATTCAGGTGGACAGGGACTTTGCGTAGTTCTTAGAGGACTTTACGATGCACTTACAGGCAAGGTTACAGATTTCTCAATTGAGGATGATGGCAATCAGGAAGCTCCTGAGAGCAAGGTAGCTGCAGGTAAGGGCGCTGCAATTGAAAATGTTGATATTAAGTTTGGTTACTGTACAGAGTTTATAATCATGCTTGAAAAGGAATTCAACGAGGAAACTGAGGAAAAGTTCAAAGAATTCCTTCAGTCAATCGGTGATTCTATAGTTTGTGTATCTTTGGATGATATTGTTAAGGTACATGTACATACAAACCACCCAGGTCAGGCTTTCGAGAAGGCTCTTGAATATGGTCAGCTCACTAGAATGAAGGTTGACAACATGAGAGAGGAACACCGTGAGGTTGTGGTATCTCAGGCTGAACTTCAGGCTGCAAAGGCAAGCGGAGCAGTTGAAAAAGAGAAGACATATAATGACAGCAACAAGGCCAGCGATTCAATGATGGAGCATAAGCAGTATGGTTTTGTATCAGTTGCTTCAGGACAGGGACTTGCTGATATATTTAGAGGACTTGGCGTAGATCAGGTTATCGAGGGTGGTCAGACAATGAACCCAAGTACGGAAGACATTTTAGATGCTATTGAGAAAATCAATGCAGATGTTATATATGTACTTCCAAACAATAAGAATATCATTCTTGCTGCAAATCAGTCAGTTGAGCTTGTTGAGGATAAAAAGGTTGTAGTTATACCTTCTAAGACCTTACCACAGGGTATCTCAGCTATGCTTGGTTGGGAAGATGCAAAGAGCCCAGAGGAAAATGAGGCTGACATGAATGAGGCTCTCGATAATGTATTGACTGGCCAGCTTACATATGCAGTTAGAGATACATCAATTGATGGCAAGGAAATTAAGAAGGACGACTTTATGGGTCTTGGCGATAAGGGACTTATCAGTGTAGGTAAGGATATGAGTCAGGTATTAGAGGAGATGGTTGAAGGTATGCTCTCAGACAATGAGGATGCAGAACTTGTAACTGTTTACTATGGATCTGATGTCACAGAGGAAGATGCCAATAGGGAAGTCGAGGCTTTAAGTCAGAAGTTTGATAGTCTTGATATCGATCTTCAGTACGGCGGACAGCCTATCTACTACTACCTTGTATCAGTAGAATAATTGGATTATTATATTTGACTATTTGGCACCGAAGGGAGATGATCCTGTCGGTGCCTTATATAGTGTATAGATTAGATTAATGGAGGATTTAGAAAATGAGTATGATCGACACAGTCAGAGGCGATATGGTTGCAGCCATGAAGGCAAAGGATAAGAAGAAAAAAGAGGTATTGTCTGGACTTCTTCAGGAACTTAAGAATTATGAAATTAACAACAGAGTAGAGCTTGATGATGCTACTGCAGGAAATGTTGTTTTAAAGATGATTAAGCAGCTCAATGAGACAATCTCACTCACACCAGCTGACAGAGTTGACGCTATTGAGGATGCAAAGCTTGAGATTAGCATTCTTTCAGACTATGCACCAAAGCTTATGAGCGAGGATGAAATCAAAGAAGTAGTCAAGGAAGTTTTAGCTGAGCTTGAACTTGAGAATCCTACTGTTAAGGAAAAGGGTAAGATTATGAAGACTCTTATGCCTAAGGTTAAGGGAAAAGCTGATGGAAAGCTTGTAAATGAAGTACTCGCTACTTTCTTTGCATAAATTATATATAATCAGGTGACTTTGATGGAATTGAAATCTCTAAAAGGCATTGGAGTCAAGACTCAGGACTTATTCAGCAGGCTAGACATATACTCGGTAGAAGATCTTTTGAATTTTTATCCAAGAGATTACGATGTATATGAAAAGCCTGCTCTTATTAGTGAGTGTGAACTTGACAGCCCAAGGCCAGTCTATGCAATTTTTGGCATGATAGCCTCAAGCCCATCTTTTTTTAATAAGGGTAAATTATCTATTATTACCATCACGGTGAGAGACCAGGTTGGAAATGGAATCAAGCTTAGCTGGTACAATATGCCATACTTAAGATCTAAATTGAAAATGGGTTCAAAGTATATATTCAGGGGCAGAGTTGTGAGAAAGGGCTCGAGTCTGAATATGGAGCAGGCTAGTATCTTCACACCTGCTGAGTACCAGGAGAAGATGGGATGCATGCAGCCTATCTATAGATTGACCCATGGCCTGTCAAACAATGCAGTTATAAAGGCGATGAAACAGGCCCTGGAAATCAAGGAGACTAATCTTGAAAAGGAATATTTGCCGGATTGGATAAGGCAGAGCTTGCAGCTTGCTGAACATAATTTTGCTATAAGCAATATACACTTTCCTAGAAATAAGGATGATTATATCAAGGCGAGGGAACGCCTCAGTTTTGAGGAATTCTTTATTTTTGTACTCTCAATGAGGCTTATGAAGCTGACTAATGAGCGCAGACCTAATAAGCTTGTGGTAAAGCCGGATAAAAGAACAGATGAATTCTTGAAAAAGTTGCCATTCAAACTCACGAAGGCACAGCTTTCTGCCTGGCAGGAGGTCAGGTCCAATATGTATGGTCCCAATCTTATGTCCCGCCTAGTCCAGGGAGATGTTGGCTCGGGAAAGACTATGATTGCTGTACTTGCACTTATGGACACAGTTTTAAATGGCTACCAGGGAGCTATCATGGTGCCAACGGAAGTACTTGCAAAGCAACATTACCAGTCCTTTACCAAGTATTTGGAAATGGCTGCTATTGATACTAAAATTCAGCTCCTTGTCGGATCTATGACAGCAAAACAGAAGAGGGAGGCCTATGCTGATATTGAGAGCGGCGAGACTAAGCTGATTATTGGCACTCATGCCTTGATTCAGGAAGCTGTAAAGTATAAGAATTTAGCCTTGGTTATCACAGATGAACAGCATAGATTTGGCGTGAATCAAAGAAAGAGCCTTTCTGAAAAGGGCGAGGATCCTCATATATTGGTAATGAGTGCAACTCCTATCCCAAGAACCTTGGCTATCATAGTATATGGCGATTTGGACATATCTATTATAGACGAACTGCCAGCTGAGAGATTGCCGATAAAAAATGCAATTATTGACCCCTCAATGAGACCTAATTCTTATCGCTTTATAGAAAAGCAGGTAAGAAGTGGACACCAGGCCTATGTGATATGTCCTATGGTTGAGGAAAATGAGGAGATAAAGGCTTGTGATGTAATCACATACAGCAAGGAACTTAAGGAGAAGATGCCGTCTGATATCAGAATTGAATATCTGCACGGAAAGATGAAAGCTAGCGAGAAGAACGATATCATGGAAAGGTTTGCCCAGGGGCAGATAGATGTCCTGGTATCTACGACAGTTATTGAGGTCGGGGTCAATGTGCCTAATGCCAGTGTCATGATGATAGAGAATGCTAACAGGTTCGGTTTGGCCCAGCTCCACCAGTTGAGAGGCAGAGTGGGCAGAGGAAATGCCCAGTCCTTCTGTATATTTGTTTCTGATGTCAGCAAGGGTCAAAAGAGGGAGAGATTAGATATCTTAACTAAGACTAACGATGGCTTTAAGATTGCTGAGGAGGACTTAAAACTGAGAGGACCTGGAGATTTCTTTGGCATAAGACAGAGCGGGGATTTGGATTTTGGCCTTGCAGATATTTACACGGATGCCGGAATGCTGAAAAAAGCTTCTGATATGGCGGGACTCCTCTTAGAGAAAGATCCTTTGCTTGAGGGCGAGGAAAATTCTTACCTTAAGGATAAGGTTGATAAGTACACCTTAGATGCTTTGAAAAATATTAATCTCTAAGAAATATGATTGAAAGAAAGAGGCTTATTATGAGAGATATGGAATTTACTATGAGTCGTCCTAATTTAGTCAAGGTCGGTGATGAGGTAGAAATTACAGAGGGTAAATTGCCCAGCAGTTTTTATTATACCATAGAGCCAGCAGTGGCCATGTCTGGCAACTATCCAACTGATCAGAGATTAAAGAGCAGGAAGGGGATTGTCAAGGAAGTTGGCGAGACAGACAGAGGCTTCTATGTCTTGGCAAGTTTTGACGAATAAGCGGGCTTTATTAATTGAATTTAAGATAATGTTTATGATACAATATTAAAACATGTCAGGATTTATTTTGAAATTCTGATCGTCCTAAGAATTATGATTGATAATGCAAAGATATAAGGAGAAGCAGATGGCTACACCACATAATGAGGCACTCAGAGGAGATATAGCTGATATAGTTCTCTTACCTGGAGATCCACTCAGAGCTAAATATATAGCTGATGAATATCTGACTGACACTGTACAGTTTAACGGTGTTAGGAATATGTTGGGCTTTACCGGCCTTTATAAAGATAAGAAAATATCAGTTATGGGCAGTGGAATGGGAATGCCTTCAATAGGCATATATTCTTATGAGCTTTTTAAAGAGTATGATGTAAATAAGATTATTAGAATTGGCTCAGCCGGAGCTATTGATAAAAATTTACAGCTCAAAGATATTGTTTTTGCTCAAGGAGCATCCACAGATTCGAATTGGGAAAAACAGTATAATCTTGGCGGAAGTTTTGCTCCAATAGCTGATTATAAGCTTTTATCATGTGCTGTATCTAAGGCTGATAAGCTTGGCGTGAGATATAAGGTGGGAAATGTTTTATCTTCTGACATCTTTTATACAGATGACCCTGATTATAATCTCAGATGGGCAAAAATGGGGGTATTAGCAGTTGAGATGGAAGCTGCCGCCCTTTACATGAACGCTGCCAGATTAGGCAAAGAGGCTCTGGCAATGTTCACTATCTCTGATCATCTAGTGAGCGGACAAGGCCTTTCTGCTGAGGAAAGACAGGTCGGCTTTAGGCAGATGATGGAGATTGCTCTAGAAACTGCATGTGATTTAGGAGGAAGTGATGAACTTTAAAGTGCTAATCATAATTGGCATTCTTCTTGCTTTGATTATTGTGGCATCAATTCAGAGTCTGATTAAGGAAAAAATCAATCTCAAAAAAAGGCTTTTAGCCTCTTATGGAAAGCCATCAAAAAGAAAAATTTCAGATGATGAAATGCAGACCATAGCAAGATATTTCAATATGAGAAAAGAGATGATTGATGCCTCGACTGGCAAGATGCCTTTCTACATCGATGATATCACTTGGAATGACCTTGATATGGACAGATTCTATGCCCTCATCAATAATTGTAAGTCTTCTGCTGGTCAGGAATATCTCTATAAGAGATTGAGAATGCCTGAAAACGACCTTGGCAAGGCTCTTTATTTTGATAAACTAGCTAAGTTTTTTGATCAAAACGAGGATTGCAGAATTAAGGTTCAGAAGATATTTGTCAAATTAGGAATTACAAAAAAGATTTCTGTTTCGGACTATATCTCAAGCCTTATGCAGCTTGAGGCAGAAAAAAACACAATTCATGTAATTGCCCTGCTGGCCATGTTGCTATCTTTTGTCGTAGCATTTGCCGTGAATCCTGTTATTGGAATCTTGATGATTATTGCGTCAGTCAGTTTTTCAATAATCAGCTATTACAGATATAAGGCCAAAGTTGAGCCATATTTTATATGTTTTACCCAGTTGGTAAAGATGGTCAAGGCTGCAGACCAGGTTGTAAAACTTAATATCGAGGCTCTTGGACACAACAATGACAAGCTTGACACTATAAGCCATGATTTCTCTAAATTGGTTAAAAACAGCTGGCTGCTCACAAGCACCAATGTTAATGGCTCATTTGTTGAGATGATTATGGATTACTTGAGAATGCTCACCCATGTTGATTTGATGAGATTTAACTCATGTTTAAACTATCTTGACGGCATGGAGAGTGAAGTATTTGATCTTTTTGAGACCTTGGGTCTGATAGAGGCTTCCATATGCGTGGCATCATTCAGAAGAGCTATCCCATATTGGAGTGAACCTAGATTTACTAGGGATAAGAACTTGATGGTTAAGGATTTATACCATCCTCTTATCAAGAATCCAGTTTCTAACTCACTTGCCAGTGAAAGAAATGTACTTCTGACTGGATCTAATGCTTCAGGTAAGTCTACATTTTTGAAATCTGTCGCGGTCAATGCTTTGTTGGCCCAAACTATATATACATCTCTAAGTTCAGCCTATAAAGCGCCATTTTTCAGGATTTATTCTTCAATGGCACTGAGAGACAGCCTTTCAAGTCAGGATTCGTTCTATATGGTGGAAATCAAGGCTTTGAAGAGAATACTTGATGCCATAGATGATCAATCAAAGGAAGAACCTGTTCTTGCAATGATTGATGAAGTCTTGAAGGGAACTAACACAGTTGAGAGAATAGCTGCTTCATCGCAGATTCTTAAAAATCTCAAAGACAAGAATGTATTAGTTTTTGCGGCTACTCATGATATTGAATTGACTTCAATGCTTGCAAGGGAGTATGATAATTATCACTTCATGGAAGAAGTCAGCCAGGATGAGGTTAGATTTGACTATAAAATGCAGGAAGGCCCTGCAACAACTCGAAATGCTATAAAACTCTTAAAGATGATGGGCTATGATAAGAAGATTATCAGAGATGCTGAGTCTGAAGCTGAGTTCTTTACTCAGATGGGAGCATGGCGTAAATAATTTTGATTAAGTAAAAAACTTAATAAAGGAAAACTAGGAGGAAATTTAAATTGCAGTACAGAGGAGTTAACGAACTCAGAAAATTATATCTTGAGTTCTTCGAGAGCAAGGGACATCTTAAACTTAACAGTTTCTCACTTGTACCACACAATGATAACAGTTTGCTTATCATCAATTCAGGTATGGCACCATTAAAGCCTTACTTTACAGGTCAGGAGATACCACCAAGAACAAGAGTTACAACTTGTCAGAAATGTATCAGAACAGGTGATATTGAGAACGTAGGAAAGACTGCCAGACATGGTACTTTCTTTGAAATGTTAGGAAACTTCTCTTTTGGCGATTATTTTAAAGAAGAGGCTATTCCATGGGCTTGGGAGTTCCTCACAAAGGTAGTAGGCCTTGATGAGAACAGACTTTACCCTTCAGTATATGTTGATGACCAGGAAGCATTTGACATCTGGCACAATAAGATGGGAATTGCTGAGGATAGAATCTACAAGTTCGGCAAGGAAGATAACTTCTGGGAGCACGGCTCTGGTCCATGTGGTCCTTGTACTGAGATTTACTATGACCGTGGCGAAAAGTATGGCAATGGCCCAGAGGATGTTATGGGCGGCGAAGGCGACCGTTTCATGGAAGTTTGGAATGTCGTATTTTCACAGTTCAACAATGATGGCAAGGGCAACTATACAGACCTTGTTCAGAAAAATATCGATACTGGTATGGGACTTGAGAGACTTGCAGTTGCAGTTCAGGATGTAGATTCAATCTTTGATGTAGATACACTCCAGGCTTTGAGAAATGAAGTTTGTGCTATTTCTTCTAAGCAGTATGAGGTCAATGACAAGGATGATGTTTCTATCCGTGTTATCACAGACCATATTCGTTCAGCAACATTTATGATTTCTGATGGAATCTTACCTTCAAATGAGGGAAGAGGCTATGTTTTAAGAAGAATCATCCGTAGAGCATGCAGACACGGTAAGCTCCTTGGAATTGAAGGCGCTTTCTTAAAGAGACTTGCTCTCAAGGTTATTGAGGGAAGTAAGGACGGCTATCCAGAACTTGAAGAGAAGAAGGACTTCATTATCAAGGTTATAGAGCAGGAAGAGCACAACTTTGAGAAAACTATAAATCAGGGACTTGAGATTCTTGACCAGCTTGTAGCTAAGCTTGAGTCAGAGGGCAAGAAGGTTCTTGACGGCAGTGATGCATTCAAGCTCTATGATACATATGGATTTCCTCTTGATCTCACTAAGGAGATTCTTGAGGAGAAGGCTATCACAGTAGAGGAAGATGGCTTTAATGCAGCTATGAAGGAGCAGAGAGAGAAGGCTCGTGCTGCAAGAAAGACAACAAACTATATGGGAGCTGAGGCTACTGTCTATGAGCAGATTGATACAGCTTTAGTTTCTGAGTTTACAGGATATGACAAGACTGAGGATCAGGGTCAGGTTATCGCTTTAGCTAAGCTTGCTAAGGATGATGACGACGAGGATGCTGCAATTGTAGATGCCCTCACAGATGGAGCATACGGAGCAGTTATCACTGACAAGACTCCTTTCTATGGCACTATGGGTGGACAGGTAGGAGATGCAGGTCTTATTAAGACATCAGATGGCAGCTTTAAGGTTGTAGAGACTCTCCATGTGTCTGGAAACAAGATAGCTCATGTTGGTTATGTACTTGAAGGTATGATCAAGGTTTCAGATAAGGCAGATCTTTTAGTTGATAAGAATACAAGATTGGCAACATGCAAGAATCACTCAGCTACTCACCTTATGCAGAAGGCTTTGAGAGATGTTCTTGGAACTCATGTTGAGCAGGCTGGTTCATATCAGGATGCTTCTAAGATTAGATTCGACTTCAGCCACTTCCAGGCTATGACTAAGGAAGAGCTCAAAGAAGTTGAGAACATGGTAAATGCTAAGATCGCAGAGGGACTTGAGGTAGTTACTAAGGTTATGACCTTAGATGAGGCTAAGAAGACTGGAGCTATGGCTCTTTTCGGTGAGAAGTACGGCGATAGCGTTAGAGTTGTAAATATGGGTGACTATTCAGTTGAGCTCTGTGGTGGTACTCATGTTAACAACACAAGCCAGATTGCTTCATTCAAGATTCTTTCTGAGTCAGGCGTTGCAGCAGGAGTTAGAAGAATTGAGGCAATTACTTCTGACAATGTACGCGCTTATTATGATGATTTAGAAAAGACACTCAACGAGGCTGCTGATTTACTCAAGGCTACTCCAGCTAATATTAAGGACCATATCGAAAAACTTCAGGAAGAGCTTAAGGCTGTAAGAAGTGAGAATGAGTCTCTTAAGAGCAAGCAGGCAGCTAATGCTTTGGGCGATGTTATGGATCAGGTTACTGATGTTGCAGGACTTTCTTTCCTTGCAGCTAAGGTTTCAGGCGTTGATATGAATGCATTGAGAGACTTAGGTGATCAGTGTAAGGCTAAACTTACTAATGGGGTAGTTCTTCTTGTGTCTGATCTTGATGGTAAGGTTAATATTATTGCCATGGCATCAGATGAAGCTATTGCCAAGGGAGCAAATGCTGGTAAGCTTATCAAGGCTCTCGCACCAATCGTTGGTGGCGGCGGTGGCGGTCGTCCAAATATGGCTCAGGCTGGTGGTAAGAATCCAGCAGGAATTGATGAGCTTATAGCTAAGGCAGCAGGCGAGCTTGAGGCAATGCTTAGCTGAAAATAAAAATAAATGCTAAAAATAGGTTGACGAAAGCAGTTTTTGTGATATAATATTCAACGTGCAGTTGAGTAATCATGAGTTGAATAGCTTCGCACAATTAGCAACAGAAGGGTGGTCAGGAACAGATATGTCAAATGTCATCGTTAAAGAGAACGAATCTTTAGACAGTGCATTACGCAGATTCAAGAGAAACTGTGCTAAGGCAGGCATTCAGCAGGAAATTCGTAAAAGAGAACATTACGAGAAGCCAAGCGTAAGACGTAAGAAAAAGTCTGAAGCTGCTAGAAAACGTAAGTTCAACTAATTAAAGTTAATGAGAGGTGAACCCCGTACAAAGGGTTCACCTCTTTTGGATTATATGGAAATATTTATGGAGGCTTTCGTGGCAGAAAAGAAAATTGACATTGCCGCAGAATACAGTGTATCTGTTTTTGGTGGCTTTGATGCTTATTTGAAAAAAATAGAGAGAACTCTTGATGTGAGTGTTAATAACAGGGGAGATGAAGTCAGTGTGAGTGGCAGTGAGAATGCTGTCGACAAGGCTATCGGTGTACTATCAAATCTTCTTGAACTCGCAAAGAGAGGCAACGAAATCAGTGAGCAGAACGTTGATTACGCCCTGTCACTGAGCTTTGAAGATAAAGAGGACAGTATAGTTGAGGTGGATAATGATTATATTTGTCGCACAGTTAATGGCAAGCCTATAAAGCCTAAGACATTGGGTCAGAAGAATTATATAGACCTAATTAGGGAAAATATGATTGTATTGGGTCTTGGACCTGCTGGAACTGGTAAAACTTATCTTGCAATGGCTATGGCAATCACAGCCTTTAAGAAAGATGAGGTTAGCAGAATTATCCTCACAAGACCTGCTATAGAGGCAGGTGAAAAGCTTGGCTTTTTGCCTGGAGATTTACAGAGCAAGATTGATCCCTATTTGAGACCTCTTTATGATGCTCTCTACCAGATTATGGGAGCTGAGAGTTTTCAGACCAATATGGAAAAAGGCTTGATTGAAGTGGCTCCTCTTGCCTATATGAGAGGTAGAACCCTTGACAATGCTTACATAATACTTGATGAGGCACAGAATACAACACCAGCTCAGATGAAGATGTTTTTGACAAGAATTGGTTTTGGCTCAAAAGTGATAGTTACAGGTGATCTCTCTCAGAAAGATTTGCCTCTTGGCACAGTTTCTGGACTTGATGTTGCACTCAAAGTGTTAAGAGGCATTGATGATATAGGAATTGCTGAACTCACAAGTCTTGATGTAGTTAGACATCCTTTAGTACAAAAGATTGTCAAAGCTTATGAGGAGTATGAAAAAAAGCATTCTGATCAGTTTGAGAACAGAAGAACTGACAGAAGAAATGAGGGCAGAACTGACAGAAAAAAGGACAGCAGAGCTGACAGAAAAAGTGATAGCAATGCCGACAGAAGATATGACAGTAAAGCTGACAGAAGAAATGAGGGCAAAGCCCCAAGAAAAGCTGACAAAAGGTCTAGATAAACCTATGCCAAGGCCTAGAAGCGAGAGGTGAGTAAATTGACTATAAATATTGAAAATGAGTCTGAGACAAGACTTGATATTGATTATGACATGATTATCAGAAAGGTTATCGTGGAGGCCCTTGATTATCTTTCATGCCCTTATGAGGCTAAAGTTGAGGTCTGCTTGGTTGACAATGAGCAGATACATGAAATCAACAAGGAACAAAGAGATATTGACAGAGCAACCGATGTTCTATCTTTTCCTATGATTAATTTCAATGAGGCAGGCAACTTTGCTGATATGGAAGAAGAGCTCACAGAGAATGAGCAGGATTACTTTGATCCTGACAGCGGAGAGCTCTTGTTGGGTGACATTGTTATAAGCCTTGAAAAGGTGATAGAGCAGGCTGAGGCATATGGACATTCAAAAACAAGGGAATTAGCCTTTTTGGTAGCCCACAGTATGCTCCACTTGGCAGGATTTGACCATATGATTGAGAGCGAAGCTGAGATTATGACAAGTAAACAGAATGAAATTCTTGAAAGAATCGGTTATACAAGGGATTATATTGACTGATTGGAGTTGCTATGAAAGTAAAAAAGAAGGTTGAAAAGCCTAATCAGATAAGCTCGACAGCTTTAAAATCTCAATATGACTTGATTGTTGTAGGCGGTGGAGCTGCGGGAGTGGCTGCTGCCATTATGGCCTTAAGAAAGAATATGAGTGTCCTCATAATTGAGCACACATCAAGAATCTTAAGTAAGGTCCTTGCAACAGGCAATGGAAGGTGTAATTTTACAAATTACAAGCTTGATAAGACTGCTTATTACTGTGATGATTTGGATTTTGTAGATGGGGTCATAAGTGACTTTGATGCCAATGCTATAGTTGAATTCTTTAAGAGTCTTGGCATATATCCTAAAGACAGAGATTCTTATGTCTATCCCAGCTCAGATTCAGCAAAATCGGTAGTTTTATCTATGATGATGGAACTTGACAGATTGTCTTGCCATATTGCAGCCAATACCAAGCTGCATGACATTAAGAAGACAGGTGATGAATATCTAGTCCTCACTAATGAAGGCAAGTTTAGAACAAGGAATATAGTTCTTGCAACTGGACTGAAAGCCATGGAATCAACAGGATCTGATGGTTCTTTTTTGGATATTTGCCAAAAAATGGGTCTTGGAATCAAAAAAGTACTTCCTGCTCTAGTGGGACTTGGCAGTGAGGATCCCACAATTCAATATTTTGAAAAAATCAGAGTTTATGCCAAGGTCAGTTTGATAATAGATGGCAAGTTCTTAGCATCTGACACAGGAGAGCTCCAATTCAACGATGATGGCCTTTCAGGAATTCCGGTATTTCAGTTGAGCCACAGAGCTGTCGAGGCCATTTATCAGGGAAAGCCAGTTATCTTGGATGTAGATTTTATGCCTGATTATGACAGAGAGGAAGTCCTTGGGATAATCAGAGGATTTGTCGGCAAATTTAAGAGCAAAAGCTGCCTAATGGCCTTGATAGGACTTTTTAACGAAAAGGTAGCTATGGGTATTCTTAAAAAAGCTAAGGTAAATCCTGATTCTAGCTTAGAAGAGCTTTCTGACCAGGCTATATTAGATATAGTCAAAACTATCAAGTCCGATCGCTTTGTCTTGAGTACTTATAAGGGCTATGAAGGGGCTCAGGTTTGTCAGGGCGGAATTAGAATAGATGAATTAAAGCCAAATCTGGAATTGAAAAAATATAAGAATATATACGCAATAGGTGAGCTTTGTGATGTGGATGGTATCTGTGGGGGCTATAATCTCTCATGGGCTTTTGCATCTGCACACAAGGCTGTTGAATCGATGGCTTAGGTCAAAAGTGAGGTTTAAGATGAGTAAGGTGATTAGACTCAATCAGATTAAGATAAAAATTGGTGATAATAGGGGGCTTGAAGGTGAATTAAAGAGACAACTAAAGCTCTCTATGGATGACAAGCTGAGTTTTAGTATAGTGAGAAGATCTATTGATGCCAGAAAAAAGCCCTTACTTTATTATGTTTATACCCTTGATGTCCTTGAAATCATAAAAAGGGGAAAGAAGATAGACCTTGAAAAGTTCAATTTATCTAAGATAAAAAATGCAAGTCTGCATGAGAATATCATATTTGAATTTCCTAGTGCTGGCCTTAAAAATAAGAATGTATCCCTTAAGGAAGCTGACAGACCTGTTGTGGTTGGCTTTGGCCCAGCTGGTATGTTTGCAGCCCTTATGCTTGCCAGAGCAGGTATGGCTCCTATCGTTTTTGAGAGGGGTGACAGTGTAGATATAAGAGATAAAAAAGTTGAACACTTTTGGCAGACAGGAGAGCTTGATGCTGAGAGCAATGTCCAGTTTGGCGAGGGCGGTGCCGGTACATTTTCCGATGGAAAGCTCAATACTTCAATCAAGGACCCAACGGGAAGAATTGCTTATGTATTGAGAAATTTTGTAAAGTTTGGTGCTGATGAGAAGATTCTATATGTAAACAAACCTCATGTGGGTACTGATGTCCTAAAAAAGGTAGTCAAAGGTATAAGAGAAGAAATCTTAGAGCTTGGCGGACAGATTCACTTCGCCACTAAGGTTGAAAAGATCCTTGTGGAGTCTGGTCAGGTTAAGGGCATCTTAACAAGAGACAGGCAGACTGGTCAGCTCACAGATAGGGAAGCTAGCAATGTAGTCTTTGCTATAGGACACTCGTCAAGAGATACTCTTGAAATGCTTGAGAGGGAGAATTTTCTTATGGAGGCCAAGCCTTTTGCATGTGGAGTGAGAATAGAGCATAAGCAGTCTCTCATAGATTACAATGAGTATGGACTTGAGGACAGAAGTAGATTTGAGGGGGCTAAGCTGGAAGCAGCTGACTACAAGCTTACCTATCAGACCAATGAAGGCAGAGGAGTTTACTCTTTCTGTATGTGCCCTGGCGGCTATGTTGTGAATTCTTCATCAGAGCCTGGCAGATTGGCGGTCAATGGTATGTCTTATTCTGACAGAGCTTCAATCAATGCCAATTCAGCTCTTATCGTAACTGTAGGACCTGATGATTTTGGCCATGGGGTTCTTGACGGAGTTCGCTTCCAAAGAAAACTTGAGGAGGCTGCCTTTGAGGCAGGAGAAGGAAAAATCCCTAATCAGTTATTTGGAGACTTTAAAGAAGGCAAAGTCAGCACTTCTTATGGTCAGGTAAAACCTATGACCAAGGGCCAAAGCAATTTTGCTGATCTTAATAAGATAATGCCTGACTTTATGGCCCAATCCTTAAAAGAGGCAATTGAGGGTTTTGGTAGGAAGATTAAAGGATATAACACTGATGAGGCGATTTTGTCTGGCCTTGAATCTAGGACATCAAGTCCTGTCAGAATTCTCAGGGATAAGGACAGCTATGAGGCTTCCATAAAGGGTTTCTTCCCGTGTGGTGAGGGAGCTGGTTATGCAGGTGGAATCACATCTGCTGCAATTGATGGCATTAGAGTTGCTGAAGCCATACTTTCAAAGATGACAAAAGAATAGATAGGGTGTAATATAGACCTATTATGTCTTTCTTTTAATATATTAAGGACTTAAGCCTAAAGGAGAAAAAATGACATTGGAAAGCAGTATTAGAGACTTGAATTTTAAAGAGAGAGCTACTCTTAAAGATAAAAAAAGAATTGTAATAAAGATTGGTTCATCATCACTCATGCATGAGAGCACAGGTAAGATGAACCTCTTAAAGATTGAAAAACTTGTGAGACTTATTGTTGACTTGAAAAACAGTGGCAAGGAGATTGTGCTTGTATCGTCGGGTGCTATCGCTGTTGGAAGAAACACTATAGGACTTGAGACAAGACCGAATGAGAGGGACTTAAAGCAGGCATGTGCGGCTATAGGTCAGGCTAAGCTCATGATGGTTTATCAGAAAATCTTTTCAGAGTACAATACAATAGCAGCTCAGGTTCTTCTAACAAAGAATAATGTAACCAATGATGTTTCAAGAGACAACGCTATGAACACTCTCAAGCAGATTATCTCAATAGGAGCTATTCCGGTTGTCAATGAAAATGACTCAGTTTCAACTTATGAGATTGAACAGCTGCAGACTTTTGGCGATAATGATAGATTGTCAGCAATTGTTGCATCGCTTATAGACGCCGATCTTCTAATACTTCTCACAGATATTGATGGACTCTATACTGATGATCCGAAGAAGAATAAGGATGCAAGTTTTGTACCATATGTTGACGAAATCAGCGAAGAATACGCCAGCATGGGAAAAGACACTGCTCAGTCAGGTTTTGGCACAGGCGGTATGTCATCAAAGATTGATGCCGCTAGAATGGCAGGTATGATTGGCGCAGATACATGCATAACAAACGGTGATGATGTCACCAATATAATCAGAATAATTAACGGAGAGAATGTCGGTACACTCTTTAAGAGCCATAAAAAGCCAAGTGTAGACATGTGCAAATTTGTAGAATTGTAGGGAATATGAATATTAGACTGATAAAGGATCTTCATGAGGGGATTTTCCTGCCGGTCAATGACAGGTATATAGAGCAGATAGTTGGCATGAACACTCTTGATAATGACTATCCAAATTTAAAAATATACATATACGACCCTGACACAAATGTTAAGTTTGAGGTTATGCCTGAGGTTAGCAAGCAGGATATATCAAAGATTGACTATGCCTTAAACGACAGGGATTATATTATATTTGCCTCATCTCATGATGTAGCAGGCGAGGTCTATGTTGATTTTTATGCATTTGACATAGAGTCAAGACTGGGCAAATGTATCTATACAGCCTCTACTAAGACTGATGATGATATGGACAAGGTGAAATTTGCCTGCTTTGGCCTAACCAAGGACTACTGCCTTATACAGGAAAAGAGAAGCCTTGAGGATAAGACAGAATATACACCTTGGCTGATTGATCTTAGAGAATCTAAGAGAAAAAGAATTGAGACAGCCTTGCTTAAGGATGAAGGTATCACAGATATGTATCCTATCAGCAAGGGCAAATGTGCCATTAAGATAGGTTCAAAAAATATTGGCATCATGCATAACAATCAGTTCGTGTCTGATATGAATTTGGGCCTGGATGTTTTTTACATAAATCTTATAACTGAGGCAGACCCAGGCATTGATATGCCGACTATGAAGGTCACAGAGAGCTTTATAGCAGCTGATAAGATTAATCATGCAACTGACACTCAGGATATAATTATCTATGATGTGAAAAATAAGGTCACAAAGGTCAGACAGTGTTCCTTATCGGATGGCTATGCTGATATAAGCAATCTGATACTCTGTGATGGAGTGCCGTATTTTTACAAGGAGGATAATGAGGAGACCATAATTATCAATATGGATACCATGAAGGAAGAGAGCAGGTTTAAGAAAAGCCAAAAGATAGGTTATTTTAACTCTGACACCTTGGTTGTCAAGGCTAAGAATAAAGCCCTATTTTCAAAGTCTAACAATTCAATTCAGGTATTTAAATTTCCTCAGAAACAGCTTATATATAAGCACAGAGGCAGGCTTAGAAGCTGTATTATGAGAGGAGAAGATCTCCTTATATTTATATAAATGATTAGTAAGCAGGATGCCAGAAAACTAACAGCTGATTTTAAGTCGAAACTTAGCCCTGATGATATAAGCTATAAGAGTCAGGCTATACTTGAGACCTTAACTGAGACTGAAGTTTACAAGTCAAGCAGACAGGTTTTGGCCTATTCAAGCTTTAACAGAGAGGTCGATACAAAGAGATTGATTGAAGTCTGCATTAGAGACAATAAGGAAGTTTACCTTCCTATAGTTCAAGGTAAAGATATGTTCTTTGTCAGGATAGATAAGACCAGCAAGTACATAAAGAGCAAATTCGGAATTGATGAGCCTATTTATGATAGCCTGCTTGATTATGAAAAGACAGTAAAGACGGATGCTGACTGCCTAATGATTATGCCAGGCATAGCCTTTGATGAGACTTTAAACAGAGTTGGCTATGGAGGAGGCTATTATGACAGGTTTTTAAAGAGACACGAAGATTTAAAAAAACTTGCCATAGCCTTTGAAGGACAGATTTATGATGAATTAAAGCATGAGGATTTTGATATAAGACCTGATTTTATAGTCACAGAAGATAGAATTTTAGGTCTTTGAGAAGCTTATGTATAAGCGTTAGTAATTAATATAATTATTACTTGAGAAGCTTAAGATATATTTTTGGAAATGAGGTAAGATTATGGAAGATTTAAAGATAATTGGACAGAAGGCTAAAGTAGCATCAAGACAGCTTGCTTCTTTGGGAGTAGAAAAGAAAAATGAGATTTTACTTGCAGTGGCAGATGCTCTTGAGACAAATGCAGCTGCTATCAAAGAGGCTAATGCTAAGGATTTAGATAGGGCTAAAAAGAATGGAATGTCAGCTGCCATGCTTGACAGACTTACCCTCACAGATGCAAGAATTGAGGGATGTGCTACTGGCTTGCGCCAGCTTGCTGATCTTGAAGACCCAGTTGGCGGTCTGACACAGATGAAAAAGCGCCCTAATGGACTTATGATTGGCTACAAAAAGGTTCCAATAGGAGTTATTGGAATTATCTATGAATCTAGACCAAACGTTACAGTTGATGCTTTCGGACTCACATTTAAGTCTGGCAATGCGGTTATTCTCAGAGGTGGAAGTGATTCTATCGAGTCCAATCTCAAGTTGTGTCAGATAATCAGAGATACTATAAAAGAGCATGATTTCGATGAGAATTCAATCTCTCTTATTTCTGACACAGACAGAAAGTATGTCGATGAGCTTATGCACATGAATGAATATGTTGACTTGCTTATACCAAGAGGTGGACATGGCCTTATTCAGAGAGTTGTTATGAACTCTACTGTCCCTGTAATCGAGACTGGTACAGGAAATTGTCATATCTATGTCGACGCCAGCGCAGATTTTGATATGGCCCTTGATATTATCTTTAATGCCAAGACTCAGAGAATAGGTGTTTGCAATGCTTGTGAATCCTTGGTTGTAGATAAGTCTATTGCAAAGGAATTTATACCTAGACTTGTAGATAGACTTGAGACTAAAAATGTTGAGGTGAGAGGCGATGAATTCGCTCTTGCCTGTGATAAGAGAATAGTTCCTGCCAGTGATGAGGATTGGGGCAAGGAGTATCTTGACTATATTATCTCACTCAAGTGCAGTGACAATATTGATCAAGCTATTACTCATATCAATAAGTACAATACAGGACATTCTGAAGCTATAATAACAGAAGACTATAAGAATTCCATGAAGTTTACTGAGGAGATTGATGCAGCAGCAGTTTATGTAAATGCATCAACTAGATTTACAGACGGATTTGAATTCGGCTTTGGAGCTGAGATTGGCATAAGCACACAGAAGATTCATGCTAGAGGACCAATGGGCCTTGACGCATTAACAACAGGTAAGTATGTGATACTTGGAAGTGGGCAGGTGAGAAAATAAATGAGTAAAGAAATGCAGGAAAATATGCAGGTAGATAGAGCGAATGAGGCTGATATCCAGAGAGCTTATATAGAAAAATGTAGAGAGTATCTCTTGGATAAAGAAAAGGAACTTGGCAGACCACTGACAGCATGTGTTAATACATTTGGATGTCAGATGAATGCGAGAGATTCTGAAAAGCTTTTGGGCATACTCGAGGAGATAGGCTATAAGCCAGTTGAGACTGAGGATGCTGATATAGTTATATATAATACATGTACAGTCAGGGAAAATGCTAACTTAAGAGTTTACGGCAGATTGGGCCAGCTTCACAAGTTCAAGGAAAAGAATCCTGATATGCTTATAATCCTTTGTGGATGCATGATGCAGGAGCCAGAAGTAGTTGAGAAGATTAGAAAGTCTTATCGCTTTGTAGATATTGTATTTGGAACTTTTAATATATTTAAGTTAGCTGAGCTTATTCACACAAGACTTAACACTGGAAGCCAGATAATAGATATCTGGAAGGGGACTGACTATGTCTTAGAGCAGCTTCCAACAGACAGAAAGTATAAGTTTAAGTCAGGTGTCAATATTATGTATGGCTGCGACAACTTCTGCTCATACTGTATAGTTCCATATGTCAGAGGCAGAGAGATGTCAAGACCACCAATTGACATTATCAGAGAGTCTGAGAGACTGGTTGCCGACGGCGTCAGGGAAATTATGTACTTGGGACAGAATGTTAACTCCTATGGCAAGAAGCTTGAGGAGACTGAGGAAGCTAAGGGAAGTCAGGATGTGACAGAGAGAGTTACATTTGCCGATCTTTTAAAGGAACTTGAAAAGATTGAGGGACTTGATAGAATTCGCTTTATGACACCTCACCCAAAGGATTTCTCGGATGAGCTTATTGAGACTATTGCGGCATCAGATAAGGTTTGTCATCACCTTCATCTTCCACTTCAGTCAGGAAGTTCAAGAATTCTTAAGGCTATGAATAGACACTACACTAAGGAACAGTATTTGGCCCTGGTTGACAAGATTAGGGAGAAGATTCCTGATGTTTCAATCACAACAGATATTATTGTTGGCTTCCCAGGTGAGACTGAGGAAGATTTTGAAGATACACTTGATGTTGTAAGACAGGCTAAATATGACAGTGCTTACACCTTTATATATTCTAAGAGAACCGGCACTCCTGCGGCAAAGATGGAGAATCAGATTGATGAGGCTACTGTCAAAAACCGTTTTGACAGACTTCTTGCGACTGTTGCTGAGGTTTCACATTCTGTCAGTGCCAGATTTGAAGGCCAGGTTATGGATGTTTTAGTTGAGGGCCTTGATGACCACGAGGAAGGTCTTGTGACTGGCAGACTCAAGTCCAATATGCTTGTTCACTTTAAGGGCAAAGAGGAACTTATAGGCCAGATTGTCCAGGTTAAGCTCACTGAGTGCAAGGGATTCTATTATTTGGGAGAGATGATTAATTAAGGGGTTATAGCAATGGCTGAGTATTCACCTATGATGCAGCATTATCTAAAGACTAAGGAAGAGTATAAGGACTGTATTCTTTTCTACAGACTTGGCGATTTCTATGAGATGTTTTTTGATGATGCCTTGCTTGTGTCAAAGGAATTAGAGATTACATTAACAGGAAAAGATTGCGGTATGGAGGAACGTGCACCTATGTGCGGCGTTCCTTTTCATGCTGCTGAGACTTATATAAACAGTCTTGTGGCAAATGGCCACAAGGTGGCTATCTGTGAGCAGATGGAGGATCCAAAGCAGGCCAAGGGCATAGTGAAAAGAGAGGTTATAAAGGTGGTCACACCGGGAACAAACCTCAATGCTCAGGCCTTGAGCGAAGACAAGAATAACTATCTTGCCAGCATTTTCTACAATGGGGATTGTTTCGGCTTTGCTATATGTGACTTCTCGACTGGAGCCTTCTTCTTGACTCAGCTTGAGAGTGATTCAGCCCTGGTTGATGAGATTAATAAGTTTTGTCCATCAGAGATTATTGTCAATGATTATTTTAATATGTCTACTGCTGATTTGAGCTTTTTGGCTCAAAAGCTTGGCATATATGTCTCAACTCTTGAAAATAGGTATTTTGATGAGGATGCGACTGTGGCCAAACTCAAGGAACAGTTTAAGGTCTCAAATCTGGATGGCTTGGGCCTCAATGATTTTCCTATAGGAAGCATTGCAGCAGGAGCCCTTCTCATATATCTCACACAGACTCAGAAGAGTGATATATCTCACATAAATCAGCTTAGCCCATATACCAACGGCAAATATATGCTTATAGATTCATCTTCAAGAAGAAATCTTGAAATTGTTGAGACTATGAGAGAGAAGCAAAAGAGGGGGTCTCTTGTTTGGGTTCTTGACAAGACCAAAACTGCTATGGGAGCAAGACTGCTTAGAAACATAGTTGAACAGCCATTGGTTTCTAAGGAAGAGATTGTCAGAAGACAGGATGTTATTGAAGAGCTTACTAAGAAGCAGGTTGACAGGGATGAACTGAGAGAGTACCTCAATCCTATATATGATCTTGAGAGACTTATGACAAGGATAAGCTGCAAAACGGCCAATCCTAGAGATTTGATTGCCTTTAAAAACTCACTCTCAATGTTGCCTCACATAAAGCACCTTGTTGAAAAGTGTGATTCTGACCTTATGCAGGAATTGGCTTTAAGCCTTGACGATTTGCAGGATATTTATAAGCTTATAGATCAAGCCATAGTTGAGGAGCCACCAATCATGATGCGTGAAGGCGGAATGATTAAAGCTGGTTATTCTAAAGAGGCTGATGAGCTCAGAGAGGCCAAAACTGAGGGTAAGAATTGGCTTGCCCAGGTTGAGGAGAGGGAGAGAGAAAATACCGGAATCAAAAATCTCAAGGTTAAGTTTAATAAGGTTTTTGGTTATTACCTTGAAGTTACCAATTCTTTTAAGAACTTAGTCCCAGCAGAATGGACTAGAAAACAGACTTTGACTAATTCTGAGCGATATACAACTGATGAGCTAAAGCACCTTGAGGAAGTTATTCTAGGCGCAGAAGATAAGCTCAATAGCTTGGAATATGACCTTGTATGTGAGGTCAGAGATAGAATCTGCCTAGAGGTTGAAAGAATTCAAAAGACGGCCAATGCAGTGGCTATGATTGATGTATTTGCCTCGCTCTCACTTGTTGCCATGAGCAATGATTATGTGAGACCAAAGATTAATCAGGATGGAATAATTGACATTAAAGAGGGAAGACATCCGGTTGTCGAGAAGATGATGAACAATGGCATGTTTATTGCCAATGACACTTATCTTGACAATAATAAAAAGAGAGTTTCGATTATCACTGGTCCTAACATGGCTGGTAAGTCAACCTATATGAGACAGGTTGCTCTTATAGTTCTTATGGCACAAATCGGTTCTTTCGTTCCAGCTAAATCGGCCAATATAGGTCTGGTAGATAGAATATTTACCCGAGTTGGCGCATCAGATGATCTTGCGAGTGGACAGTCTACTTTCATGGTCGAGATGACAGAAGTGGCCAATATACTTAGAAATGCTACAGCTAACAGTCTGCTTATCCTTGACGAGATTGGACGAGGAACAAGCACTTATGACGGATTATCTATTGCCTGGGCTGTGGTTGAGCATATTGCTGATAAGAAGGCTCTTGGAGCCAAGACTCTTTTTGCGACCCATTACCACGAATTGACTGAACTTGAAGGTATGGTTGACGGAGTCAACAACTACTGTATAGCGGTCAAGGAGAAGGGCGAGGACATTGTATTCTTGCGAAAGATTGTTGCCGGAGGTGCTGATAAGTCCTACGGTATTCAGGTTGCAAGGCTGGCCGGAGTGCCTTCGGGCGTTCTTGACAGAGCTAGTGAGATTGTTGCAGAATTGAGCGACAATGATATATCTCAAAAGGCTAAGGACATTGCCCAGTATTCCAAAAAGTCTGACAAGATGGCAGATGCCTATAAAAAGGTAGATGAGGTTGACTTGGGACAAATGTCTTTGTTTGATACTGTCAATGATAATGATATAATCAATGATTTAAAGAATATTGATATAAGCAATATGACCCCTATTGAGGCTATGAATATGCTCTATAAGTTACAGGGCAGGGCTAAAAACAGGTGGTAATTTAGCTTTTACAGAAAGGTAAATTATGGCAATTCAGGTACTTGACGATGATACAATCAATAAGATAGCTGCCGGTGAGGTTGTTGAAAGACCATCATCAGTGGTCAAGGAATTGGTGGAAAATGCTATTGATGCCAAGGCTACGGCTATAACTGTCGAGATTAAAAATGGTGGTATCACCTTTATTAGGGTTGCTGATAACGGCACTGGAATTGAAGAAGCTGACATTAGAAAGGCTTTTCTAAGACATGCTACCAGCAAAATTAAGACTGTTGAGGATCTCATGTGTGTTAACAGTTTGGGATTTAGAGGAGAGGCCCTGTCGAGCATAGTCTCAGTATCTTCGCTTGAACTTATCACAAAGACTAAGGACTCGCTTGTGGCTTACAGATATGCCAGCAACGGTGGCGTAGAGGAAGCATTTGACGAGGTGGGCGCTCCTGATGGAACAAGTATTATTGTCAAAAATCTTTTCTACAACACACCTGTGAGAAGAAAGTTCCTAAAATCTGCTGCAACTGAGGCTGGATATGTTGACACCCTGATGCAACATCTGGCCCTCTCTCATCCGGAAATTTCTTTCCGCTTTATCGTAGATGGCAAGAATAAGCTTCATACTTCAGGCAATTCTAACTTTAGAGATATTATCTACAATGTCTACGGAAAAGATATTGAAAAGAATCTACTTAGGGTTAATGCCAGCATTGAGGGCATCTCTATGGAGGGCTATATAGCAAGACCAGTTGTAGTCAGAGGTTCAAGGATATTTGAAAACTATTATATCAACAAAAGATACATAAAGAACTTTATGATTACTAAGGCAATTGAGGATGCCTACAAAGGCTTCCACATGCCAAGAAACTTTCCTTTTACAGCTCTGTCATTTGAAGTTGATCCTAGTCTCATAGATGTAAATGTACATCCAACTAAGATGGAGCTTAGATTTACAACTCAGAACCAGGTTTATGATTTTGTCTATTCAGCTCTGAGAGATGTGCTCGAAAATCAGGAGATGGCTGTTGAGGTTGATTTGGAGCCTGAAAAAGAACAGACTTCCAGGCAGGTCGAAAAAGCCAAAACTGAAGACTATGTCAGAGAAAGACTTGAAGAAAAATCAGACAGAAAACCTGAAGGAAAGTTTGAAGAAAAATCAGACGAAAAATCAGTCGATAGATCAGTCGAAAAATCAGGTACTAAATCAGAAGAAGAGCCTATTCTCAGCCATAAAAGCAATTTTGAGAAAAGACTGACTACTGATTACAGTTCTATCAAGCCTTCTGCTTCTTCTATAAATGAGAATTCAGTTTATGGTTCTAAGTCGGCTGCCAGCCAGCAGGACATATCAGACAAGAAGATAGACAGCCAGCAGGACATATCAGACAAGAAGGCAGAAAATCAGCAGGGACAGGCTAATTTTAAGACTCAAGCTCCAAAGATTGATTCTGATGCCTTTGCCAACTTGAAGAAGAGATTGCCTGAGCCTTTTGAAAAGAAGGCTTCAGAGGACTTGGCTCTGGCTAAGGAGGAAATCTATAAGGCAGATAGTATGAGCAAGGCCAAGCAGGCTGAGCTTTTTGATAATCCTCTTTTGAAGGCTGAATCTGTCGATAAGATTAAAATTATAGGTCAGGCTTTTGAGACTTATTGGATATTTGAATATATGGGCAAACTCTATATTTGTGACCAGCATGCCGCTCATGAAAAGGTTATGTATGAGCGCCTCATGAAGAAAATTAAGTCCAATGCTAAGGATTCCCAAATGCTTATGCCTCCTCTAATCATAGATCTCACTATGCAGGAGGAGAATGCCTATAAGGAATATGAGGAAGAATTCAAGAAGATAGGATTTGAGATAGAGGAATTTGGCGGAAGATCATATAAGGTTGTAGGGCTTCCTGCAAATCTGCCAGATATAGACCTGAAGGAACTCTTAATTGACATGATCGGAGACCTAGTTGGTGAGAATAAGGCGAGTCTTGAACTTCTCACTATGAAGGTCGCATCTATGGCTTGTAAGGCAGCAGTCAAGGGTAATAACAAGCTTTCAGAATTGGAGGTAAAAAATCTCCTCGAGGAATTGATGCAGGCTGACAATCCTTATAATTGCCCTCATGGAAGACCGACTCTCATTGTTATGTCTAAATATGAGATTGAAAAGAAATTTAAGAGAATTGTGTAATTTGAGTAAAGGAAGAAATTATGGCTGAACTTAGTGTGTTTGAAAAGTATAAGGATAAGCCTTTGGTAATCCTTACGGGACCAACAGCCGTCGGCAAGACAGATTTATCACTTAAATTAGCAAAAGAGATTGGCGCTGAGATAATCAGCGCCGATTCTATGCAGGTTTATAAGATGATGGATGTGGGAACCGCAAAAATTTTGCCCCATGAAATGCAGGGGGTAAGACACCACCTTATAGATTATTTAGAACCCGATCAGGACCTAAATGTGGCTGATTTTAAGGAAAAGGTATTTGAGACTATAGACCAGATATATAGCCGTGGCCACATTCCAATGATTGTTGGTGGTACGGGCTTTTATATCCAAGCTATCCTTTACTGTATAGACTTAGATGATGATTCACCGGCTAATGATAAGCTGAGAAGCGAACTTATGAAATATGCCAGTGAATATGGCAATGAAGCCTTACATGAGAAGTTAAAACTTATAGATCAGAAGGCGGCTCAAAGCATTCACCCTAATAATCTAAAGAGGGTTATCAGGGCTATAGAGTATTATGAGACTACTGGTAAGCTTATATCTGAACACAATGAGGAGCAGAGCCAGCATCAATCACCTTTTAATTATTCTTATTTTGTGCTTGATATGCCAAGAGAGGAGCTCTATAAGAGAATTAATTTAAGAGTCAATCTCATGAGGAAAAATGGCCTGACAGAAGAGTTTGAGAGAGTTTATGCAAAATATCCAAGAAGAGATAGCACAGCTATGCAGGCTATAGGCTATAAGGAGTTCTTTCCATACTTGGACGGCGAGATGAGCCTTGATGAGGTCTATGAGCAGATCAAGCAGGACTCTAGACACTTAGCTAAGAGGCAGTTGACCTGGTTCAGAAGAGAGAGGGATGTAACTTGGCTTGAACTTGACCAATTTGACAATGACAGAGATAAAGTCTTTAAATATATAATTGAATGTCTGGAAAAGAAAGGAATATATGATGGAAATTGAGAATATGTACAAAGAGATGGGAATTAGCACTGAGACATATGCTTATGCTTCAGCTATAGCTGACAGTCTCAGTGACAGATTTAAGGCGATTGATGAGATGGCTGAGCACAATCAGCTAAAGGTGCTTGCGGCTATGAGAAAGAACAGGGTTGCAGAGATGCACTTGGCTGGTACTAGTGGATATGGCTATAACGATGAGGGCAGAGATACCTTAGAAAAGGTTTATGCTGACATTTTCCACACTGAGGATGCTTTGGTTAGACCACAGATTATATGCGGAACTCATGCATTGAATATTGCTCTTTCTTCAAATTTGAGACCTGGCGATGAGCTGCTCTCGCCTGTAGGAAAGCCATATGACACAATGGATGAGATTATAGGAATCAGACCATCAAAGGGAAGTCTTGCAGAATACGGAATTACCTATGCTCAGGTAGATCTTTTAAATAACAAAGATTTTGACTATGAGGGTATCAAAAACGCAATCAATGAGAGAACTAAGCTTGTCACAATTCAGAGATCAAAAGGTTACGCTACTAGACCTAGTTTTTCTGTAAAGCAGATAGGCGAACTTATCAGCTTTATTAAGTCTATCAAGCCAGATCTTATCTGCATGGTTGACAACTGTTACGGTGAGTTTGTCGAGGAAATTGAGCCAACTGATGTGGGGGCTGACCTCTGTGTCGGATCTCTTATCAAGAATCCAGGTGGTGGACTTGCTCCTTGCGGAGGTTACATTGTAGGTAAGAAAGAGTATGTTGAGCAGGCAGCTTACAGACTTTCATCTCCTGGACTTGGAAAGGAAGTGGGAGCCACTCTTGGCACCAACAAGGACTTCTATCAGGGACTTTTCCTCTCCCCAGTAGTTGTGTCATCAGCTTTAAAGGGTGCTATTTTTGCTGCAGCAGTCTATGAGAATTTAGGTTTTAAGTGCATACCTGATTCTAAGGAAGACAGACATGACATTATTCAGGCTGTTGAACTTGGCACTGCTGAAGGTCTTATTGCTTTCTGTAAGGGAATACAGGCAGCAGCTCCAGTTGATTCATATGTGACTCCGGAGCCTTGGGATATGCCGGGTTATGATTCACAGGTAATAATGGCTGCTGGCGCCTTTGTTCAGGGCTCATCTATTGAATTGTCATGTGATGGACCATTGAGAGAGCCATATGCGGCTTACTTCCAGGGAGGTCTTACATGGTACCACGCAAAATATGGTATTATGATGAGCCTTGAGGAAATGTATAAAAAAGGATTAGTGACATTTAAAGCTTGATATGTTATAATTCTTTAGCCTATGGGAAAATGCAGGCGCGCATTTTTTTATAGGGCTTTCCGTCTGTTCGGAAAGGAAATTATGTCAAAAATCAATAATGAAACCGCAGTATTGGAGGATGGTCTCAATAAAGACCTTCCTTATGAGAGATGCCTTGCCTTGGGACCTGCAGTCCTTAAGGATGAGGAACTTTTAGCTGTAATACTTCGCACAGGAACTCTAGGGAAAAATGCTACTGATTTGGCAAGGGAGATTTTGAAGCTTGGCAGGCTTGATTCAAATAAGTCCGGCCTTGTAAATCTTGCAAACCTTACTCTGCCGCAATTGAGCTCTATCAAGGGCGTGGGGCAGGTCAAGGCTATTCAGATTCAATGTATATGTGAACTGAGTAGAAGAATGGCCAAGCAGACTGCTGCTCAAAAGGTTGATTTTTCCAATCCGGCATCTATAGCAGATTACTATATGCAGGATTTGAGAAATGAGGAGAATGAGAGATTGATATTGGCCATGCTTAACACTAAGTGTAAGCTTCTAGCTGATAAGGTCATTTCTTTGGGAACTGTCAATTCTTCTCTGATAAATCCCAGAGAAATATTTCTTGATGCGATAAGATTTAAGGCTGTCTACATAATTCTTTTACATAATCATCCAAGCGGAGATCCAACTCCTAGCAAGGAAGATTTGCTTGTAACTAAAAGAATAATGGAGGCAGGAAAATTGTTAGGAATAAGGCTTTTAGACCATTTGGTTATAGGCGACAATTCCTATGTGAGCTTAAGAGAAGACAAGTATTGTGAGTTTAGTTGATTAAAAAGATTGGAGAGATTATGAGCAATATTTATGGCGTGGATATAGGCACCAGCAATTTCAAAATGTGTAATAAGGAAAAAGGTACCATACTTAACGAAAAGAATATTATAGCTATTGCAAACAAGACAGAGCTTCTTGCATTTGGTGATGAGGCTTATGAGATGTACGAGAAGGCACCTGAGAATATTGAGGTTACATACCCAGTTAAGTTTGGTGTGATTGCAGACATTGAAAACATGCAGACACTCTTGCTCAGTTTCTTTAACAAGATCAATGAAGATAAGAAGGCAGGTGGAAACACAGATTTCTACATAGCTGTTCCAACTGATATCACTGAAGTTGAGAAGAGAGCTTTCTATGAGCTTGTAGCTGATTCAAAGATTAAGGCTAAAAATATCTATATAGTTGATAAGCCTGTAGCAGACGCTATTGGCGCTGGACTTGATGTTACTAAGTCAAAGGGTATCATGGTAGTTAATATCGGTGCTCAGACAACTGAAATTTCAGTTCTTTCTCTCGGTGGTATTGTTATCAGCAAGTCTATCAAGATAGGTGGAGACAGACTTGACGAGAATATTATCTCGACAGTTAGAAAAGAGTACAATTTGATCATTGGAAATAAGACAGCTGAAGGTCTTAAGAAAGATCTTGGAAGTGCTGTTAAGTCTGATGAAAAGTTTGCACCAGGCTTTGGCAGAAATGTATTGTCAGGACTTCCAGTTAGTGTACAGATTTCATCAGATGTTATCTTTTCAGCTATAACAGATCCTCTTCACCAGATTATGGATGCTGTAAAGATGATTTTAGAGCGCACACCACCAGAATTAGCTGCTGATATCATCAAAGATGGTATCTATGTATCAGGTGGTACTTCTAACATAAGCAATATTGAAGGCTTTATTAAGCAGGAGACAAACCTTAATGTCAATGTTGTAGAGAATCCTTCTGAGAGCGTAGTTAGAGGCCTTATCAATGTTATGAATAAGCCTGAGTTTGAAAAGATCGCTTATGTACCAGAGGATAAAAACTACGATTAATTGATTTAAAAAGGGTAAATCATGAGAGAAAAGATTGCAGCTTTCTTTACTTCAAAATACAAGTTAATAACAGTAATTATATTCTGTATTCTTTTGATGATAGCAAGCTTATTTACGGATAGGCTTGCTACACCTTTAAAAGCGGTAGTATCAACTGTTGTTGTGCCGATTCAGAAAGGTATTAATTACTTGGGACTTATCACAAACGATAAGTATGTTTCTTTTGAAGATAACAAAAAGCTTAGAGAAGAGAATGAAAATCTCAAGAGCCGGTTAGATGACCTGACTGAAGAGAACAACAGATTAAAGCAGGATACTTATGAACTCTCAAGATTGAGAGATTTATACCAGTTGGATGGCATGTATGACAGCTACAAAAAGACAGCTGCAAGGATTATTGGCACCAATTCTGATAACTGGTTCACAACATTTACCGTGAATAAGGGCAGCAATGATGGCATCGAGAAGAATATGAATGTTGTAGCAGGTCAGGGCTTAGTAGGCCTTGTGACCGAGGTTGGCTCCAATTATTGCGTTGTGAGAAGCGTTATAGAGGACGGCTCTTATGTTTCTGGCCAGCTTATAGATTCGGGCGACAAATGTATAATTTCCGGAGACATAAAGCTTATGGATAAGGGAATTATCAAGTGCTCAGGCTTTAATTCTTCGGTTGAGGTCAAGGATGGTGACAAGATTGTCACTTCCAATATTAGTGATAAGTACCTTCCTGGTATTCTTATTGGATATGCAAAGGACGTTAAGATGGATTCTAATAATCTGACTCAGTCAGGCTATATTGTTCCTGTCGTTGATTTTGCACATTTACAGGAAGTATTAATAATAACTGACAAGAAAAAATCTGGGGATTGATGATGAAAAGAAAGATATGTGAATTTTTGACAGTGTTTCTTATATATATCATTCAAATTACACTTGGAAGTAAGATGGAGATAGGAGGGATTAAGCCAAATTTACTCCTTATACTGCCTATAGTTTTTGGCTATCTCAATGGTAAGAATGAAGGTATATATGTCGGTTTTATCGCAGGTTTACTCTACGATATACAGGCATCATCGCTCTTAGGATTTTCTTCTTTGGTATTTTCTTTGGCAGGTTATCTGAGTGGAATATTTTATGAGCTCTTTGAACAGAATAATTTTTTTATTCCTTTAATCATAACTTTTATCACTGACTTGCTCTATGAAACTTTTTCATATGTGGGGAATTTTATGTTGCACAACAGGCTGGACTTTTTATACTTCTTTGAGCGCTTTATAGCTCCAGAATGTATATACACAGCTTCCTGTGTGATAATTTTATTCTGGCCTTTTAGATTCTTAAATAAAAAGTTTGAGAAGAAAGAAAGGCATGAAAAGAGGAGTGAATCATATGTTACAAGATCTCCTGGATCTGATTCTTAATTTTTTAAAATCTAGGTTAGTGCCTCTAGTTTTGGCCTTTGTCCTTCTTTTTATAGTCTTGATCAATAGAATTTTCTCACTTCAAATCATGAATGGAAGTTCTTATGTACAAAGCCTTACTGATTCGATTGAAATGACTCAGTCTGTTGCGGCGACAAGAGGAAGAATTTTTGATAAAAATGGAAAACTTCTAGCCTACAACGAGCTTGCCCATGCTGTAAAAATCAGCGATTCAGGTAAGTACGCAAACAATGCTGTCAAGAATGAGAAGGTTAACGGCGCAATTGAGACAACTTTGAATATCATTGAAAGCAAAAATGATAAGTTCAGCAATGAATTTCAAATCGTATATGAAAATGATAAATACGAATACAATGTCAGCGGCAGCTCCCTGCTCAGGTTTTTGAGAGATATTTATGGAAAGACTAGTATCTCTGAACTCACTGAGGAGGAGAAAAATGCCAGTGCTAAAGATAGCGTAGATTACTTAGTTAACAGGTATGGAGTTGACACCTCCTTAAAGCCAAGTCATATACTTGAGATACTTAATCTGAGAGTCTTAATGTCAGCGAATTCCTATAATAGATATATCGAATTCACTATAGCCAATGAGGTCTCTGACGAGACAGTGGCCGCCATTCTTGAAGGCGCTTACGATTTGGTCGGCGTGACGGTTGAAGAACAGTATGTTAGAAAGTATGTAGATTCTATCTATACTTCGCAGATTCTTGGCTATACAGGTACTGTCTCATCATCTGAGCTTGAGACCTTAAAACAAGACAATCCTACTTATGAGAACAATGATATCGTCGGAAAGGCTGGTATAGAGAAATCTATGGAGTCAGTTCTTGCGGGAGAAAAGGGATCTAAGACAGTATATGTTGATACGGTTGGCCGAATCACAGAGGTTGTAGACCAGACGGATTCAAAAGCAGGTCAGGATGTCTATCTGACAATTGATTTGGATTTGCAAAAAGATATATATAATATTATCGAGAATAATTTGAGAAAGATTATTCTGGATCACTTATCAAGTGGTTCAACAAAGATTACTTATCTCGCCAACGGCGATATAGATAATATCTATATCTTGATTGATGAGGTGTATTTTGGCCTTATAGATAACAATCTTGTCGATATAGGCAAACTTGAATCTATGGACTCCAATACAGCTAAGGAAGTCTTTAATCAGTTCAACAATAAGTATGACAATGTTATGTCTATGCTAGAATCTGAACTTGGCTCATCTCCAACAGCTTACGGCTCACTCGATGATGAGGATAAGGTTTATATCTGGTATATCTATAAGGATTTGTTAAAGGCTGAAAAGATTATTGATTCTTCAAAGGTTGACAGCAATGATTCAACCTATAAGGACTGGACAGATGGCGATTCTACCAGCTTGGAAGCCTTTTTGAGATACGCTATTGTCAAGAATTGGATTGATATGTCATCAATAACTGACAATCAGTACTCAAGCCTTGATGAAGCCTATGAAGAACTAAAAAGCTATATATTTGACGCTTTAAAGACTGATAAAAATTTCAAAAAGAAGATGTACAAGTATATGATTAATTCGGGTTCAATTTCAGGCAGACAGGTTTGTATGCTCCTGTTTGAACAGGGATATCTTCATGACGATGCAACATATCAGTCCTTGAGTTCAGGAGCTCTTGGCTCATACGACTTTATTCAGAACAGTATCTCTAATAATGTCCTAACACCTGGAGAACTTGCCCTGCAGCCATGTGCAGCTTCATGCGTAATCACTAATCCCAACGATGGTGATGTAATAGCTCTTGTGGCATATCCAAGTTATGATAATAACAAATTGTCAGGTTCTATAGATATGGACTACTACAAGAAGCTGAATGAAGATAAGGCAACACCTCTTATCAACTGGGCTACTCAGGCTCAGTCAGCTCCTGGCTCTACCTTTAAGGTATGTACTTCGATTGCCGGACTTGACACTGGAGTTATTTCAGACGGTTCAAGTTTTAACTGTAACGGTGCCTTTGAGGAGGTTTCACCTCCACCTAGATGTTGGTTGAGAACTGGTCATGGAACAGAAAATGTGGCGACAGCCCTTAGAGATTCCTGCAATGTATTCTTCTTCAACGTAGGATATAGACTTGCAACAAGAAAAAATGGCTCATTCAACAATACATATGCTACAAGTGTCCTCAAGAAGTATGCTGAGGAACTTGGCTTGGCTACTAAGTCTGGAATTGAGATTTCTGAGAGAAGCCCACATGCTTCAACAGATGAAGCGCTGGCTTCAGCTATTGGACAGGGTACACATCAGTATTCAACAGTTAACCTGGCAAGATATGTAAATACTGTTGCTAATTCAGGAACCTGCTATAATTTGACCCTTATTGACAAGGTTACAGATTACGATGGAAATCTTATCTATGACAACCACGCTACAGTGGCCAATAGGGTTGAGATTAATCCGTCAATCTGGAATACAGTTCATTATGGTATGAGTCTGGTTCCAGCTACTTACAATGCCTTGGGTAAGGTTAAGATGACATTTGCTGCTAAGTCTGGTACAGCACAGGAGAATAAATCTGAGGCCGACCATGCTCTTATGATATCTTATGCACCATATGATAATCCTGAGATTGCGATGGCGGTTTCAATCCCTCATGGATATTCAGGTTCACAGGCTGCATATCTCACAGCTGATGTGCTTAACAGATACTTCCACTTGGAAGGAGACACAAGTAATAATTAATTTATGATTGGGGAATAATATGGATTCAGTTGTTATTAAGAGTAACAAGCACGGAGTTTCATTAAAACTCGATTCCGAAACTCCTTTTGATGACCTAAAAAACAGGGTAAGAGAAAAGTTTACAAAAAATGCTGCCTTCTTTGGCAATGCAGATATGGCTATAGAGTTTACAGGCAAGGACTTGTCTGATGATGAAATGCAGACTCTGATTGAAGTGATTGAGGAGTCTTGCGATGTAAATATTATAGGCATTGTTGACAACAGCGAGGAGGCAAATCAAAAGTTCTTAAGCATCTACAATGAGGCTTTGGCAATGAAACTTGCCAGCCAGCCAGCGGAAAATGCTTATACGGCAGAGAATGAGCAGCTTAGTCAGGATGCATATCCTGCTGAGGCCAATGCTTCTCTGACCGAATACGAAGTTGCTTCAGAGGACCAGCCGCTTCCTGATTCAAATAGAACTCAAATGGGCATGAAGCCTGAATATGCTGATCAGATTGTTGTGAATGCTATGGAATCAACAGATTTCAAGGATGCTTATTTTTACAATGGCACACTGCGCTCAGGACAGCTTATTGATTCTAGAAGCAGTGTCATAGTTATAGGTGATGTAAATCCTGGAGGCCAGATTATTACTGAGGGCAATGTTATTGTTCTTGGCAATTTGAGAGGTAATGTATTTGCTGGCTGTTCGGGCAATGATTCGTGCTTTGTTGCAGCCCTTCAGATGAATCCAATGCAGATTCAGATTAGCCAATACATTGGACGAAGCGATGACAGTGAACAGGTTACAAAAAAACATGCATTCAGAAAGGCAAAAAAAGAAAACACTGTAATGCCTAAGATTGCATATATCGAAGATGAAAGCATCATAATTGATGACTTAATAGCAGAAGAAAATTAATATTAATGGTTGATTTTTTTTGAATAATTAATCATAATAATAAAAATTATCAAATTTTTTTGGAGGATAACATGAGCGAAGTAATAGTAGTAACTTCAGGTAAAGGTGGAGTAGGTAAGACAACTACCACAGCAAACATTGGTACAGGACTTGCAAAATTAGGCAAAAAGGTTGTAATGATCGACACAGATACAGGCCTTAGAAACCTTGATGTGGTTCTCGGTTTAGAGAATCGTATTGTATATAACCTTGTAGATGTTGTTGAGGGTAACTGCAGACTTAAGCAGGCTATGATCAGCGATAAGAGATGTCCTAATCTCTATCTTATTCCTACAGCTCAGACAAGAGATAAATCTGCTGTAACACCAGAGCAGATGATAAATGTAATCAATGAAATCAGAGATGATGAAGAGAATTTTGACTATATCATCCTTGACTGCCCAGCTGGTATTGAGCAGGGTTTCCAGAACGCAGTTGCAGGTGCTGAGAGAGCACTTATTGTTACTACTCCAGAGGTATCTGCTATCCGTGACGCTGACCGTATCATTGGTCTTCTTGACTCAAAGGGACTCTCAGGCCACGAGCAGGTTATTGTCAATCGTATGAGAATGGATATGGTTGAAAGAGGAGATATGTTATCTGAAGAAGATGTTAAGGATATCTTACAGCTTGACATCATCGGTGTAGTACCTGATGACGAGAACATTGTTGTGGCAACTAACAAGGGTCAGCCATTAGTTGGCGACAGCTCACTTGCTGGACAGGCATATGAGAATATCTGCAGAAGAATTTTAGGAGAAGACGTTCCAAGACTTGATATTTCATCTAATAAGGGATTTTTACGTAAATTATCCAAGCTTTTTAAGGGTAGCAAGTAATTAGATAGCCATTAAAGCTATCGAGCAAATATCTTTAAGAATCGCTGTTATAACAGCAGAATGGGGAAAATATGGGTTTATTAGATTTTTTTAAGAAGAAAAGTTCAGGGGATGTTGCTAAAGATAGATTAAAGCTCCTTTTGGTTTCAGACAGAGCAAACTGCTCTCCAGAAATTATGGAGCAGATCAAGAATGATATTATAGCTGTTATCTCAAAATATATGGATGTAGATACAGAGGGCTTAGATATTCAGATTACTTCAACTGATTTAGATGGCAACAGTGCTTCTGTTCCAGCTATTTTTGCGAATATTCCAATTCGTGATATTAGATCAAGTCAGGGCCATCCAAGTGTCGCCAATCAGGAGCCTTCAGGTGCTGAGGAAGGTGCTGCTAGAAAGCCTAAGAATGATCAAGCTGCGGCTGACAATAGTGCTGAAAAGAGTGCCAATAAGAACAACAATAATAATAAGAACAATAACAATAATAACAATCAGAATAATAATTCTAACAAGAATGGAAAGAATCATTCTGGTTATAAGGGTTATCAGGCTAATAAGAGATAAGCTTTTGCTTTTTGAAAAAATATCAAAAAAGAAGATGCAGGTTAATTATGATAAAACATTACAATTTAAAATCATATAATTTTGCCCTAATGGTATTGGTTTTGTTGACAACAACATATGGAATTATAATGATTAATTCCGCTAATCCAACTTTTACTGCTAAACAGTGCCTTGGCTTTGCAATATCTTTTGTGGCTATGCTGATTCTTTCTTTTTTGGACTATAACTGGATACTTAGATTCTATTGGCTTATATATCTTGTCAATATATTGATACTCCTTGCCGTTTTTGTGCTCGGTAAGGAGTCTCATGGAGCTAAAAGATGGATTCCACTTGGTTCAAGCTTTACTATCCAGCCTTCGGAATGGTCTAAGGTTTTGGTTATTCTTTTTACAGCCAAGCTCTGCTCAGTTTTGCAGGAAAATTATAATTCAGCTAAGAATTTAGTGATTATAGCTGGCTTTAGTGCAGTGCCTCTTTTGCTTATTATGAAACAGCCTGATTTGTCTACAACAGTCTTGATTTTTCTTGTCATGTTTACAATTATTTTTGTGGCTGGTTTGAGCTATAAGGTCATACTGTCGGCCCTGCTGATCATAGTGCCTATAGTGCTTGGATTTATGCTCTATATAAGCAATCCTAATAACTATGTGCCGGAGATGATTATGAAGGATTATCAGAGGCAGAGAATTCTTACTTTCATAAATGGTGATTCTGAAAATGATGAGGAAGCTAGCCAGTATGCCAGTGGTGAGTATCAGCAAGAATATTCAGTTAGAGCCATAGGTTCAGGTCAGTTGTATGGCAAGGGGCTGGATAATGATGATCCTACATCTCTGAAAAATGCTAACTACATTGCTGAGGCACAGAATGATTTTATCTTTGCCGTAATTGGCGAAGAACTAGGCTTTGTCGGCAGTGTAGGGACTATTTTACTGTTGTCATCGATTGTTTTTGGTTGTATAATAACAGCATTAAGAGCTAAGAATTTATCAGGTCGACTTATATGTTGCGGTGCCGCAGCATATATAGGTTTTCAAACCTTTATTAATATAGGCGTAGTTACAAGATTATTGCCTAATACCGGCTTGCCTCTTCCTTTCTTTAGCTATGGTCTGTCTTCATTGACTTCCCTTTATATGATAATTGGATTAGTCCTCAATGTTGGACTTCAAAGAAAAGTCGATGAGGGTGATGATATCTATGCTAAGGATTTCAAGGGAGTTGAATTGCTTACTGAAGATGAAACTAATAAAATAAATGGTGAATATAGGACAGGAGATAAGAATTTATGAACATAGGACTTATTGCAGATGATTCTAAAAAGAATTTGATGCTTAATTTCTGTATTGCATATCGAGGCATATTAAACAAGAATCAGCTTTTTGCTACAGGAACTACCGGCGAGCTTGTTGAAAAGTCAGCAAATCTGGCAGTTCATAAATTTCTTTCAGGTGATTTGGGCGGAGAGCAACAGCTCTGCTCTCAGATTGAACAGAATCAATTTGATTTAATTATTTTTTTGAAAGATTCAACTAGCTTCGGTGGATTTGCAAGCTCTACTTCAGATACTATCTGTAATCTCTGTGATGCTTACAATATTCCACTTGCAACAAATCTTGCAACTGCCGAGCTTTTGATTAAGTCGCTTGAGAGAGGCGATATGGAGTGGCGTGAAATATATCAATAAGGTGATGTGGCAGTATTTATGAGTAATGATAAAAGAAAGCCAAAAAGAACTGGAAATTTGTATGCAGTTCAGAATTCTTCAAATAATAGACCGGGCTCTATGAGTTCTTCTTCCTCAAACAGAGGCACAAAAAGAAGATCTGATGGTCCCGGTCGTTCGTCGTTGGATGCTTCGCAAAAACCAAGGTCAGCTTCTAAGGCTACATCTATGGATGAAATGCAAGCTAGAAGGGATGCCCTTGTCAGAAGAGCTGAAGCCGATAGAAGGGTTGAAGCTAGAAAAAAGGCCCTGGCTCAAAGAAGGGCTGAAGAGGCCAGAATGGCTGAGCTTGACAAGAGAGAGCGCTTGGTCAGGACTGCTGATTTGGCAAGAAAAGAAGAAAAGAAAAGAATGAGCCAGGAGATGCTAAGAGGGACTTTGGCTGAATCTGACTTGCCAAGAAATAAGAAAAAGAGGAATAGTGCCGCTGGAGGGAATTTCAGAAACGATTCTAAATCCAGGAAAAAAGCTAATAATTCAACTTCTTCAAGAGGCAGGGCTCAATACTCAAAGAAAGAGTTGAAAAAGGCTAGCAGAGAATCACTCAGAAGAGAGAGAAATGACAGAAATAGGGCCAAGAAAGTTAAAAAGCCTAAGAAGGTTGTTAAGTTTAAGAGAAGCACTAAATTCTTTAGTGTGTTCTTAGCTCTCTGTCTAGTATATATTCTTGCCTTTGCTTATGTGGTAACTCAAAAGACTCATATAAAATCCTATGAGGTGGAAAATGGATCTCTGATTGATAATGTAACTTTTACAGGACTTGCACTCAGAGATGAAGAAGTAGTTACTAGTGAGTATTCTGGCTTTATTGATTACTATAGAAAAGACGACTCCAGGGTTTGCGTCGGCAACACAGTTTACACAGTAGATGAGACTGGTAAAGTGACAGAAATTCTTGACGAGTACAATAGAACCGGAGAGAATACTATCACTAAGGAAGATTTGTCCGATTTAAGGGCTATGTTAAACAATTATAAGGCCAATTATGATGGGGCAAACTTTTCTGAGATTTATGACCTGAAAGCAGGTTTAAATACAACAATTCTTCACTCTCTCAATGAGGGTGTAATCAACAATTTGGATCAGATTTTGAAAAAGAGTGGCAATGCTAATGCTTTTAAGGTTGTAAACTCGAAATCAGAAGGTATCATAACCTACTATACAGACGGTTTTGAGGGCAAAGCAACCACTGATCTTATACAGGCTGATTTCAATAAAGAAAACTATCACAAGAATCAAATGAAGTCATCAAGAGAGATCGCGAGTGGAGATGCGGTTTACAAGCTGATCAAGAGTGATCTGTGGCATATAGTAATTCCTTTGAATAAGGATGAAATACTTAAGTATAATCTTGAAAATGCCACTACAGTTGATGTCAATTTGAAAAAGGAAAACCTTGACGTCAAGGGCGATTTCAAGCTTATTAATATTGATGGCAAGTCTTACGGTGATATCACACTGAGCAAATACATGATTAGATATGCTTCCGATAGATTTGTAGATATAATGATTTCTAAGAGCGGCAAGACAGGAATGAAGATTCCTCAGTCTGCGGTTACTGAAGAGGAATTCTATGTGATCCCTAAAGCTTATAAGACAAGCGGAGGAGGCAGTAATGACTTAGGATTTACAGTTCAGTATTATGATTCTAACGGCATGCCTAAGACTTCATTTATGAGCACGGAAATCTATGGCCAGGACTCAGAGGACGCTAATGGCAATTATTATGTTTTAAAGTCGGATTTACCTTCAGATGCAAGCTTGCTTATGATGGATTCAAATCAGTCAATTAGACTCAAGGATACAGTTAAATTAAAGGGCGTATATGTCATTAACAGCGGCTACACTAACTTTAAGTTGATTAACACTGTTGACGCCAACAATGAGTACCTGATTTCAGAGCCTATAGGCTACAGCTTTGCTACTCATTATGTATCCCTTTATGACAGATTGATACTTGATGCCTATAAGTATCAAAATGGTGTTTTTGTATATTAGGATTATTTTGTGAAAGGAGATCTGCTTTTTGCAGAAATAAGATGTTAAAAGAAAATCTTGATAAGGTACTTGAAAATATAGCTAAGGCTTGTGAAAGAAGCGGTAGAAAGCCAAGCGATGTAAAACTTTTGGCTGTGAGCAAAACCAAGCCGGAGTCTGATATTATGGAGCTCTACGATGCTTCATACAGATTTTTTGGAGAAAATTATGTGCAGGAACTTGTTGGCAAAATAGAAGATTTGCCTAAGGATATTGAGTGGCACATGATTGGTCATCTTCAGAGAAATAAGGTTAAATATATAGTAGGCAAGGTAGCTATGATTCATTCTGTTGAATCAAAGGCTTTAGCTGAGCAGATAAGCCGACTCTCAGAGGCTAATGGCCTTGTCACTGATGTATTAGTAGAGGTTAATGTCGCAGAGGAAGAGAGTAAATTTGGTGTGAGCTGCGACATGCTTGAAGATTTTCTTAGAGAAATAGCCCAACTCAAGGGAATTAGGGTAAAAGGACTTATGACAAGTGCTCCATTTACTGAAAATGCTGAGGAAAATCGCAAGTATTTTAGAAAATTAAATAAATTAATGGTTGACATAAATTTAAAAAACATAGATAATATTTCTATGAGCGAGCTTTCTATGGGAATGACTAATGATTATGAGGTTGCAGTTGAAGAAGGCGCAACTATAGTCAGGGTTGGAACCGCTATATTTGGAGCTCGTAATTATAAAAACTGATTATGGGAGATTGGTATGAGTTTTTTAGACAATTTAAGAATTGGTAGTTTTAAAGACGATGATGACGATTACGGATATGACGACGAAGAAGAATATGAAGATGACTACGAAGATGAGGATGATGAGCCAAGAAAAGGTGGCTTCGGCAGAATCTTAGGTGGAAAAAAGACATCTGATAATTATAACAACAATGTAACTAGCATGAGAAGCAGCAAGAAGTATGATGTTGTAGTTGTTAAGCCAACTAATATGACTGAAGCTCACAATATTGTTCAGAACCTTATCGATGGCAAGGCTACTGTTGTAAATCTTGAGGGTATTGATGTCAGCATCGCTCAGAGAATTATCGATTACACAGCTGGCGCTTGTTATGCAGTTGGCGGTAATTTACAGTCAGTATCAACATATATCTTTGTTGTTTCACCAAGAGATATCGATATTCTTGGAGATATTAAGGAATCAGGTGCTGATAATTCATCAGTTATCGATATTGCTTCATTGAGTGAAGCTCCAGAAGGAACTACAGCTACTGTTGGTCAGACAACAACATTTACACAGATTTAATTTTAAATTATGGCCTGTAGCCCCTTGGGTTGCAGGTCTTTTTCTTTTTTGAGGTAGAATATGTCAAGAACAATTACTGTAAATTATGATGAAAAACCAATTTATGACATAGTTATAGAGAATAGCTTTGACAAACTTGCAGATAGTTTTAAGAAGCTGGGAGTTTCTGGAAGAAAGCTTGCTATTGTCACAGATTCTAATGTTGGCCCACTTTATGCAGATAAGGCTAAGATTGAGCTTGAAAAAACTGGAAATAAGGTCTTTGTCTTTACTTTTGAAGCTGGTGAGGCTCATAAGAATTTAGATACAGTCCAGGATTTATATGAGTTTTTGATTGTCAACAAGTTTGACAGAAAAGATATGTTAGCAGCTTTAGGAGGCGGCGTTGTCGGTGATCTCACTGGCTTTACTGCAGCTAGTTACCTTAGAGGGATAGATTTTATCCAGCTGCCAACATCACTTCTGGCACAGGTTGACTCAAGCATTGGTGGTAAGACTGGAGTTGACTTCAGAGCTTACAAGAATATGGTAGGAGCCTTCCATCAGCCTAAGCTTGTATATATGAATATGTCCACTTTGCAGAGTCTTGATGTGAGGCTTTTTAATTCTGGCTTTGGCGAAATCTTAAAACACGGCCTGATTAAGGATAAGGCTTACTTTACCTGGTTGAGCGAAAATTACGAAAAGATTGAGAAGCTTGAGCCTGAGGTTCTTGAGGAGATGATTGCTGTAAGCTGCAATATCAAGCGCCAGGTTGTTGAGAATGATCCAAAGGAGCAGGGAGAGCGTGCTCTCTTGAATTTTGGTCACACTCTTGGCCATGCGATTGAAAAGCTCATGGATTTCAAGCTCTATCACGGCGAATGTGTTGTTTTAGGCATGGTGGCGGCTTTGAATATCTGCCTTGAAAAAAAATACATTAGTCAGGAAGAATATGATCAGATAATTGACACCTTTAAGAGATACAACTTCAAGCTCAGTGTCAGCGGCATAAGTGTCGATGATGTAATAAGTGTGTCTAAGAATGATAAGAAGATGGATGCAGGACACATAAAGTTTATTCTTCTCAATAAGTTTGGCCAGGCCTATATCGACAAAACTATTGATGATGACTGCATGAGAAGATCTTTAAAGGGAATAGTTGAGTGAGATTTATGAAAAAAAAGTTAGCTTTATATGCCTCATTTGTCCTTGCTATTGGAATTTTAGTTTGGATTGATCAGTACACAAAGGCTCTCGCTGAGACTAAACTTGCATATGGTCCTGTGGTGCTGATTAAGGGCGTGTTTGAGTTCTATTACATAGTCAATACAGGAACTGTTGCCTCTGCATTTTCCGGACAGGCGCTTATTCTAGGCCTTGTTTCGGCACTTATATGTATAGCTCTAATAGTTCTTTTGGTCATGGTCCCTAAAAGTAAGAGGTATTCTTGGCTTATATTTGCCGATATACTTCTAATTTCAGGAGCAATAGGCAATATTATTGATCGCTTTAGCCTACACTATGTCAGGGATTTTTTATATTTTAAACTGATTAATTTCCCGATTTTTAATGTGGCAGATTCATATGCTACTGTAGGCATGACGATTTTGGCAATTTTAATTCTCTTTGTTTATAAGGAAGAGGATTTGGAAAATATCAAAAATAGACACAAGGATGCTTAAATAAGGCAAATATCTATGTTAGAAGAAAATAATTTTACTGAGCTGGACCAACTGATTGTCGAGCTTGGTGGGGAAAGAATAGACAAGTATCTGGCTGCTCAGCTGGAGGACTTGTCTAGGAGCCGTATACAGACCTTACTTGCAGACGGCATGATAAAAGTAAACGGACAGGCTGTAAAGGCCAAATACAAGCTTGAAACTGGAGACTCTATCAATATCTGCCTGCCTGAATTGAAGGAAGTTCACATAGAAGCGCAGAATATACCTTTGGATATAGTTTACGAAGATGATGATTTGCTTGTAGTAAATAAGCCAAAGGGTATGGTGGTGCATCCTGCTGCAGGTCATCTCACAGGAACATTGGTAAATGCTATAATGTACCACTGTAAGGACAATTTATCAGGTATAAATGGCGAGTTGAGACCTGGAATAGTACACAGAATTGATATGAACACAACAGGCCTTTTGGTGGTCTGTAAGAATGACTTTACCCATGAGAGAATTGCAGCTCAGCTTGCAGTTCACTCTATAACAAGAGTATATGAGGCAATTGTCTTAAATCGCATGGGACAGGAGAGTGGGTGTGTTGACGCACCTATAGGACGAAGCAGCAAAGACAGAAAGAAGATGGCTATCGACAAGGTTCATGGCAAGAGAGCTGTCACCCATTATCAGCTTATAAAGAATTATTCTGATTATGCTCATATTGCCTGTAGACTTGAGACTGGAAGGACTCACCAGATAAGAGTACATATGAAATCTATAGGTCATCCCCTCTTGGGAGATGATATTTATGGTAGTGGCAAGTCGCCTTTTAAGACCTGTGGTCAAACTCTGCATGCTAAAGTTTTAGGCTTTGTTCATCCGAGAAGCGGTCAGTATATGGAGTTTAATTCTGAGCTTCCAGAATATTTTCAGGACATTTTAAATAAACTAGACAGTAAAAATTAATTTTGTTTCAAAAAAGCCTTAAATAGGCTATAATAGTTATATAGGCTTTCTTAGGATAGGGGATTATTGTGAGAAGAAGAGAATTCATTGATGGAGTGCTGGATAGTATTTCTGACAAGTATGATATCTACCACAATTATTGGTTTGGCGGACGTAAATTTGTTATTTATGCTTATTGTTACAATCATAATAATAAGTTTGCAAGTACTATGAATGAGAGTTCAAAGCTCTGGGAAGCTAAGTCGTATGAGCATTTGTTTTTTATAAATGATGATAACCTGAGTTTGGAAGATTATGAGGATTTAAAAAAATTTGCCATAGATCAGATAGAACCTCATTTTGTCAGAGCAGATGGCAATAAGCCAATCAATCACCATCTCTATACTTATATAACTTTTATAGTTATCACGAGAAATAGACCCCAGATTGAAGTTGAAAAGGCCATTAGAAACTTGAGATGGCACAAATCATATGCATTTTCTACCAGGGGCTATTGTAAGTTGAGATTTGTCTGTGTGACTCCTAAGGAATTTAATATAATTGTCAATGACAATGCACCTGAGATCAAAGAGTACTTGAATCGAGTAATTTTGCGAAAGAAAAATTACGAAGACTAGAAAAGAAAGGATGTTTAATATGGCAGAGAAGATTATTATTACAATAGGACGTGAGTTTGGCAGTGGCGGTCATGATATTGGAGAGGCCCTTGCAAAGAAACTTGGAATAGCTTTTTATGATAAGAATCTCTTGGCAGAGGCAGCCAAAGAGAGTGGCCTTTGCGAGGAACTCTTTAATTCCCAGGATGAGAAGCCAACCAATAGCTTTCTTTATTCGCTGGTTATGGATACATATTCAATGGGTTATACTAATTCTTATATGGATATGCCTATTAACCATAAGGTCTTTTTGGCTCAGTTTAACACAATAAAGTCAATTGCCGAGAAGGAGTCATGTGTAATTATAGGAAGATGTGCCGATTACGCCCTTGAAGAGAATCCTAATGCTTTGAAGGTCTTTATTCATGCTCCACTTGAGGACAGAATTCAGAAGGTTAAGGGCCTCTATAATATAGCAGAGGACAATAAGGCTAAGGATCTTATTAATAAGACAGATAAGAAGAGATCAAGCTATTATAACTATTATTCTAGCAAGAAGTGGGGAGATACAAAGAGCTACGATCTCACACTTAACAGTTCAGATTTGGGCATTGATGGCTGTGTTGAGCTTATACTCAAATATATTGAACTCAAAGATAAGAAACAGAAATAAGTTAAACAGATATGGATTTAAAGTATCAGAAATTTAAAAAGAATAATTTTATCGCCTGGCTTTTTGGCGGAAATGCTTATATTTACTTTATAATTTTGGCAGTTACAGCTTTTTTTGCAATTCAGCTGGTTGTCCAGATAAATAAGCATGAAGAAAATGCTGCTGACACTGAGGCTACAAGCGCTGAAGATAAGTCTGATTCTTATGTTGATGCGAAAGATCAATACATAATTAAGATTAACAAGAAAGAGAATTTTTTGTTGATTCAAAAGAAAAATGGCGATAACTATGAGGATTATAAGGCTTTCACATGTTCAGTATCTAGTGACGTGAAAAATGCTGACTATAAAATTACTGGTAAGCAGATTTGGTTTCCTTTCACTAAAAGTGGTGGATATGGCCATTACGCTTCCCTTCTCAATGACGGCTTTGCCATAAGCTCTGTGCCTTATTATACCCAGGATTTAAATAGTCTTGACACTGATGCTTATAAAAAGCTTGGAAAGTCAGCATCTAAGGGCTATATCAATCTTATGGCGTCAAATGCCAGATGGATATATGAGAATATATCAGCTGGAGTCAAGGTTATAGTCTATGAAGAGGAAGGTCAGAGAGCTGGTCTTAAAATAGAAGAGCCAAAGGCTCTTCTTGATGGTAAAACTTCAGATCCATCGGACACTAGTGCCTCTGATAGCAGTCAGAATTCTGACAAGATTAATTACATGTCAGGCGTAAGCAATGTTGAAATCAAGACTAATTCGGATTTTGATGTATGGGAAGGCGTATATGCATGTGATTATGCTGGACGTGATATCACATCACAGATCAAGATTAGCGGAGATTTGGATTTGACTCAAGCTGGCACCTACACATTGATATATCACCTGAGTGACCGCTATGGTACTAATTTGGACTATTATAGGTATATCCTTGTTAAGGATGACGATGAAGAAAAGACAAATGAGGAAAATGCATCCTCTCAAAGTCAAACTGATAGCCAAAAGGAAAGTACTGAGCCTGCCAGCAAGAATACTAGTCAAGAGACAAGCAAAGCAAGCACAAGTAAGGCTAGCAGCATTAGCACTAAAGCAAGCACAAAACAGGGAGGTTGATTTACTTGGCCCAGACTATGACTTACAGCAAAGAACAGAATATAAAATATGCCCAGCAGCTAAATGATATTATCAAAAGCCTGCCAGACTACTGTAGGGATTTTTTCGATAGTTTGGAGTTTACAAAGCAGGCCAGAACTAAAGTGGCTTATGCCTATGATATAAGGACTTTTTATAATTTTTTGGTCAAGGAAATTCCTTTTACAAAGGGTAAGGATATTAAAGATGTAAGCTTGAGTGATATTGAGAAGGTCAGTGCCAAAGATATCAACGATTTCTTAAGATATGTCAAGGTTTATAAGCATAATGGAGCCTATGTTACCAATTCAGACAAGGCTGCCAAAAGAAAATTATGTGCTTTGAGAAAATTTTATGGCTATTATTACAGGTATGAGATTATCAGTGCTAACCCATCGATAAAGGTGGATATGCCTAAAATTAGAGATAAAGCAATCGTTAGACTTGATGTGAATGAGGTGGCTGATTTTTTGGATCAGGTTGAGACTGGCGACAGACTACCTGAAAATGCCAGAAAAAAACATGATAAGTTCAAAGTTAGGGATTTGGCCCTGCTTACCCTCATGCTTGGAACTGGAATAAGAGTTTCTGAGTGTGTGGGCCTTGACATTGATGACCTGGATTTTGATAATAATCGCATAAAAGTTGTCAGAAAGGGTGGCGATGAGGATTATGTATATTTTGGCGATGAAGCCAGAGATGCCCTTATTGACTACCTTGAAGAGAGACAGGATATGCAGGTCAAGGAAGAAGACAAAAGGGCTCTTTTTATATCCCAGAAGAAATCAAGACTTACTGTCCGCAGTGTAGAGCTTTTAGTTAAAAAGTATGCTGCGACAGTGACTAGTCTAAAACATATCACACCACATAAATTAAGATCGACTTACGGCACTAATCTATATCAGGCATCCAGAGATATATATCTTGTTGCTGATGTCTTGGGACATAAGGATGTCAATACGACCAGACGTCACTATGCAGACATGGATGACGAGAATAAGAGAGAGGCGCGCAATATAGTTCGACTTAGAGAAAAAAATGAATAATTCACTTGCAATCCTTAATTAACTTTGTTATAATACACAAGTTCTGAAAAGAAGAGATGGTCCTCTGGTACGGTATTTATGTATTTAAGAACATCAAAAAATTAAGGAGGTCGCAAAATGAGCGATATTATTAAGAGCATTGAAGATGCACAGCTTAAGAGTGTAGTACCTGAGTTTAACGTTGGTGATACAGTTAGAGTATCAAACGTTATCAAGGAAGGTGAGAGAGAAAGAGTACAGATTTTCGAAGGTACTGTATTAAAGATGCAGGGTACAGGCGTGCGTGCTACATTTACAGTAAGAAAGATTTCTGGTGGTGTTGGCGTAGAGAAGACATGGCCATTACACTCTCCATCAGTTGCTGATGTTAAGGTTGTAAGAAGAGGTAAGGTAAGACGTGCTAGACTTAACTACCTTCGTCAGAGAACAGGTAAGGCATCTAAGGTTAAAGAGTTAGTTAGGTAATTTAGCTTAATTAATACATTTATTCAGCTGTAGTCGAAACTCGACTACAGCCTTTTTTTCGCGTTTCTACAAGCGGTGCCTCGCTATCCATAAAAAATGCCGCATTTTACTTGCAAGGCATTTTGAATGGATAGCGAGATAGCGCGACAGCGCGTAATGAGCAAACGCGAAGCGGTTGCGAATGCAGCACCGCAAATTATGCAAGCATAAAATGCCGCTTTTTACTTGCAAGGCATTTTATATAAGTTTTTAACGAGGTATTATTGTGTCAAATTTTACAAGAAGATATCAAGAAAATACGAGACTATTAAATGTTGCTGTCAAACTTGTTAGTCTGATTATGACTGTTGTTTTGGCATATACATGTGTCTACTTTACTTGTAATTCTACTGGTGTTGAGGGATCTTCCATGCAGCCGGTGATTACCAATGAGGATATTGTTCTTATAAATCGTTTTGCTTATACATTGCTTAAACCAAGACGTTTTGATGTTATAGCATTTACCCCTAATTATAAGAATACAGATAGGGTGCTGATTAAAAGGATAATCGGCCTGCCTGGTGAAAAGGTTAAGATTGAGAATGGAAAAGTCTTTATCAATGGCAAGGAGCTTGAAAATGATAAAGGCCTTGAAGATATATTGATTGCTGGCAATGCGGCAAGTGAGATTAGTTTGGGTCAGGACCAGTATTTTGTTCTGGGCGATAACAGAAATAACAGTGAAGATTCTAGATTTGCCAATATAGGCCTTATTAAGAGGGAAAATATTGTTGGCAAGGTTTGGCTTAGAAGTATGCCATTTAAGAGAATTGGCCTAGTTGGCTAGTAAGGGAGGAAGATATGAATTATCAGTGGTTTCCTGGTCATATGACCAAAGCTATGAGAATGATGCAGGAGAATATTAGTCTTGTTAATGTTGTGATTGAGGTTATTGATGCTAGAATTCCCTATAGTAGCCGTAATCCTTCTCTTATAGCTATGGCTAAAGACAAGAAAGAAATAATAATTCTAAATAAGTTTGATCTTGCCGATGACAAGGTTACAGATGAGTGGATTAAATATTATGAGAGCCAGGGCCTTATTGCCATCAAGGCAAATTCAAAGGATCCTAAGTGCACAAAGAAAATTCTTGCAGCTATTGATGAAGCTGGCAAGGAAAAGAGGGAGAGGGATGCCAGACGTGGCATTAAGAATGGCACATTTAGAGCTATGATAGTTGGTATTCCTAATGCGGGAAAATCAACCCTTATAAATCTCTTATCCGGCAGATCTATAGCAAAGACAGGCAATAAACCTGGAGTTACTAAGGCTAAACAGTGGATTAAACTCAAGAACGGAGTTGATTTGCTTGATACACCGGGCGTTTTGTGGCCTAAATTTGAGGATCAATCTATAGGTGAAAAGATTGCCGTGATTGGTTCAATAAAAGATGATATACTAATCAGTGAAGAGACAGCTTTGGCCTGTCTTAGAATATTACATAAGAGATATAATGGCGTTTTTGAAAAAGCCTACGCTATCAGCGAAGTTGATGATTTAAATCAGAACTTGGATGCTATTGCTAATAAGAGAGGCTGTATCAAAAAGGGTGGCTATGTCGATTACGAAAGGGCTGCTGCTATTATACTTGACGACTATCGTTCGGGAAAACTGGGCAGATTGAGCTTAGAGTCACCTGATGAGATTAAGGAATAATTATGACAAAAAAAGAAGAGGCTGCCTTAAAAAGACAGTTAAAAATTGAAACAGAGATGGCTAGAGTTGAGCAAATGTGTGCTTTTGAGAAGGAGTACAGCTCATACAAGCTTATTTGCGGAATTGATGAGGCTGGCCGTGGACCGCTAGCTGGACCAGTTGTTGCTGGCGCATGCATACTGCCAAAAGATGCAAGAATCATGTATATCAACGATTCAAAGAAGCTATCTGAAAAGAAGAGAGAGCTCTTGTTTGAGGAGATAAAGGACAAGGCTCTTGCATATGCAGTTGGAATAGTTGATGAGAAGGTTATTGACCAAATTAACATATTACAGGCTACATATATGGCTATGAGACAGGCGGTTGAAAAGCTGGGCTTAAAGCCTGATTTGACCCTTAATGATGCAGTGACAATACCGGATTTAGGTATTAAGCAGGTCCCTATAGTAAAGGGAGATGCCAAAAGCATAAGCATAGCCAGTGCTAGTATTTTGGCCAAAGTTACCAGAGACCATCTGATGATGGAGTATGACAAGTTATATCCGGAATATGGCTTTGCAAAGCATAAGGGTTATGGCACTGCTGCCCACTATGAGGCCTTGCGCAAATATGGCCCATCAAAGATACATAGAATGACCTTTATCAAAAATGTTGAATTTGAATAGAAATTTATATATGTTTAAATAAAGATTTTGGTTAAGGTTGAGATCAGCCATTGTTTTTGAGAGGTAGGCTATGAATATACAAAATTTTTTCACGTCCTTAAGCGCTAACCAAAACTTGAGACAAACTGCAGATCTAACGGCAAAGGACTCGATTCAGGCTCATAAAGTTTCGGAGTCTAGTGGCAGAGAGCAGGCTTTGGAGAATGGCACTAAGCTTCTTAAAGAGATGCTGGCTGGCGATATATTTGACGCAAAGCTTTTGAGCATGAAGGATGGTACAGCCTTGCTTGAATTAAGCGATGGCTCCATGGTAAATGCTAAGATGCAGGCAAGAGATGGGCTCATGGCTGGACAAACCTTGACCTACATGCTTGAGAGTAATAGTGATAATAATATATCAATAAAGGTCATGAATCCTGATTTGCAGCAAAATGTCCTGCTTGATAAGGCCTTATCTTCGGCTGGCTTTGCTAATAATGAAGCCAACAGGGCTATTGTCAATAGCTTATTAGAACAGAATATGCCAATTGATGCCAAGACAATAGGAGATATGGTTAAAAACTCATTGAGGTTTCCGGAGACAAAACTCAGCACCTTGGCCAATTTGCAGAAATTAAACTTGCCTATAAACGAAAATAATATAGCCTCATTTGAGGCCTATCAGTCTTATGAGCACACAATTAGCGGCGAATTGGATAATTTCAGTCAGGCCTTAAATTCCTTGAGCGATTCAATCTTGACAGGTACTCAGGAAGGCAATTCCGAGAATGGGGTGGATATAGGGAAGTTTTCAAGCTTAATAGAAGATTTGTATGAGGGACTCGACGGTCAGAGTATTGAATCATCTGGGCTTGAAGATTATCTGGACCAGGCGGAAATAAAAGATTTGTCTGATCTTCTTAGAGAAGTAGGAGGCAATGATACAGCCCCAGCTAAGAATGAGTGGGCTAATCAGCTTGCAGACAAGTTAGATAATAAAGATCTTAGTCTCAAGGACCTGCTTAGCCAGCTTGCCGAGCATTTTGACAATGAGGATTTGAAGGCCAAGTTGGGCTCTAGTCTCGGACAAGTTAAAGAAAAACTCTTAAAATCAATGGTGGATGAGACCATGAAGCTTAAACCTCAGGATGTAGCTGAGGATGATGGTATAAAGAATTATTATAAGAGGGTTAGATCCAGCTTAGAGCATATTACAAAGGATTTAGCTGATGAGGCTAAAAACCTAAATCTTAGCAAGAATCTTGACAATATAAAGTCTAATATTGACTTTATGAATGATCTTAACAAGAATAACATGGCCTATGTTCAGATACCTATTCACTATAAAGAGAATAATGCCAACGGTGAGCTCTATGTCTATACCAATAAAAGAAAGACTGCTGGGCAGGATTCAGATACAGTCAGTGCTCTTTTGCATTTGGATATGGATAATCTTGGACCAGTGGATGTCTATGTTAAGCTTGCTGGTAAAAATTTATCGACAAATTTCTGCCTTGAGACAGAGGAATTACTTGATTTTATAAATGATAATATAGATAAGCTTACAGCTAGGCTTGAAGCTAAGGGCTACCAAACAAAGTTTGAGATGCATCTGTCAAATGATGAGAACAAATTTGATGTGGCGAAAGAAGTGCTTGATGTAAACGAGAGCAAGGTCGCTGCAGGCCAGTTTATGCTTGATGTTAAGGTTTAAAGATAGGAATACAAGACTGCTTATGAGTGAAGAAAAAGAATCTAAGACAAAGATTTCAGTAGCTCTTGAATATAATCCAGGAGAAGAAGCACCTACAATTATTGCGACAGGTCGAGGGGCCTTGGCGGAAAAGATTATTGAGAAAGCTAAGGATGCTGATGTTCCGGTTTACGAGGATAGTAAACTGGCCAAGACATTGTCTAAACTTGAAATTGGTGATATGATACCTCCTGAATTGTACGGCGTTGTTGCTGAGATTCTCGTCTTTGTCGATGATTGTGACAGGATCAAGGGGAAGATGAATGGAGGAAAAAAATAAAAGACGCCTAGGTGCCTTATATGAGACCAAGGCCTTATCTTATCTGCAGGATAAGGGATATAGACTGCTTGCGAGCAATTTTAGGAATAAAATTGGGGAGATAGATCTCATCGTTGAGAAGGGAGAAAGAAGATATGAACCCTTGATTGGGGCATATACATATACAGATGATTATGTGCTTGTCTTTGTGGAGGTCAAGTACAGGAGTTCTAATAAATATGGTTATGCAGTCGAGGCTGTTGATTATAAGAAACAAGCCAGGATTCGAAAAGTTGCGTCATATTTCCTGACTGTAAATGCTTATGATCTTAACACGCCTTGCAGGTTTGACTGCATTGGATTTGATGGGGAAGAAATCACACACTTGGAAGATGCTTATTAGGAGGAATTTTTAATGTCTAATTTACTTAATGATAAAAATATTGATTCGGCTTTACTTAAAGATATCGTAGATAAGATGGATTTGTCTAATAGAGAGGAATTTATCAAATTTGCCGACGAGAGTACTAGGTTTGCAGAATTGATGATGATGTACAGATGTGCAATCAATGAGATTGAAACTAAGCTTGAAGTTTTAAATGATGAGTTTAAAACAAAGAGAGCCAGAAATCCAATTGATACAATTAGATCCAGAATCAAGAGCCCAATCAGCATATATGAAAAACTTGAGAGGAGAGGCCTTCCAATTACTGTAGACAGTATTGTTGACAATCTCAATGATGTGGCAGGAATCAGGGTAGTATGTCCATTTATCAGTGATATATATGATGTGGCTAAAATGCTTGTATCTCAGGATGATGTTGAGGTTATGGAAGTAAAGGATTATATCAAAAATCCAAAGGGAAATGGTTACAGAAGCTTGCATTATGTAATTATAATTCCTATCTTTTTGTCATCTGGCAAGGAATATATGAAGGTTGAGGTTCAGATAAGAACTATTGCCATGAATTTCTGGGCAAGTCTTGAGCATCAGATGCATTATAAAAAATATAACAATATGGAGATGCCTGAAGTGGTTGAGGAACTCACCAAATGTGCAGAAATCGCCTATAACAATGATGTGAGAATGCAGGAAATCAGAGATGAAATCAGCAGAAAAAAGAGCAGTCAGAACCTTACAGATAATCCAGTTGATGAAGAATCTATAGAGCATATGCTATAAAATAAAAAATGCCATAAGCTTCGAGCTTATGGCATTTTTCTATCTTAAGTCATTAATCAAGTTTTTTCTTTGCGAGAGCCTCTTCTTGACGGGCTTTGGCAAGTCTCTTTTTTCTCTTAGAATTTCCGCTTGTTAAGAAGTAGGTGATTAGTCCTAAAATTATGATTGGAAGTCCTAAACTTAGGATTGTTGTCAAAAGCTCTGAATATATACTTGAGTTAAAGATTGAGTTCTTAATCTCTTTGTATTCAGCGCTTTCAAGCATAGAGTTACAAGCTTGGATATATTGGCTCTTTATATCAGTCTCATTAGTCTGAAGGGAGTAAGTATAAGCATAACCGCGTATTACTGTGTAATATTTCTTAGCTTTGACAGTTACTCCATTGTTTGATGTCGATGAAATTTGGGTTGTGAAATATGGTATTCCATTGATTTTTTCAATTGACGAAGCATCTATGCTTTCCTTTAAGTCTGAATCGCTGTGCTCCTGACTTTGCTTGACATAGGTCTCGAATAGAGATTTTAAGTCATTGTCGTTAGTCTCGTTAAAGTTTGCAACTCCGCTTGGGGCAGGGAGAGCTTTTACAATAAACTCATAAGTGATTTCATCATCTTTTGGGACAATCTCAAGGAAGATATTTGTCGCTTTCATGAGGTTTCTCTGCTGCTCAACGTCGTCAACACCAATTTTTTCCAGGTAAGAATTGTTAGATGTGACATTCTGAGTGAAAACAACGAATGAATCAGGAACGCTTATTGAGAGATCGATATCTGCTATATTATATCTTGATTCTTTCGTGTCAGACGATGACTTATTATCATCAGCATTTACGTATATTTTATTGTTAGCAAGAATTAGTGCCGAGCTTAATACTAATAAAAGTAAGAGCGATATGCTGGCAAAAATCTTATTTCCTATAAGTTCCTTCATTTCCTTTGATGCCATATAGGGTCTCCTTTCTTGAATAGCCCTAAGAATACCATATAGCTTTACAAAAAGCAAACAAGCTGATATTATAAGATAGTATGCGCGTTTGTGCTTTTGAATGGAGAGTTTTATTATGAGTAAACCAATAGTTGCAGTTGTCGGTAGACCTAATGTAGGTAAGTCGACTTTTTTTAATAGTGTTGCCGGACAGCAGATATCTATCGTTAAGGATACACCAGGTGTTACAAGAGATAGAATATATGCCGAAGTATCATGGCTTGATAAAGAATTTACCATGATTGATACCGGTGGTATTGAGCCAGACAGCAAGGATATTATCCTTTCTCAGATGAGAGAACAGGCTCAGATTGCCATTGATACAGCAGATGTAATCATATTTATGTGTGATGTAAGACAGGGCATGGTTGATGCTGACACCCATGTCGCTGATATGCTGAGAAAGTCTCATAAGCCGGTTGTGCTTGCAGTTAACAAGGTAGATAACTACAAGATGCAGATGCCGGATGTGTATGAGTTCTATAATCTTGGAATTGGTGATCCATTTCCAATTTCAGCTTCTTCAAAACAGGGCTTGGGTGACCTCTTAGATGCAGTCACAGAAAAATTCCCTAAGAGAAGTAAGGAAGATGACGAAGATGACAGGCCAAAGATTGCCATAGTTGGTAAGCCAAATGCCGGCAAATCTTCTATTGTCAACAAGCTTATTGGTACAAATAGAGTTATCGTCTCTAATATTGCTGGTACAACTAGAGATGCCATAGATACTGATGTTGTATATCATGGTAAGGAGTATATCTTTATAGATACAGCAGGACTTAGAAGAAAATCTAAGGTTAGCGAAGAGTTAGAGAGATACAGTATTATTAGAACTGTTGCTGCAGTTGAAAGAGCTGATATTGTCATTCTTGTAATCGATGCGACTGAGGGTATAACAGAGCAGGATGCAAAGATTGCTGGTATTGCCCATGAAAGAGGCAAGGGTATTATTATTGCCGTAAACAAGTGGGATGCAATTGAGAAAGATAATTCAACTGTCGGAGACTTTACAGATAAGATTAGAAAGACACTCTCATTTATGTCATATGCTGAGATTATATTTATCTCTGCCCTTACTGGCCAGAGATTGTATAAGCTCTATGATATGATTGATCAGATTATTGAAAGTCAGAATATGAGAGTTCAGACAGGTGTTTTAAATGAGATCCTCACTGATGCTATGGCTATGAAACAGCCACCATCAGATAAGGGTAAGAGACTTAGGATTTACTATATCACTCAAGTTTCGGTTAAACCACCAACATTTATTATGTTCATCAATGATAAGGAGCTGACCCATTTCTCTTATACCAGATATATAGAGAATAGAATCCGTGATACTTTCGGATTCCATGGAACAGCAATTCATTTCATATATCGTGAGCGTAAGGAGAAAGAACAATAATGGATTCCAAGTATAAGCAGTTTTTATTTTGGGCCTTAACTGTAGCCCTGATGATGTTAACATTTTGTATGTCACCTATTATGTCCTATAAGGTCTACTGTTTGATTGCCGGTTACTTTGTCGGTGCAATAGTACAGGCTGGTTATTGGATTGGAAAGATTAAGGATATCGATATCAGAAATTATGGCTCTGGTAATGCAGGTACTACCAATGTATTCAGGACATTAGGAAAAAAGGCAGGCATGGTTACATATATTTTAGATGCTTTCAAGCCTATCATTGCAGGTTTAGTCCTCAAAATGATTCTTGGCTCTAGCGTTGATTGTATTATGTTGCTTTTCATGTATTTAGGATTTGGAGTTGTTCTTGGACATAATTTCCCATTTTACATGGATTTCCACGGAGGCAAGGGAATTGCTGCTTCTTCAGGTGTTGTTTTAGCACTTATTCCATATCCAAAATATTGTTTCGTATTTGCTATCGTGGGCTTTTTGGCCTTTTCTTTGACAGTTTTGATTACAAAGTATGTTTCTTTGGGCTCATTGCTTGGAATAACATCTTGGTTTGTATTATTTGTAATTTGGGCAGTTAAGGGCTGGTTGCCACTTTCTACTTATGATGCAGTTGAGGCATGCATAGTAGTTGGTGTGATCGTAGTATTTGCTTATGTGAGACATAGAGGCAATATCATTAGACTTATCAATGGAACTGAAAGAAAAGTTGGAAGTAAGAAAACAGCTTGATTTAAGTAAATTATAAATAAGTTTTATATTTAAATTTTTGAATAGGCTTTAAGACCTAAAATTTTGAATTTTTACATGGGGGAAAAGGAGAAGTTATGGCTAAGATATCAGTGATGGGAGCAGGAAGTTGGGGCTTAGCGCTTGCTATGCTTTTTGATCACTTTGGACAGCAGGTAAAGGTATGGTCTGTCTTTGAAGAAGAGGCTAAAAAGTTAGCTGAGACCAGAGAAAATACCAAAGGACTAAAGGGAGTTAAAATACCAGAATCCATCGAGATTACATATGATACAGAGTATGCTATTAAGGATGCAGATATTGTTATTTTGGCTGTTGCAAGCCCATATACAAGATCTACTGCAAAAAAACTAGCTCCTTTTGTAAAAGAAAATCAGTATGTTGTCAATGTCGGCAAGGGCATAGAGGAAGATACTTTAAAGAACCTTGTGGAAGTTACAAAGGAAGAGATTCCTCAGGCTAGAGTTGCAGTCTTATCTGGACCAAGCCATGCTGAGGAGGTTAGCAGATTTATTCCAACTACCTGCGTGGTAGGTGCTGACAGCGAAGAAGATGCTAAATACCTTCAGTCTGTATTTATGAATGATGCTTTTAGAGTATATATCAGTCCGGATGTAGAGGGTATCTGTATTGGAGGTGCATTGAAAAATGTTATTGCTCTTGCAGCAGGTATGGCTGACGGACTTGGATATGGTGATAATACTAAGGCCGCTCTTATAACAAGAGGAATTGCTGAGATAGCTAGACTTGGTACAGCTATGGGGGCTGAAACCAACACATTTGCCGGTTTGTCTGGTATTGGTGATTTGATAGTCACCTGCGCAAGTATGCATTCTAGAAACCGCAGAGCTGGAATTCTTATAGGACAGGGCAAATCTGTCAAAGAAGCTATGGATGAAGTAATGATGGTTGTTGAAGGTGTATTTTCTGCAAAGGCTGCTTATCAGCTCTCTTTAAAGTACAAGGTTGAGATGCCTATCGTTGAGAAGGTTAATGAGATTCTTTTTGAGGATAAATCTCCAAAGGATGCTGTTAGAGAGCTTATGATGAGAGATGGCAAGGCTGAGATTATTAGCGGAAATTGGAAGGTAAAGTGATATGAGAGTTATAGCAGGTAGTGCTAGACGTCTCCCTCTTAAGACTATTGAAGGTATGGATACAAGACCTACAACAGACCGTATCAAGGAGACTTTATTTAATATACTGCAGGATCAGGTTTATGACAGCAGCTTTTTGGACCTTTTCGCAGGCAGCGGTGGAATTGGAATTGAGGCCTTGAGCCGTGGAGCTAAGGAAGTGGTTTTTGTTGACCAGTCAAAGCTTTGTGTCAAGTGCATTAAGGAAAATCTTGCTTTTACTAAACTTGATTCAAAGGCTCAGGTTATGGAGTCTGATGCAGTTTCTGCAATCAATAGACTCAATAAGAAGTTTTCTTTAGTATTTATCGATGCTCCTTACAAAAAGGGCTTGGAGAGAGAAGTTTTGCTTGTCCTTGACAGATTGCTTGATAAAGATTCACTTGTAGTGATTGAAGAAAAAATTGATACTGATTTGTCATATATTGATTCAGAGACAGCTTTTCGCACAGTGAGAGTCAAGGAATATAAGACAAATAAGCATATTTTTTTAAGGCTTAAGGATGGGGAATAAAGATGAAAAGAGCAATATATCCTGGAAGTTTTGATCCGGTTACTTTTGGACATTTGGATATAATTAGAAGATCTGCAGGCTTGTGTGATCATCTTATTGTGGCTGTGTTAAATAATAACAATAAGACTCCACTTTTTTCTGTTGATGAGAGAGTAGAGATGTTAAAGGAAGCAACCAAGGACTTGGCCAATGTTGAGGTTGCAAGTTTTTCTGGTTTGCTTGTTGATTTCGCAAAAAAGAACGATGTAGGGGTTATAATCAGGGGCTTAAGAGCTGTGACTGATTATGAGTATGAATTGGCTATGTCACAAACTAACAGAGTGGCTAATCCAAATATTGACACAATTTTCTTGAATACATCATTGGAGTATGCCTACCTTAGCTCAAGCATAGTCAGGGAGATGGCAATGTACGGCGGAGATATTACAAAATTTGTGCCAAATTGTGTGGTGGATAAGGTTTACAAAAAATTCAAAAAATAATAAAATAATGTCTATAGTTTTGACTTATTGATAGCAAAATATAACTGATTGGAGTGTAGTCATGGATAATATCGAACAGGTTATAAAAAAATTGGAAGATATGATTGAGAGTGCTAAGTTTAAGAGATTTTCTTCAGGCGAAGTGATTCTCAATAGAGATGAACTTATGGAGATTGTTGAGGAAATCAAAGCAAAGCTTCCAGAAGAGATGAATGTTTACAAGAAGAATATTGCTAGACAGAATGAGATGTTAAAAGAGGCCAAGGAGCAGGCTGATCAGATACTCAGTGCCGCTCAGATTAAGGCTGAGCAGCTTGTAAATAACAGTGATCTTGTGAGAAGAGCACAGGCTACTGCACAGGCTACACTTGATAATTCAAGAAAAGAAGCTCAGGAGATTCTTGACAGAGCTACAACTGACGGCAACAATTATAGAGAAGCTATTGTCGAGTATTCGGACGACGTCTTGGGCAAGATCCAGAAGATCTTAGAGAAATCTATAGAGGCTACAAAGACTTACAATGAGTCATTGATAAAGGACTTCAGCACTGAACTCAATGCGGTTAAGTCAAACAGAGCAGCAGTTCAGGCCAGTGAATCAAAGAAGCTTGAGGTATATGATCCGGAAGCTGAAAAGAAGTCAAAGGCTGAGCAGATTGTCGATGATATAGTTTCATCAAAGCTTGACAAGCTTGAGCTTGATGAGAACGTAGAATTCAAGACTTCAGAAGAGGCAGACCTTGACAGTACTGCATTGAATATCGATGGACAGCCTCTTTCAAATGACCATGCTAAGACAGACAACACAAAGATTGGTAAGAATAACAGCAGATTACTTGTTGATATTCCTGATGTTAAGAGGTAGTAAGAATGAATTTACCTGAGCTCTACAAAGAGGAAATGAAAGAACTGCTTCAGGAAGATTATGATGCTTATCTTGCGAGTTTTGATGAGCCAAGACAGTTTGGCCTTCGAGTTAACACTCTTAAAATCAGCGTTGAAGATTTTTTAAAGATAAGTCCATTTACACTAGAACCCGTTCCCTGGATTGAGAACGGGTTCTACTTTCGTGAAGAAGACAGACCGGCAAAACACCCATATTACTATGCCGGACTCTACTATATACAGGAACCATCGGCTATGACGCCTGCAAATGTACTTCCTGTTGAAGAGGGGGACATTGTACTTGATATGTGTGCTGCACCTGGCGGTAAGTCGACAGAATTGGGATCAAAGCTCAATAGAACTGGCTTGCTTGTGTCCAATGATATATCAGCCTCAAGAACTAAGGCTCTTTTGAAAAATATTGAGATTTGCGGCATATCCGATGTATTAGTCTTGAATGAGGATCCTATGGACCTTGCAAAGAACTGCCAGGGCCTTTTTGATAAGATTTTAATAGATGCCCCATGTTCAGGTGAGGGCATGTTTAGAAAAGACAATAAGCTCATAAAGAGCTGGGAGAAGAATGGACCTGAATTTTATTCTAAAATTCAGCAGAATATCATAGTTGCAGGAGCAAAAATGCTTAAACCGGGCGGCTGTATGGTATTTTCTACATGTACTTTCTCAATGCTTGAGGATGAGGAATCTATAAGGCATCTTTTTAGAGAGATTGATGATTGTCAACTCGTTGATATAAAACCATACGAGGGCTTTGAGCACGGTTTTGTCACAAGCGATTTTGATAAAGAAATTGCTATAGACAAGACTGTGAGAATTTTCCCACACAAGATGAAGGGCGAGGGCCATTATGTTGCCCTTATTAGAAAGAAAGTTGATTCTGACAGCCCTTCTCAGCTTCCAAGTAAGATATGCAACAAGGTTAAGCTTCCTGAGGAATTGCAGGAATTCTTGTCCCATATCAAGCGCCAGTTCGATCCTGAAAGGTTTGAAATCCATGGCGAGAAGGTATACTATATGCCGGAATCAAGCTTAAAGATTCCTAAGTTGAGAATAGTCAGAAGTGGACTCTTGATGGGAGAGATTAAGAAAAATAGATTTGAGCCTAGCCAGGCTTTGGCTATGACCCTATCAGGAACTGATTTTGACAATTTTGTCTCACTATCATGCGATGACGAGAGAATTACCCGCTACCTAAAGGGCGAAACAATTGATTTATCTGATATTGAGGGCCTTGAAAAAGGATGGCTTCTCTTTAATGTTGATGGTTACCCTCTTGGTTGGGGTAAGTATATCAAGGGTCAGATGAAGAATAAGTATCTTGCTGGTTGGAGATGGATGTAAATACAAGTCATAGATTGGAGTTTTTATGAAAAGAGAAAAGGGCCAATTTGAATATCTTAAGTATCAAAAACTACTTAAATTTTTCATTATGCTCATCGCTTATATAGTTGTGCTTGCTGTGTTTTTTGTGGGCTTGGCTATTAAGGGGACTAGAAATAATCCCTTCACAGTAGCTGCAATCTTGCTTGTTTTGCCTTCCGCAAAGTTTACTGTTAATTTTCTTGTGCTTGCAATTCATAAGGCAACACCTAAAAGTCTTTATGAATACTGTAAGCAATACGAGGATAAGACCTTTATTCTCTATGATGCAGTTTTTTCTAATGAGTCATATCCGATTGGCTGTAAGGCATGCCTTGTGACTGAAAAGCTTATTTATGCCTACAGTGATGAGAAGAAAGCTTCAGAAAAATTATTTAGCGAAAGCCTTGAAAAATTCCTGGCCAATGTCGGCATTGAAGTCAAGGTTGAGCTTGTAAAAGATGAGGAAGCCTTCAAGAAGAAGCTGCAACATGTAGCTGATTCTAGACAAAAGGCTGATACAGGTCTTGCAAAGAGGGTTAGAAATAATCTCTTAGGAATTTTACTTTGATTATAAGCAAAGGGAGAGTTGAATGAAGGAACATGTGATACAGGAGATGGACGCTGGAACAAGGCTTGATAAGTATCTAGTAAGAATCCTGCCATACGCAGGCAAGTCATTTCTCTACAAAATGCTTAGAAAAAAGAATATTGTCATCAACGACAAAAAAGCAGATGGCACAGAAAAGCTTAAAGCAGGCGATTCTGTAAAGATATATTTTAGCGATGAGACTTATGAAAAATTTAGACTTGCCGATTCAAAGCAGGAGACTTCAAGCCTTGATCAAGGTCTAGCTCCTAAGAATCAAGGTCTAGCTCCTAAGAAATCCTCAGACCTTAAAAAGGGATTGGATTCTAAGAGAGACTTAGCCTCAAAGAAAGAGTCAATGAATCCTAAAAAGCCTGAAGCAGATAATAGATCTACTAGTTCTAAGAAGGCAAATCCTTCAGCTGGGCAAGACCAGACCTTACTGGCTAAAAAGTTGGAGCAAATGATAGTCTTTAAGAATGAAGATTTTGTCGCCCTATCTAAGCCTGCTGGCATCTTGTCTCAGAAAGCTGAGCCCAGTGATATATCCTTAGTTGAATATCTGTCAGCCTATATGAGCAAGGTCTTAAATATGGATTTCTCAAACACAGCCTTCAGAGTTGGAGTTAGCAACAGACTGGATAGAAACACCAGTGGTTTGGTTTTGGCAGGACTCAATAGCAGAGGCCAGAGAGAACTAGGAAATGCTATAAAGGAAAGAAGCGTTAAGAAGTACTATATATGCCTTGTTCGTGGAAAGATTGACGAAAGGTCTGATATTAAGGCATATCTCATAAAAAATGAAAAGAACAATAAGGTCACAATCAGCAGGAATAAGACTGGAAATAAGGATGAGAAACTGATTGAGACAGCCTTTATACCGCTTGCTTTCAATGATAGCTACACTTTGCTGAAAGTTCATCTTATCACAGGCAGAAGTCATCAGATTAGAGCTCATCTTGCAAGTATAGGCCATCCACTTTTAGGAGATGGCAAGTATGGAGATAAGGCCTTAAATCAGGCCTTAAATAAAAAATACAAGATAAAGTATCAGATGCTTCACAGCTATGAACTTGTCATACCGCAGGGCTTGATGAGCTCAATCACTGAGGAAACAGTGATTAGGACTCCTTTGCCTGATGTTTATATAGACTTTCTAAAGAGAGAGGGATTATGGGAACCTGGAATTCAAGAGGCCTTAGAGGATCAACATTAGAAGAATTTATCAATATGGCCAATGAGAAGTACATAGAAGCTGGATTGGCTTTGATACAAAAGATTCCAACACCGATAAAACCTATAAAGATTGACCCGGATAGCAGGAAGATTAGCCTGGCTTATTTTGACCAAAAGTCCACAGTAGACTATATAGGTGTGGTTCAGGGAATACCTGTTTGTTTTGATGCAAAAGAATGTGCGACAGACACCTTTCCTCTGCAGAATATCCATAAACATCAGATTGAATTTATGGCTAAGTTTGAGCAACAAGAAGGGATTGCCTTCATAATTTTATATTTTTCAAATCGCAATGAGTTTTATTATCTTCCTTTTTGTGATATAATCACATTTTGGAATAGAGGGCAATCAGGTCAAAGGAAAAGTTTCACTTATAAAGAGGTGAACAAGGACTACAAAATTAGTCCTAAACAGGGTCTTTTGGTGCCTTATCTTGATGCTTTACAGAAGGACATTTTATCTCGCTAGCTTAATTAATAATAGGGGACAAGATTATGGAAAATAGAATAGTATATGATCTTGTTGATGGAAAGGCTGTTATTGACAAGAGTTATCGCATATTGTCAGCCAATGAAGATTTTTACAGATTTATAGGACTTGCTCATCATCTCACTTTTTTAGATGATATTCATTTTGTTGATCAGGACGACTTTATAGATGTCTTTACTTCCTTGAAGGTTGAAGAATCTGAAAATATTGTTCTTAGAATGAGGCGAAGCGACAACTCCTACCATTGGATAACAGTTGATATTACAAGAAAGAGACATCTAATCAATGGGGTAGCTTTTGATTACTATGAACTTGATATGGCAGATGTTGTCTCTATGAAGAATAAGCTTCAGGAGATGAATATCTATAATTCTCAGCTTAGAAGTATGCTCAAGCTTGAGAATGAGATCATGATTGTCTATTTTTATAAGACTAATCAGATTCGTATTTATGATTTTGAAAGAGAGGATAATAAAGAGCGAACAAGTGCGGACTTAGATCTTTTCTTTAAAAATTGTATTGATAATAAGTTGATTAGGGAAGATACAATTGGTGAGTTTAAGGCCTTGTTTGAGGATATTAAAAATGCTAAATTGTCCTTCAGCCATGACTTTGCAACTAGTCTTTATACTTATTGTTGTGAGTATGAGGATGTCTATGTAAAGATGAATACCATATATGACGGTAATGAGCCGGATAGATGTGTTGGAAGTGTTAAGTTTATTCCACAGAGTGCTGAGACTTCCACTAGGAATCAGGTCATCAAGGAAAGCGCGGATAGTGAGATTAAGAGGTATTGTGCAAATAGTATTATGTACAACCCTGATGAGGAATTTTCACTGCTTAAGATTTCTTTCGATGACATGGAGCTTATTGAGGCTCAATTGAGAGAAAAGGTCTATTCTATGTCCTTTAACATGGTTAAAGAGGCGGTTAGACATCGAGGTTTCGTTGTTATAGCGGAGAATAAGGATATCTATATAGCTATCATGGGAGTTAACTATGAGTCATATCTTAGATCCTTTATACAATCTCTTAGAAACCATATAGTTTGGAGCTTATTGCTCAATTATGGAATTCATGACCTTACATTTTCTATCAGTGTTGTCAGATATCCAGAAAATGGCAACAATATTGACATGCTTTTTGCAAAGCTTGACAGAGGCCTAGATATTGCTCTCAATAGAGGCAAGAATAGATATATAATTTACAGAGAGCACTTGCATGGTGAAATAAGCATGCAGGATATAGAAAAAGATAAGAAAGAAAAAGAGGAAAGTTAAAAGTGAAAGAGGCATTGTTACATACACCTGAGGGCGTAAGAGATATTTATGGAGAGGAATGCAGAGAAAAGCAGGCTCTTATTGAAAATCTGACAAATGCATGCAGATTGTATGGATATGATTCAATTCAGACTCCAACAATGGAATTTTTTGATGTATTTAGCAAAGAGAGAGGTTCAGTGCCATCTAACGAACTCTTTAAACTTTTTGACAGATATGGAAATACAATTGTCTTAAGACCAGATATGACACCTTCAATTGCACGTTCGTGCGCTAAGTACTATTCAGATCATATCCTGCCTATCAAACTTTGCTATCATGGAGATACATTTATCAATGATAACAAGTATTATCAGGGTAGATTGAAGGAGAATACAATTGTCGGTGCAGAGCTTATAGATGACTCTACAGTAGAGGCTGACTTCGAGATTATCAGTATGGTAATCGAGTGCATGAAGAGCTCTGGACTTGAGGAGTTCATGGTTGAAATCGGAAGTTCTGCCTATGTAGCAGGTCTTATCAATGCAGCAGGCCTTGACGATGATGCTAAAGAAGAGATTGTCAACTATATGCAGGATAAGAATTACACAGGGGTTGAGGCTGTTCTCAAGTCATTAAATACAGACAAAGAGATAAGCACAGCACTTGCATCCCTTCCTCAGCTTTTTGGCTCGGTTGAAATTCTTGACAGGGCAGAAAAGATTGCGGAAAATGCTGAATCACAGGCAGCTATCAAGCGCTTGAGAGACCTTTATAAGCTCCTCAAAATCACTGGAGCGGACAAGTACATAACATTTGACCTGGGAGCTGTCAGCTCACACGCTTACTATACCGGCATTATGTTCCATGCATACACATATGGTACTGGCGAACCTGTAATTAACGGTGGTAGATATGACAAACTTGTAGGCCAGTTCGGCAAGGACAAGGCGGCTATTGGTTTCTCTGTCAATGTCGACAGATTGCTCATAGCTCTTTCAAGACAGGGAATAAATCTTGAGTCTGAGAAGAAGGGTGCTTTGATTGTATATCACAATGATGACCAGTCAAGAACTGTCTATGTTGCTGATCAGTTGAGACAGCAGGGAATACCTGCCTGCATGATTACATACTCTGATGCCAAGAATGAGGATCAGTATATTGAATATGCCCTCAACTCTTCACTTAAGTATTTAATTTTGATGCCAGATCTTGAAGATGATTTTGATATTGAAAAGATTGGCTCAGTTAAGGTGAAGCTTATCGATGCATGTCAGAAGACAGGCCAAGAGACTGAGATTGAAAAAATACTTAAAGGAGCACTTAGATAAGATGAGATATATAACATTTGCCCTTGCAAAGGGAAGATTAGCAAAGAATGCACTTGCGCTTTTTGAACAGATTGGCATCACCTGTGAGGAGATGAAAGATGAGAAGACTAGAAAGCTTATCTTCGTCAATGAGGAGCTTGGATTTAAGTTCTTCCTCGCAAAGCCTACTGATGTTCCAACTTATGTTGAGTACGGTGCAGCAGATATAGGTATTGTTGGTAAAGATACTCTTCTTGAGGAAGGCAGAGAGCTCTATGAAGTACTTGATCTTAATATGGGAAAGTGCAGAATGTGTGTTGCAGGTCCTGAATCAGCTAAGGAGAAGTTAAAGCATCACGAGCTTATTCGTGTCGCTTCTAAATATCCAAACATTGCTAAGGATTACTTTTACAATCAGAAAAACCAGACTGTTGAGATTATTAAGCTAAATGGTTCTGTTGAATTGGCCCCAATTGTAGGTTTGGCTGAGGTTATAGTTGATATAGTTGAAACTGGAGCTACTTTAAAGGAAAATGGTTTGGGCGTTCTTGAGGAAGTTTGCCCACTCTCAGCTAGAATGGTTGTAAATCAGGTTAGCATGAAGATGGAAAATGAGAGAATCAGCAAGATTATTAACGACTTGAGAGCAGTCATCCCAAAGGATTGATTCATACTTGAAAAGCCTGTTAAAATATGAAGGCCAGCAAGAGCTAGTCATATGAAAAGGAAGGAAATGAAAGATGAGAATTGTTAAGCTTGATGAAGAGAGCAGAAAGAACATCCTTGAGGATCTCTTAAAGAGAAGTCCTATCAACTATTCAAAGTATGAGGATGTTGTAAGCGAGATTATCACTGAAATCAGAAACAGAAAAGATCAGGCCTTGTTTGAGTATACTGAAAAGTTTGACCATGCAAGTTTAAATGCTGATAAAATCAGGGTTACTGATGAGGAAATCGAGGAAGCTTACTCACAGGTTGATAAGGAATTGCTTGAAATCATCAGAAAGTCAAAGAAGAATATCAGAGACTATCACGAAAAGCAGAAGCTTAACTCTTGGGTGGATTTTCAGGATGGCATCATGCTTGGTCAGAAAATCACTCCTCTTGAGAAGGTTGGCGTCTATGTTCCAGGTGGAAAGGCTGCTTATCCTTCATCAGTTCTTATGAATGTTATACCAGCTCAGGTTGCGGGTGTAGATAAGATTATTATGTGTACTCCAGCTGCAGGCGGAAAGGTTTATCCTACAACACTTGTTGCTGCTAAGGAAGCAGGAGTTGATGAAATCTATAAGGTCGGCGGAGCTCAGGCAATCGCTGCTATGGCTTTTGGTACAGAGTCAGTTCCAAAGGTTGACAAGATCGTAGGACCAGGAAACATCTTCGTTGCACTTGCCAAGAAGGCTGTTTTTGGTTTTACCAGCATTGATTCTGTAGCAGGACCAAGTGAAATCTTGGTAATTGCTGATGAGACTGCAAATCCAAGATATGTTGCAGCAGATCTTCTCTCACAGGCAGAGCATGATGAGCTTGCAAGTGCTATTCTTGTTACTACTAGCGAGGACTTAGCCAAGAAGGTATCGGACGAGATAGACGAGTTCTTAAAGAGCCTTGACAGAGCTGAAATTATATCTAAGTCATTAGACAACTATGGCTATATCCTTGTCGCTGACTCACTTGATGAGGCGGCCAATGTTTCAAATGAGATCGCTCCTGAACATCTTGAGCTTGTCACAAAGAATCCATATGAGCTTATGACAAAGATTAGAAATGCTGGAGCAATTTTCCTTGGAGAGTACAGTTCAGAGCCACTCGGAGATTATTTTGCTGGCCCTAACCATGTTCTTCCTACAAATGGAACTGCTAAATTCTTCTCACCACTCGGTGTTGACGCATTTATTAAAAGATCAAGCATAATTTCATATTCACGCGAGGCCCTTAGTGCTGTTCACGAGGATATTGAAAAATTTGCCAAGGCAGAGCATTTGACAGCACATGCAAATTCAATTGCTGTAAGATTTGACGGTAAGTAAAATATAAATTGATAATCAGTGGAGGGCGCTATGTCTGAGAATAAGAGAGTTGCTAATATTAAAAGAAGCACTAAAGAGACAGATATCACACTTTATCTTGACCTTGATGGAAGTGGTAAAGCTGAAATTGATACAGGTATCGGCTTTTTTGATCATATGCTGGATGCATTTGCTAGACACGGCTTTTTCGACCTTAAGGTGAAGGTAAAAGGCGATTTGAATGTCGATTGTCACCACACTATAGAGGATGTGGGCATTGTCCTTGGCCAGGCTATAAAAGAAGCCCTTGGCGATAAGAAGGGCGTAGTCAGATACGGATCTTCTCTTCTTCCTATGGATGAGACTCTTGTTATGTGTGCAATTGACCTTTCTAATAGACCATACCTTGTCTTTGATTTGGATTTTAGCTCTGACAAAGTTGGAGACTATGATACACAGATGGTTAAGGAGTTCTTCTGGGCTCTTACATATTCAGCTATGATTAATCTCCACATCAAGAAGGTGTCAGGAGAGAACGATCACCATATAATTGAGGCGGCTTACAAAGCATTTGCCAAGGCTTTGGACCAGGCTACAGGTCTTGACCCTAGAATTACTGATGTTTTATCTACGAAAGGAACAATATGAGATTATACCCTGCAATTGATATAAAAGACGGCAAGGCCGTAAGATTGAAAAAAGGTGAATTTAATGAGGTTACAGTTTATTCTGAAAATCCTTATGAAATTGCCCTCAAGTTCAAGGAAGCAGGAGCTCACTTTATTCACTGTGTGGACCTTGATGGAGCACTTGCTGGAAGAAGTGTCAATGCTGATGCAATCAGAAAGATTGTTGAGAGTGTAGATATCCCTGTAGAGCTTGGCGGTGGAATCAGATCTATAGAAAATATCAGGGAAGTCCTTGATTTAGGAGTATATCGTGCCATACTTGGAACTAAGGCTGTTGAAGATCCTGATTTTGTCAAGGAGGCTATCGATGAGTTTGGCCCAGACAGAATAGTAGTTGGGATTGATGCTAAGGATGGTAAGGTAGCAATTAAGGGCTGGGAGAGCCTTAGCGAGTACACAGCAGTTGAGCTCGCCTTGAAGATGAAGGATCTTGGCGTTAAGACAATTATTTACACTGATATCTCAAGAGATGGAATGCTCACTGGACCAAATGTTGAGCAGACTAAGAAGCTCAGCGATGAGACAGGCTTAGATATTATAGCTTCAGGTGGAATGAGCAGCATGAAGGATCTTGAGGATGTGTCAAATGCTAAGATTCACGGAGCTATCATTGGCAAGGCTTATTATGAAAAGAAGATTGACCTTGTAGAAGCTGTTAACAAGTACGAGAGATAAATAGCAAATAAAGATATAGAGGATGCTTTCGATGGAAAAGATTAATATCACTTTCGAAGAATTAAAGAAAAATGAATCTGGTCTTGTGCCTGTAATTGTTCAGGATGCAGAAAATAATCAGGTTCTCATGCTTGCTTATATGAATGAGGAAGCATTCAATATGACCCTTGAGACAGGCCGCATGACTTACTTTAGCAGAAGTCGCAATGAGCTTTGGATAAAGGGAGAGACATCAGGCCATTACCAGTATGTGAAGAGCCTTGATGTAGACTGCGATGTAGACACCTTGCTTGCAAAGGTTGATCAGGTTGGCGCTGCCTGCCATACAGGCAACAGAAGCTGCTTCTACCGCAATATAAAAGAATTTTAATTTTATGATAAGAAAGCCCTCTGGACTATGTCCAGAGGGCTTTTTATTGTTTGCGCGCCATGGGCGCGCTCTAACGGGTGTAAGTCCCGAACACGCCCAGATAGTGGGAAGTGTATAGCTGAACAGCAAGGGTGTCCATCGTGAGGTGGAATCTGAAGGAAGCTGTAAGCAAATCTCTGGTCCGACGGACAGAAATCACATATAAGGCTAGGCTACGAGAGATAAGTTGGCAATAAGCAACGAAGTCTAATAACTATCTAAATGGTTGATGTATAAATGGTTGATGTATCAATGCTTTTTGATAATCAAGTTATGCCTGAAATCATCCTGCAAGTCTATGCCCTTTGAGTTGCACATAGAAATATAGACGTCTGAGGCGTGAATATCATCATTGAGAAGGTCCTTATAGTCTGCTGCCTTGGTAATCAAGGTGATATTGTCGATATCTTCAGTCTCTTTAAAATCATGAAGGTATTTGATGCCGGTCTTGTTAAAGCCTAGTATGCGGGCATAAGGCTTTGAGATAGTGTAGCTGTCAATATTATTCTCTGCTGACTGGTTGGCCAGTGATATAGCAGGTGACTTCAAATCCAAGAGAAGACAGAGCAGAAAACGCTTAACATGAGATAAGGTTACGTTTTTTGTTTTGATTGTCTTACAGAATTGATCAAAATCGGTAAATTTCTCTCTTGATTCAATAAAACGGAAAATTCTCATTGTGAGTTCCTTGCTTGAACCATGGATATTTTTAAGGTTGTTGAGGAAAAGATAATTATTTCCATGACATCTGAAGTATTCATTGAGTAGCTTATAATTTAAGATTTCAGAAAAATCGTTAAGGTTGATATATTTATCTGCTGTTAGCAGGTTGTTGGCAAATGCTTCTGACAGGTTTGAAGGAATCAAGCCTGTTATAGAATCATTGGCACTTAAAAGCTCCCTGATCCTTGTGGCAGAGGCATAATGGTTTTCTATATCAATCTCTCTTGAGTCGTGCTCATTGCCAACTCTTTGAATTGGAATAAGCTCAATATCTTTGTCAGTGTGATAGATTCTGTTAGTAGCATTGATGGAGCGGATATATTCAATGGCAAGCTTTGAGTTTGCACCGCTGAAGGCCTCTTTGATTTCAGGGAAACATTCCTCAATGGAACCATAAAGGGCTGCTGGATATGAGATTCCACTTTTGATTTTTTGGTATATAGCTGCATTAAGGTCCCTGATATAGGCAGGAGTAGAGTATTCCATAGAGTACTTTTGACAGTGGTCTATGACATAGGCTGCCTTTCTTAAATACTCCTGGTTAGTTGTCTCGGAACCGAAGGCTATAGCATTACAACCTAGATGGATGAGAATATTTACCGCTCCAAATGCATATTCAAATGAGCTTGACAGGCAGGAGATGGTGGGCATTTCTACGACCAAATCTGCCCCGTTAATCAGGGCTGCATCAGCTCTGGTGAACTTGTCGACAATAGCGGGCTCACCTCTTTGCACAAAGTTTCCGCTTAAGGCTACAATTACGACATCTGCCTGGGATTTTTTTCGTGCCTCTTTCAAAAAATATTGATGCCCGTTGTGGAAAGGGTTAAACTCCGCTGTAATTCCTAATATTTTCATTTAGACACCTCATATAGTCACAAATAATAGATAAGTATATTATATTACAAATGTGTTTTTTTTTGAACATTAATTCGACATTTATGAAGGCTTGAAATGAAAAAAAAATAAGTATATAATAAATTTAATTGCGGTTTAACCACAAAAATTAATAATATCTTAAGGAGGACGTCAGTAATGGCATTTATTGACAAGATTAAAGAGAAAGCTAAGGCAGACAAGAAGACTATCGTATTACCAGAGTCTATGGATAAGAGAACATTTGAAGCTGCTGAAAAGATTTTAAAGGAAGATATCGCTAATATCGTAATTATCGGTACACCTGAAGAGATTGAAAAGAATGGTCAGGGTTATGACATTACTGGAGCAACAATTGTTGATCCTTTTAACGATCCAAATAAGCAGAAATATATTGATAAATTTGTAGAGCTCAGAGCTAAGAAGGGTGTTACACCAGAGCAGGCTCAGGAGCAGATGGAAAAAGATTACATGTACTATGCTTGCCTTATGGTTAAGTGTGGTGATGCTGATGGTGCTGTTTCAGGTGCTTGCCACTCAACAGGTAACACAATCAGACCAGCTCTTCAGTTATTAAAGACAAAGCCAGGCATCTCAAGTGTTTCTGGTTTCTTCCTTATGGAGGTTCCTGATTGCACACTCGGCGAGAACGGTATTTTCGTATTCGCTGACTGCGCTGTTAACCCAGATATTGATTCTAACAAGCTCGCTGAGATTGCAAAGCTTTCAAGCGACAGCTTTGAGTCATTTGTTGGCGCTAAGTCTAAGGTTGCAATGCTTTCATACTCTTCAAAGGGTTCAGCTAAGAGTGACGATGTAGATAAGGTTGCTAACGCTGTAGCTATTGCTCATGAGAAGTATCCAGAAATCACAGTTGACGGTGAGCTTCAGCTTGATGCTGCTTTAGTTGAGGAAGTTGGTAAGCTTAAGGCTCCAGAAAGCCAGGTTGCTGGACATGCTAACACATTAGTATTCCCATCACTTGAGGCTGGTAACATCGGCTATAAGCTTGTTCAGAGACTTGCAAAGGCTAACGCTTACGGTCCAGTTCTTCAGGGACTTTCTATGCCAGTTAATGACCTTTCAAGAGGTTGCTACGCTGATGATATCGTAGGTACTGTTGCACTTACAGCAGTTCAGGCTCAGAACGCTTAATTATATAATTGAGTAATAAGGCTTTTTAGGACTGAGTGGAATAGATCTGCTTTAGTTCTTAATAGATAACAATCAAATTTGAAAGGAACATTTTTTTAAATGAATATTCTTGTATTAAACTGTGGTTCTTCATCACTTAAGTATCAGCTCATCAATATGGAAGATGAGTCCGTAATCGCAAAGGGATTAGTAGAGAGAATTGGTATCGAAGGTTCTATCCTTACTCATAAGCCAACTGGCAAGGATAAGTTCGTAGTTGAGCAGCCAATGTCAGATCACAAGGTTGCTGTAAAGCTCGTACTTGATGCATTAAAGGATGCTGAGCACGGTGTTATCAAGTCTGATGATGAGATCGCTGCTGTAGGTCACCGTGTACTTCACGCAGGTGAGAAGTATCAGGAGTCTATCATTATCAATGATGATGTTAAGAAGGTTATCCGTGAGTGCTTCGATTTAGGCCCTCTTCACAACCCAGCTAACCTTATCGGTATTGAGGCTGTTGAAGCTGCTATGCCTGGCAAGGCAAATGTAGCTGTTTGGGATACAGCTTTTGGTGGTTCTATGGAGCCTAAGGCTTTCCTTTACGCTATTCCAAGAGAGTACTATGAGAAGTACCACATCAGAAGATACGGCTTCCACGGAACAAGCCATATGTTCGTTTCTGGTGAGACAATTAAGTTTGCTAACCTCGATCCAGAGAAGGCAAAGGTTATCGTATGTCACTTGGGTAACGGTGCATCAATCTCTGCTTCTATTGGTGGTAAGTGCGTAGATACATCAATGGGTCTCACACCACTTGAAGGTCTTATCATGGGTACACGTTCTGGTGATCTTGATCCAGCTATCCTTGAGTACCTTTGCAACCACGAGAATCTTACAATCAGCGAGATGCTTAACATCCTTAACAAGAAGTCTGGTGTACTTGGTATGTCAGGCGGCATCTCAAGCGATTTCAGAGATATCAACGATGCTATGAACAATGGCAATGAAGTTGCTAAGCAGACTCTTGAGGCTTATGCTTACAGAGTTGCTAAGTACATTGGTTCTTACACAGCAGCTATGAACGGTGTTGATGCTATCACATTTACAGCTGGTGTTGGTGAGAATGCTGTATGGCTTAGACCAATGGTATGCAAGTACTTAGGTTACTTAGGAATTCAGCTTGACGAAGAGGCTTCAGCAAAGGCTGTAGGCGAGAGAATGCTTATCTCTACACCTGATTCTAAGGTTAAGCTTTGCGTAATTCCTACTAATGAGGAACTTGCTATCGCAAGAGAGACTCTCAGACTTGTAAAATAATATTTCAAAGTTTTTTGAAAAATAGTTGACAATTTTAGTGCCCGTGCGTATAATAGCTAATTGTGTGAGTAAACTTTACTACATACCATATTTTGTGGTTGGCTTTACGCACTGGCATGGCATTGGTGATGTTATGTTAATTGATTTACAGAAGTTTTTATCTGATGATAAGGACAGCATTGAAATTGAAGTAAATACTGATCTTAAGACTTTTTCAGATGGTTTTTCTGACTATGAGGTTTTATCTTTTCCTAAGATGACCTTGAAATTGTCAAAAGCTGGTGATAAGAGACTAGCCTGTAGCGGAAAGGGTGTTATTACCTTATCTGTTCCATGTGATAGGTGTTTAAAGCCTGTTGAGTCTACATTTGATCTGGATATTGATGAGAAGATTAATTTTTCTGAAGATGCCAATGAGGATGAAAACGCAGTAGAAAAAGACTATATTGATGGATATTGTCTTAATATTGATGAATTGATCAATATCGAGATATTAATATCTAAGCCGGTAAAAACACTGTGCAAGGAAGATTGCAAGGGCTTATGTCCTGTATGTGGTACAGATCTTAATGTTCGCGAATGTGGATGTGACAGGTCATCTCCGGATCCAAGAATGTCTGTTTTCAAAGATATTTTAAACAATTTTAAGGAGGTGTGAATATGTCAATCTGCCCAAAGAATAAGTCTTCTAAAGCAAGAAGAGACAAGAGAAGAGCAAACTGGAAGATGAGTGCTCCAAACCTTGTAAAGTGCAGCAAGTGTGGTGCTCTTATGATGCCTCACATGGTATGCAAGAGCTGTGGTTCTTACAATAAAAAAGAAATCATCGCTGTTGATTAATTTATATTAAAATTATTAAATTTTAGCTCCTAAGGCTTGTCCTTAGGAGCTTTTGTTTACATTGAGACTTTTTCCATATATAATAAAAATAGAGGTTTCCATTTCTATTTGATTAAAAAGGATAAGGTAGTAGTATGAAGACGAGAATTAATTATATGACTAAAAAGATTAAAAACCTTAAACCTAGAAAAATCGCTAGAAATATAGGCTTTAAATTTAAGGGGACAATTTGTTTACTTTTAGCCTTCTGCTTAACTTTGACTTTTGCAGGTTTTCCGACTTTCTTGCATGATGGTCAGACTAAGGTTTTGGCTGCCACAGATTATTTCCCAGATTATTATGATGCAGATAAATTGAGTTTGGTAGATGATATATCTTATAAAGAGAAAAATGGCACAATTTTAAATCCAGGTGTTGGCTACACATCAACTATATCTATAACTGCAAAGCCAGGAAATACTCCAGTTTACAACCCTAAGGGCTCTTTGGTTCTTATGTTTGTCCATATTGGGGCTTTTTCTGCAGGCTCTACTGGTCATCATGTTAATGGAGTTTATATTGACGGCCAGGATTCGCCGCTTGATGAGACATTTTTTGCAAGTATGAGACAGACTCTTGAGAATGCACGAAAGAACGGATGCATGGTTGCATTCAGATTCAGATATGACTATATAGGCCATTCTAAACCTGAGCCTTCTACATTTGATTATCTGCTCTATCATATATCTCAGATTAAAGATAATGGTTTATTAGATGATTACAAAGATATTATTGCCTTTGTTGAATCAGGCTTTACTGGCAAGTGGGGAGAACAGCATGATGGCAAGTATACTAGTCCAGAATACAATGCTAAGGTTCTCGATGCTATGCTTGACTGTGTTCCTGATCATATTCCGGTAACTGTGAGGACACCGGCTACATTTGCCGCATGGGCTGGGATATCGAGGAGCGAGCTTGCTGACTATAGTCCAGAAGCTGACAGCAGAGCGGCTAGAGTTGGTCTCTTTGATGATGGATATATGGGCTCTGATTCCGATCTTGGAACCTACATAAATAGAGATATTGAGACTGGATGGCTGTCAAGGCAGATCAATACATCTTATTTTGGCGGAGAATTTGCCCAGGATCCAAGCAATGCTCTAAATTATGCGGCTTGCCTTCCTCAGAATGCGATTCCTGAGATGTATAAGACACATCTGTCTTACATTAATAGCAATATCTTTTCTTTTTACCATGACTATCCTTTTGATCAGGCCTGGTCGCCAGAGGGAGTCGATAATTCAGCTTATGAGGGCTATAGCTCTTTTAGGTTTATTAGGGATCATTTGGGCTACAGATTTGTTTTAAGAAAGAGTCAGATTCAGGCCAGGGTAAAGCTAGGTGCTGATTTTCATCTCAGATTAAATGTTGAGAATACTGGCTTTGCCAATATGGCACTCAAACCTAAAGCTGAGCTCATATTTGAAAAAGATCAGGATTACTACAGGGTAAATGTGAATCTTGATGCCAGAAACTGGCTTAGCGCAAAGACCAGCCAAGAGGATATTGTAGCTAGTCTGCCATCTACTATGACTGCAGGTGAATGGAAGGTTTATCTTAAGCTCAGCTACGGTGACAATGAACTTGATGAGATGGGCTATAGGTCAGTTGAGTTTGCCAATTATGATATTTACAATGAAAATTTAGGGGCCAATTATGTCGGCACTATAAAGGTCTTAGAGAATTGCAACTTGAGTCAGCTGACCAAGCTCGATAAGGATGGCTATATCCCAAGTCTTTACACTTATGATTTGCCAATGTTTACTGGTATAGCTAGGGCTGAAAACCTTATAGGGGAGAAAAACTCAGATAAGCTTTATGCCTATGCAGATGACTCATATTTCTATGTGGCTGCTTATATGGAGCAGGATGCCCTTGAGCCTGTATATAATATAAAATTGACCAATGCTGATGCTAATAAAGAGTACTGGTATTATCATCCAAATTCTGGATCTGATTATTTCAGTGATGGATCTTTTGGGGGCATGAGCCTTGATATAGAGGGAGATTTGATTACATTTAAAATTCCTCTTGGTGACATGATGAAGCTCTATGCCGGTACCAATATAAGTTCTATCAGGGTATTTATCCAGGATCAGAGCACTTCTGGCTGGAAGAGCACCGCAGATTTAACTGTTTCGAAAGCTCTTAAGCTAAGCCCACAAATAAATATTTTCAACAAGGAGCAGGTAGTCAGTCTTAAAAGGGATAGTGCCTATAAGGCCAAGATTGAGACCATGGCAGATTCAAGCTATCAGTGGTATTTTAATGGGAAAGCCATAGAAGGAGCAAACTCAAGCACTTATTCTGCTATTGCAGACCAAACTGGTTTGCTTTCAGTTAGAGTTCAGAGTGAAGGCTATGACAAGACTATTGATATGGCCATGATTAAGGGTATATATAATCATGTCGAATTTGGTGACTTGACTCTTGATGATGAATTTGACGCAGCTGATTTAGTTATGCTGAAAAGATATCTGCTCAATAAGAGTGAGATTAAGGATGAGGCAAAAATTTTGGCCGATGCCAATGGCGATGGTCAGATAGACATTGAAGATTTGCTCTACTTAGAAATGTATCTTGCAGGCTATGACCTGCAGTGATGATTTGGGCTTGGCTTGATTTTATATAAAATTTATAGTATCATACTCAAGGTGCGAAAAGCACGGAAGAAAGGACTTTTATATGTCAGATGTTTTATGCAGAGTAGCTCTTGACGCTATGGGCGGTGATAATGCACCTCAGTCAAATATTAAGGGTGCTGTTGAAGCTATAGGTCTCAGTGACAAGCTTGATGTTACCCTTGTGGGACGTGAGGATGTCATTAAGAAAGAGCTTGAAAAATATGAATATGATGAGAAGAGACTCCATGTACTTCACGCTGAGGAAGTAATTGAGACAGGAGATCCTCCGGTTCTCTCAATCAGAAGAAAGAAGGAGTCATCGATTGTTAAGGCTCTTAACCTTGTGAAACAGGGCCAGGCTGATGCTTTTGTATCTGCTGGCAGCTCAGGAGCCATCCTAGTTGGTGGTCAGGTTATAGTAGGAAAGATTCAGGGCGTTGAAAGACCTGCAATGGCACCTATAATGCCTACTGAGTCAGGAATTTCACTCTTGGTTGACGCTGGTGGAAATATGGATTCAAGACCATCACAGCTTGTACAGTGGGCTAAGATGGGCTCTATCTATATGGAAAACTGCCTTGGAATCAAGAATCCAAGAGTAGCAATTGTCAATGTTGGACTTGAGGAGGAAAAAGGTAATAACCTTGTAAAGGAGACATTTCCACTTCTCAAAGAGTGTAAGGATATCAACTTTATCGGCTCTATTGAGGCAAGAAACATTCCAAAGGGTGATGCAGATGTCATCGTTTGTGATGCCTTTGTCGGCAATGTTATTCTCAAGTTATACGAAGGCACAGCAAAAGCTATGCTTCACATGCTAAAAAAGACTTTTCTTCATAGCTTTAAGACTAAGATGGGAGCTTTGCTTGTAAAGAAGCAGCTTAAGGAGGACTTTAAGGTTCTTGATGCCTCTGAACACGGCGGTGCACCTCTTATAGGACTTAATGGCCTTGTTGTAAAAGCACATGGTAATTCAGATGCAAAGGAAATTCACAATGCATGTTTACAGTGCTTAAAGTTCAAAGAGGCTAATATCACAGAAAAAATTTCAGCCACACTGAATTCAAATGAATAATAAGCGCGGCTAGGCTGCGGAAAGGAGATAATATGGAGTTCGAAAAGATTCAGAAGATAATTGCAGATGTAATGAAAATTGATGAGTCAAAGGTTACAATGGAGACAGAATTCGTTAAGGACCTTGGCGCTGATTCACTTGATGTGCTTCAGATCGTTATGGGAATCGAGGATGAGTTCAAGATTACTATCCCAGACGATGCAACTGAGAAGATTGTTTCTGTTGCAGACGCTGTTGAGCAGATTAAGGCAGCTATCTAATTTTGAATGAAAATTTTTTAAATTAGAAATTTTAATAACCCGGTGATTTTCACCGGGTTTATTTTTTGAAAGGATGGTATTTAGGCTCTTGCAAAATTTTTAAGCCTTTTTAAAGCTTTTGTAAGGGTCCAAAGTAAGTATGGGAGCAATTAATAAAGATTTAGGTAGTTTTGAAGAAAAAATTGGCTACAAGTATAAGGATCAGGCAATTCTTAAGAATGCCCTGTCACACTCCTCTTATGTAAACGAGGTCAGAATCAAGAACTTAAGCCACAATGAGAGGCTGGAATATCTTGGAGATGCGGTTCTTGAACTGGTGTCCAGCGAGTACATCTATAAGACTTATCCAGACTACAGTGAGGGCAAGATGTCTAAATTAAGAGCTAGTATTGTATGTGAACCAACACTGGCCCTCTGTGCAAAAGCATTTGACCTGGCAGATTATATCTATCTTGGTAAGGGCGAGGAGCACACTGGAGGAAGAAAGAGGGACTCTATTGTTTCTGATGCCTGTGAGGCTGTTATTGGCTCAATATTTCTAGATGGCGGATTTGAGGCTGCAAAGACCTTTATTCACAGCTTTATCTTAAATGATTTGGAGAATAAGACTCTCTTTTATGACAGCAAGACTATTTTGCAGGAAATGGTACAGGCTCAAAATAAGGAAATTAGCTATGAGTTTGTATCTGAGGAAGGCCCAGACCATGACAAGACATTTACCATGAGGGCCTATGTTGAGGATATGTTCGATGTCACAGCAAAGGGACATACTAAGAAGGCTGCAGAACAGCAGGCAGCTTATCAGGCAATTCTTGAGTTGAGGAAAAAGTAAATGTATCTTAAAAGTATTGAAATACAGGGATTTAAATCTTTTGCTAATAAAATATTATTCCAGTTTCATAACGGTATCACTGGTATTGTTGGACCTAATGGTTCAGGTAAGTCCAATGTAGCTGATGCTGTGCGCTGGGTTCTTGGAGAACAGAGTGCTAAACAGCTCAGAGGAACAAAGATGGAAGATGTTATCTTCGCTGGTACAGAACTTCGTAAACCTTTGAGCTACGCCTATGTATCCATAACATTTGACAATTCAGATCATGTTCTTGACATAGACTATGATGAAGTTAAGGTCACAAGAAAGGTCTTTAGATCTGGAGAGTCTGAGTATCAGATTAATGGCAATTCATGCAGATTAAAGGATATTTCTGAGCTTTTTTACGATACAGGTATTGGTAAAGAGGGCTATTCTATAATCGGTCAGGGTCAGATTGATAAGATTCTTTCTGGCAAACCTGATGAGAGAAGAGAGCTTTTTGATGAGGCTGCTGGAATTGTAAAGTTTAAGAGAAGAAAAGCTGCATCAATAAAGAAGCTTGAGAATGAGAAGGACAATCTTGTCAGAGTTAATGACATATTGAGCGAACTTGAAAAGCAGGTTGGCCCGCTTAAAGAGCAGTCAGAAAAGGCTAGAAAGTATCTCAATCTCAGGGATGATTTAAAAGTTAGAGATGTAAATGCCTTTCTTATTGAGTCAGATCAGTTGAGGGAAAACTTGGCTGATGTCAGCACTAAGATCGATATTGTAAGCCATAATATGAGCGAGGCCAAGGAAAAGTTTGAGAGTACTAATGAAGAGTATGAGAGACTTGAGGCTGAAATTGAAGAGATTAATCAGGAAATTGATGAGTCCAACACCAGCCTTACTGAAGCTAACTCAAAAAAGCAGGAAATCGAAGGTGATATCAAGGTTTGTATAGAGCAGGTAAATGCTTTTAACAAGGATAAGGAAAATGCTGAGGCAAGAATCCAAGCCATCACCAATGATTTAGATGCCAAAAATAAGCAAATTGAAGACTATAATACTGAGAGTCAGAACTTAGATCAAGACTTATATGACTATCAGGAAAGCCTTAAAGTGAGTGACGGCAAGACAAGCGAATACGCTGAAAGAATTGACCAGATCAACGCTAAGTTGCTTGCCAATCAGAACGAGATTTATTCACTTATGGAAGTTAAATCTAAGGGTTTGGCTGAAATTGAGCGTTTGAAGGCTATGAGCGAGCAGCTTGGAATCAGAAAAGCAGAGCTTAGCAGCCAGATATTAGCAGCTAAGTCACTTGAAGCTGACCAGGATCAGATTATACTTGGTTTTAGGGATGATTTGATCAAAGCGGATGAGAATGTAAATGCTATTAATTCCAAGATTAAAGAGATTAATGACAGTATTCAAAACAAGAGAAATCAGATATCTGCCCTCTCGACTAAGGCTGAAAAACTTCAGAGTGAGTATCATAGAGCAAAGTCTAGATTAGAGTCTTTGGTGGCAATCACTGAGAAGTATGATGGATATGGAAATTCTATCAAAAAGGTTATGGAACTCAAAAGCCAGAACCCTGGAATCCTTGGTGTAATTGCAGACATTGTAAAGGTTGAGAAAAAATACGAGACAGCTATTGAGACTGCACTCGGAGGTGCTATTCAGAATATTGTCACTGACAATGAAAATACAGCTAAAAATCTTATCTCCTACTTAAAACAAAATCGTCTGGGAAGGGCTACTTTCTTGCCTTTAAATGCTATAAATGCCAGAAATACTCTCAATGGTGATGCTTGTACTAAGGAAAAGGGAGCAATTGGCGTAGCTAATAAACTTGTCAGGGTTTCCTATGAATATGAGAAGTTGATAGATTTTCTTTTGGGAAGAATTCTTGTTGTGGACAACATCGACAATGCCCTTGCAATTGCTAGAAAATATAAGCACTCATTAAGAATTGTTACTCTTGAGGGCGAACAGTTAAATCCAGGCGGATCTATGACTGGTGGTGCTTTTAAGAATGCTGGAAATCTTTTAGGTAGAAGAAGAGAGATTGAAGAGTTAAAGGTTGAGGTCAACAATAGTAGCAAGGAATTCAATGAGTCTAAGGAGGCTGCAAGCTCACTTCGTAAAGAGGTTAGTGATTTGAGACTTCAGCTCGATGAGGAAAATAAGGTTCTTCGTCAGGCTCAGGTCGACAGAAATACAGCTCAGATGAACCTTTCTAATGCAAGTTCGAAGAAGAAGGAGATTGTTGCCTCATACAGTGATCAGTCAAGCAAAATGGCTGAGGTTAAGGATCAGCTCGATGAAATTGATTCATCAATGAAAGAGGTTAATCTCAAGGCTGGCCAGAGTGATTCTAAGACAGAAGAACTCAAGAATAGCTCTCTTGCTTTGACTGATGAACTTGAAAAGGTTAAAAAAGAGCAGACTGAATATACTGAAGGAAATGCAAATATCAGGCTTGCCTTTGAGACAATCAGTCAGAAGAAGGGCTTTATCCTTGAAAATGTGTCTAGACTTAAGGCTGAAAGTCAGACTCTTATTGAGGAGAAGGAGGAACTTAAGGCTAAAATTAGTCAGGCTCTGGCCTCAATTAAGGATAAGAATGATCAGATTGAGCTTCTTAAAGAAGAATCAAATAATAGCCTTGAATTGAACAATGATTTAAGTCAAAAGATAAATCAGCTCAAGTTATCTAGAGATGAAAAGAACAAGAATCATAAGCAATTCTTGGATTTGAGAGAAGATTTGAGAAATCAGATTGGTGACCTCGACAAGGAGTCTTACAGACTCTCTGATGCTCTTGAAAAATATCAGGAGACTCAGGACAATCTTGTTGATTACATGTGGCAGGAGTATGAGCTCACCTACAATTATGCTCTTGAACTCAAGAACCCTGAATTCAATGATCTCAATGCTATGAAAAAAGAAATCAGAAATCTTAAGAACTCTATCAGGGCACTGGGACCAGTTAATGTCAATTCTGTTGAACAGTACAATGAGGTTAGCGAGAGATACGAATTCTTAAAGAAGCAGCATGATGATTTGATTGAGGCTACTGATTCCCTCAAGCAGGTTATTGATGACTTGGATGCAGGTATGCGCAAGCAATTTACTGAAAAGTTTGAGGAGATAAAGCTTGAGTTTTCAAAGGTATTTAAAGAACTCTTTGGAGGTGGTAAAGGTACAATCAGACTTGACGAGGAGGCTGATATACTTGATGCCAACATCACGATTGAGTCACAGCCACCAGGAAAAAAGCTTCAGAATATGATGCAGCTTTCGGGTGGAGAAAAGGCGCTCACTGCTATATCCCTTCTCTTTGCTATTCAGAACTTAAAGCCATCTCCTTTCTGTCTCCTGGATGAGATCGAGGCTGCTCTTGATGATAGCAATGTTGGAAGATATGCTAATTATCTGCATAAGCTCACAGCTCATACACAGTTTATTGTAATTACTCACAGAAGAGGAACTATGACTGCTGCGGATAGACTCTACGGAATCACCATGCAGGAAAAGGGTGTATCTACTCTTGTTTCTGTTGATCTGATAGAGGCAGACTTGGACGATAAGCCAAGTAAGTAAGATGTGAATTGAAAAGGAAGGTATTATGGGATTATTTGACAGATTAAAATCTGGCCTTTCAAAGACCAGAGATTCTATAGTTGGCGGAATTGATTCCGTATTTTCATCATTCTCAAAGATAGATGATGACTTTTATGATGAGCTCGAAGAAACCCTTATTATGGGCGATATAGGAGTAAGGGCTACTGATGAAATCCTTGAGGATTTAAGAGCGAAAGTAAAAGAAGAGGGAATAAGAGATCCAAAGGATTGCAAGCAGCTGCTTATCAATTCAATTAAGGAAAAGATGGACTTGGGACCTAATGCCTATGACTTTGAAAATCAGAGATCTATAGTTATGTTAATAGGCGTTAATGGAGTAGGAAAAACTACATCTGTTGGAAAGTTGGCTGGATTACTTAGGGCTCAGAATAAGAAGGTTGTAATGGCAGCAGCAGATACATTTAGAGCAGCAGCTATTGAGCAGCTCACTGAGTGGTCAAAGAGAACAGGTGCCGATATTATTGCCCAGACTGAGGGCTCTGATCCTGCTGCAGTAATATATGATGCAATTCAGGCTTCTCATGCAAGAAATGCTGATGTTTTGCTCTGTGATACAGCGGGCAGACTTCACAACAAGAAAAATCTTATGGCTGAATTGCAGAAAATAGATAAGGTTATTAGCAGGGAAGCTGGCAATCTTTACAGGGAGAATCTTATAGTTCTCGATGCAACTACAGGACAGAATGCCCTGTCTCAGCTCAGAGAATTTAAGGAAGTCACAGATATTACCGGTATCATTCTTACCAAGATGGACGGAACTGCCAAGGGCGGTATTGCGGTTGCAATTCAGGCTGAACTGGGCATTCCGGTCAAATATATTGGTGTGGGTGAACAGGTTAGCGACTTGCAAAAGTTCAATTCTGAAACCTTTGTAAATGCTCTTTTTGATTTGGATTCTGAAGATGATAAAGATGATGACCTTGAAGAGGAAATCAATAAGCACTTAGTCGGTGCTCTAAATTCTTCTAATGAGGCTCAAGAGCTTGAAAGCGAAGAGAAAGAGGAAGTTGAAGAAAGAGAAGAAAAAGCTGAAGTTGCAGAAGATTCAGATCTTGCTGAAAAGCTTGGAGATGGGACTGAAAAGCAAGAGACAGCTCAAGAAGAGACAGCTGAAGAAAAGTCAGTTGAAGCTGAGTCGGCTGAGGAAGAATCAGCTGAAGAAGAGTCAGTTGAAGAAGATGAAGCACCTAAGAAGAGTGGAGGATTCTTCTCCTTCTTTAAAAAGAAGAAGTAAAAATGCTATTAAATGTTCTATTGAATTTTTATATATCTTGAATTATAATTAAAAAGTTCATTTTACGACATTAGTCAAAAAAGAATGCATAATTATTAAATGTAGTGAAAGGAAGCTAGAGATGGAAGAGCTAAGTCTGAAAAAATTTGAAGAAGCTGCTGAGAAGGTTAAAGAGGTAACACTCGACACTAGCCTTATTCACAGCGAATTTTTCGGTACTCAGTACGGCAATGGCAATAAGGTATATCTTAAGCCTGAAAATATGCAGTACACAGGTGCTTATAAATTAAGAGGTGCTTACTATAAGATTAGTACTATGTCTGATGAAGAAAGACAGAGAGGACTTATCACAGCTTCAGCTGGTAACCATGCTCAGGGTGTTGCTTATGCAGCAAAGAAGTATGGAGTTAAGGCTACTGTAGTAATGCCAACTACAACTCCTCTTATTAAGGTTAACAGAACTAAGGGCTATGGCGCTGAAGTAATACTTCACGGTGATGTCTATGATGAGGCATGTGATTACGCAATTCAGTTAGCTAATGAGCAGGGTCTTACATTCGTTCATCCTTTTGATGATCTTGATGTTGCAACAGGACAGGGGTCTATTGCTATGGAGATTATCAAAGAGCTTCCAACAGTTGATTATATTCTTGTACCAGTTGGCGGAGGTGGACTTGCAACAGGTGTATCAACACTTGCCAAGTTGCTCAATCCAAAGATAAAGGTTATAGCTGTTGAGCCAGCAGGCGCTAATTGCTTACAGGCTTCACTTGAGGCTGGTGAGGTTACTACACTTCCTAGTGTATCAACAATAGCAGATGGTACTGCGGTTAAGACACCTGGAACAAAGCTTTTCCCATATCTTCAGAAGAATATTGATGGAATAATCACTGTTCCTGATGAGGATTTGGTAGTTGCTTTCCTTGATATGGTTGAGAACCATAAGATGATTGTTGAGAACTCAGGATTACTTACTGTTGCAGCTCTCAAGCAGCTCGACGCAAAGGATAAGAAGGTTGTATGTATCCTTTCAGGCGGTAATATGGATGTAATCACAATGTCAAGCGTAGTTCAGCAGGGACTTGTAGCTAGAAGCAGAATATTTACAGTATCTGTACTTCTTCCAGATAAGCCAGGTCAGCTTGTTAAGGTTTCATCTATCATTGCAAATGCTAATGGTAATGTAATCAAGCTTGAGCACAACCAGTTCGTAAGCATCAACCGTAATGCTACAGTAGAGCTCAGAGTAACTGTTGAGGCTTTCGGTGAAGAGCATAAGAATCAGATCTATGAAGCTCTTGAAAAAGAAGGCTTAAGACCTAAGTTTGTAAGAGTTAATATCTAATAATATTTGATTTTTTAAATATTTGAATAATTACTTTTAATTATGCATGGGGCCTTGGAGCCCCATGTTTTTTTTGAGGAATATATGACAGACGAATCAATAAAAAACGAATCAATAAAAAACGATAAAAGAATTTTTACCATGAGTCAGGAAAATCCCTATAAAGCCGTCTCTAAGATGGGAATACCGCTTATTGCAGGTATGATGCTGTAGCTTACGGCGAGCTTACTATTGCAGCTGTGGGACTTGCTCAGAAGATACTTACCTTTGGAAATTATATATATCAAGGCTTTGCTGCTGGAACTCAGCCAATTTTTGGCTTTAATTTTGGCTCTAAAAACTATAAGAGAATGCTGGAAATTTTAAAAGCTGGAATTATCATAGTCACTTGCATCGAAGTCAGCGTCATGATGGTCTTTGGTATATTTGCCAAGGAATTAATTGCCATATTTTCGGACAATGTTGAGGTTATAGGAATAGGCGTCAAGGTGCTCAGGGCTCTCATGTGTATTCTGCCTTTTGTGGGTGCGACTTCTATGTGCAGGATGGCCTTTCAGGCTATGGGAAAGCCACAGTTTGCTTTCTTTATCACCCTGATAAGACAGCTCATACTATATATACCGCTGCTCTTAGTCTTAAATTGGACTTTTGGCTTTAAGGGTCTAATATGGGCTCAGCCTATCAGTGAGTTAATTATGATGCTTGTGGCTGTAAGTATTTTGGTTTCATATTTAAAGCATTATGAAAATGAAAAAAATTAATTTCTATATTGACAAATAGGCCACTATAAAGTAATATATTTTTTGTGTGCCGCACAGTTAGGGCACAAGTGGATTTTATCCCCCCAAAACTGGCGAGTATTTATTTAAGGAGGAACCATATGTACGCAATCATAGCAACAGGTGGTAAACAGTACACAGTTAAAGAAGGCGATGTGATTAACGTTGAGAAGCTTGATGTTAACGCTGGTGAGACTGTTACATTTGATCAGGTACTTTTCGTTAATAACGGAGAGGCTAAGGTTGGTGATCCAACAGTCGCTGGAGCTTCTGTTACAGCTAGTGTCGTTGACGAAGTTAAGGGCAAGAAGGTTGTAGTTTACAGATTTAAGCCAAAGACAGGTTATCACAAGAAGAACGGTCACAGACAGATCTTCACACAGGTTAAGATTGAAAAGATCAATGCTTAATTTGGAACATGAATCATGATTCATGTAAATTTTAAAATTAGTTCAGAATTGGATTGTATTATAGGTTTTAAGGTCTTAGGTCATGCCTTTTATGATGAATCTGGTAAAGATATCGTATGTGCTGCCTGCAGTATACTTACAATCAATACAATTAATTCCCTTGAGAATCTTCTTAAGATTGAATACAAGCTTAAGCAGGATGAAGAAAAGGGAAGGATGATTTTTGATCTAAAAAACAAGGGTGATTATACCAATCATGATGTTCAACTCTTGCTTGCATCATACCGATTAGGTATCAGTACAATAGCTAAAGAGTATCCGAAACATCTAACTATATCAACAGAGGAGGTGTAACTGTTATGTTGAATTTGAACCTTCAGTTTTTCGCGCATAAAAAGGGTGTAGGATCTACAAAGAATGGTAGAGACTCAGAGTCTAAGAGATTAGGTGCTAAGAGAGCAGATGGTCAGTTTGTACTTGCTGGTAACATTCTTTACAGACAGCGTGGTACTAAGATTCTTCCAGGCGTAAATGTAGGTCGTGGTAGCGATGATACACTTTTCGCACTCGTAGATGGTACTGTTAAGTTTGAGAGAAAAGGCAGAGATAAGAAGCAGGTGTCTGTATATCCTGTTGCATCTAACGACTGATAATCGACTAAAACTCGAATTTTTATGGCTCCAAGTCCTCGGATTTGGAGCTTTTTTCTTAGAAAGGCAGGTAAATTATGTTTGCTGATAGAGCCAGAATTTTTATTAAGTCAGGTAAGGGTGGAGATGGCCATGTGAGCTTTAGAAGAGAGCTCTATGTTCCAGCCGGTGGACCTGATGGTGGAAATGGCGGTAAAGGTGGAGATATTATATTTGAAGTGGACAAGGGCCTCAACACACTTGGCGACTTCAGATATAATAGCAAGTATGTTGCTGAAAGTGGCCAGGAAGGCGGAAAGAAGCGATGTACTGGTAAAGATGGAGAGGATTTAATCATCAAGGTTCCTGAGGGAACAGTAATGTATGATGATGTCACAGGCAAGGTAATTGCTGACTTTTCTAAGGATAATATGAGGCAGGTTATATTGCCTGGTGGAAGAGGCGGAAAGGGTAACATGAACTATGCGACCTCTACAATGCAGGCTCCACAGTATGCCCAACCAGGTCAGGACGCCAGAGAACTTTGGGTTAAACTTGAACTCAAATGTATAGCTGACGTAGGTTTGGTTGGTTTCCCTAATGTCGGTAAGTCAACCTTCCTCTCTAGAGTTAGTAATGCTAAGCCTAAGATAGCTAATTATCACTTCACAACACTCAATCCTATTCTTGGAGTTGTAGATGTCGATGGAGCTAAGGGCTTCGTTATTGCTGATATTCCAGGCCTTATTGAAGGCGCTTCTGATGGAATTGGCTTGGGCCATGAATTCCTTCAGCACATTGAGAGATGTAGAGTTTTGATTCACATGGTTGATGTTGCCTCAACTGAAGGCAGAGACCCTATTGAGGATATTAAGGCCATCAATGCTGAACTTGAGAAGTATGATCCTACTCTTCTCAATAAACCTCAGGTAATTGCTGCAAACAAGACGGATGTAATCCAGATGGAATACCTTGATGAGGATCCTGTTGAGCGCTTGAGAAAAGAGTTTGAACCTAAGGGGATTGAAGTTTTCCCAATTTCAGCTGTTTCGGGCAAGGGCTTGAAGGAGTTGATTTTTAAGGTCAAGGATCTTTTGGATAATGCTGAGGATGACGACATAACATTTGCCCCAGAGTTTGATTTAGATATGCTTGGTGTCGATAAGGATGTGGCTTATAGTGTTGAAAAGGAAGAGGAGGGGGTCTACCTTGTCTCTGGTCCTAGAATCGATCGTATGCTTGGCTATACTAATCTTGAATCTGAAAAGGGCTTCAATTTCTTCCAGAACTTTATGAAGGATTCTGGAATTATTAAGGAACTTTTAGCTCTAGGCCTTGTTGAGGGTGATACTGTCAAGGTTGGAGACTATATGGAGTTTGAATATTACGAATAATCGTTAAAGAAAGAGGTCAATTATGACAAGTAAACAGAGAGCTTACCTTAAGAGCTTAGCTATGAAGATGGATGCAAATTTCCAGTTTGGTAAAGCTAGCATTACACCTGAGATTACAGCTGCTATAGATGAGTTCCTTGAGGCTAAGGAACTTATCAAGATCAATGTTTTGAAGAACTGTGCTGATGAACCAAAGGAAATCGCCCCAGTTTTGGCTGAGAGAACAAGATCTGAGGTCGTTCAGGTTATAGGTAGAAAGATAGTCCTTTTTAGACCATCAAAGACAAGAATTAAACAGGGAAAGAGCCATATAGAAATTGAAAAAATATGATAATTCTGTGGCTGTCTTAGGAGGAACATTTAACCCTATACACAAGGGACATCTTGCAATGGCTATCACATGCCATAAGGAGTTTGGAATAAATAAGATTCTTATTATGCCAAGCGCAGATCCTTCATCCTACAAGGATAGCAATAAGGTCCTTCCTAAAGAAGACAGGGCAGCAATGGTTAAGCTTGCAATTGAGGATTATGATTATCTTGAATTCTCAGATTTGGAACTGAAAAGAGAAGGTAGAACCTACACAGCTGATACCCTATCCGAGCTTCTCAAGACATATAGCCATGTGGACTTTATAATTGGAGCTGATTCACTCTTCTACCTAGATAAGTGGTATCATGCGGATTATGTTTTGAAGAATTGCAGATTTATTGCGGCAAATAGAGATCAGCATAGCAGCGCGGACCTCAAGGCAAGAATAGACTTCCTTGAAAGGGAGTTTGGAGCCCAGATAGAGCTTATGCATATGGATTGCATTGATGTCAGCTCGACTCAGGTAAGAGATATGGTCCATGAGAATAAGGACATATCTGACTTGGTTGATGAAAAGGTAAAGGCTTATATAATCGAAAAAGGCCTTTATATCTAGATTTAGCTCATTTTGAAACGAGGCAAATATGAATAACGAATATGTGACAGAAATCAGGAGCAAGGTTGCTGAGATATTGAAGGATAAGCCGGATAGGTTTTGGCATTCTGTAGGTGTTGCCAACACAGCAGCGGCCCTTGCTATGAGATATAATGTCGATATGCAAAAGGCCTATATAGCTGGTTTGGTTCATGATTGTGCCAAGTACTTGAGCGACCAGGACCTTTTGATGGAGTGCAAAAAGCATGGGATTGAGATTTCAGAATATGAAGAGAAAAGTCCTTATCTTCTTCATGGTAAGGTTGGAGCTCTCTATTCAAAGGAAAAATTTGGCATTGATGATGATGAGATACTCAGTGCTGTGACATATCACACAACTGGAAAGCCTGATATGACAACTCTTGAGGAAATTATATTTATTGCTGATTTCCTGGAGCCTATGCGAAACAAAGCATTTGACCTGGATGAAGTTAGATCCCTTGTCTTTATAGATTTGAAAAAGACAGTATATATAGTTTTGAGGGATACATTGACTTATCTTGAGAAATCCTCAAAGCCAATAGATAAGCTGACATATGACACTTACACAGCGTATAAGAATAAATTAGAAGAGGTTTAGTATGGAATCTTTAGAAGTTGTAAAAATTGCTGTAGAAGCAATGAGAGATAAAAAAGCAGAAAATATTAAGGTCATTGATATAAGCGAAATTTCAGTTCTCGGTGACTACTTTGTTATTACTGATGGTTCTAATGAGCGTCAGGTACAGGCTATCCTTGATGGAGTTGAGGATAAACTCGCTGAGGCTGGTCTTGATTCACCAAGAATTGAGGGTCATGGATCATCATCTTGGATCCTTATGGACTATGGCGATGTTATTATTCATATCTTCGCTGAGGAGGATAGAGAGTTTTATAACCTTGATAAAATCTGGTCTGACGGTAAAGTACTTGATATTTAATTGAGTATAATTGAATATAATGAATAAATAAAATGAATGAAATAAAAAAAACTGTCTGGGTGATTTGAGTCACCTGGACAGTTTTTTTGTGCTTATAAATTAATTGATGATTAGATACCCAGTCTGAAGAGACCGATAACCTTGCCCATAATTGTGCAATCATTAACTATTATGGGATCCATGGAATCATTTTCTGGCTGGAGCCTAATGTGTCCATCTTCTTTGAAGAAGCGTTTAACTGTAGCTGAATCGTCTACGCAGGCTACAACAACCTGACCGTTGCTTGCAGTTTCCTGTTTAGCAACTATTATGTAATCTCCATCGAAAATACCAATATTGATCATGCTGTCACCCTTTACCTTGAGCATGAAGGTATCTTGGTTAGGGAGAAACTCAGTTGGAATAGGAAAATAGTTTTCAATATTTTCTATAGCCAAAATTGGCTGTCCAGCAGCAACATTGCCTACAAGAGGTATATTGGCAACTTCACGTCTTGTCAAATTGAAGTTATCATCTATTATTTCTATAGCTCTTGGCTTAGCTGGGTCACGCCTAATATATCCATTCTTTTCAAGTGTTTCAAGGTGGGAGTGAACACTTGAGGTTGACTTTAGATTAACTGCATCACATATATCTCTAACTGATGGTGGGTATCCCTTGTTTAAGATGCATGATTTTATATATTCAAGGATATCCTGCTGCTTTTTTGTAATCTTGCCGTATGCCATAATTACTCCTATCTTATGCTTAAATTCTATAAATATAATATCACATGTAGATGAAAAAACAAACATATTTTCAGAAAATATTTTCGGAACAGATGTTCGAAAATATGCTTGACAAACATTTGTTCTAGTTGTATCATCATCATAAAGAAACGAACACATATTCGACTGAGGGAGAAATATGATGAGAGATATGAAGAGAGATATGAAGAGAATCAGTGATTCGAAGAAAATAAAGGATATAAAGGATATCAAGAAAGAAGACCTAAAGAGAATGGAAGACTTAAAGAGAATTAAGCGTATGGACTCATATAGAAGACAATATGAAGATATCAAAAATAAGAAAGTTATGGCAAGAAAGAATAAGGCCCAAAAAAGAAAGCTTCAAATTGTGAGATTAAGCATGTGTCTAGCACTTATTGCTCTTTGCATAGGATTTACAATCAAGTCGATAAGAATAAATGTTAATGCCTATGAATCAAAAGATGCTAAGGTAAAGTATTATCAGAGTATTCAGGTTCAGAATCATGATACTCTTTGGGATATTGCTGAGAAATATGCCCCTAATGAGGATAAGAAAAGTTATATTGAGAATATCGCTGAAATCAACCATATAGATAGCAATAAGATTGTTGAGGGGACTAATCTAGTAATATACTACTATGCTGATGCTAAGTAGAATGATATAAAAATATGTTTGCTTGTTATAAATAAGCTTTTCTGATATTATTTATATAGCAATTAAGAATAATTGGCGGCCTGATTGCATTGCATTCAAGCCGCCAATGTTTTGAGTAAGGAGTATTTTTATGAATTTTCAGCAGTTGGGCGTAAATTTTAAAATAGTTGACACCTTGAAAAAGACAGGTATTGAGGAAGCCACAGATATACAGGTTAGAACGATTCCTCAAATACTAAAAAATAGGGATATTATTGCATGTTCTAAAACTGGAACTGGCAAGACTTTAGCTTATCTTTTACCAATGTTGACTATGCTTGATCCTGAAATTAAAGGGATACAGTTTTTAATTCTCGCTCCAACCCAGGAGCTTTGTTCTCAGATAAACAATAATATCAGAACTTTGCTCGATCGGGCAGATTTAAGGAATGAATCTGCATTACTTGTAGGTGACGGTAATATTTCTAGGCAGATCGAGAGCCTGAAGCGAAAACCAGCATTTGCCGTGGGTACATCTGCAAGAGTTATGCAATTGATTAAGATGAAAAAAATTCATCTGAATAATGTTAAAGTCTTTTGCTTGGACGAAGCAGATGAGATGCTCTCAAAAACCCAGATGGAAAATGTTATCAATATAAGACACAGCCTTATGAGAAGGACTCAGACTTTACTTTTCTCGGCTAGTATTCAGAAAAGAACTATTAAGGATGCAAGTGCTATAACAAATGATCCTGTTATAATCAATCTTGTAGCCGAAGATAAGTCAGGTCAGGCAATTCCTAACACTATAAAGCACTTTTACTTTAGCTGTAATAGAAATGAAAAAATAGAGACCTTGCGAAAGGTTGTTAAGGCGCTTGATTGCGACAGGGTAATGGTCTTTGTGAATTCAAAATATGAATATCAGGAAACATGCCAGAAGCTTAAATATCATCACTATGAGATTGCCTCAATTGCTGGCAATGAGACAAAACAGGAGAAAATCGCTGCGATTGATAATTTTAAGACTGGAAAAGTTAAGATTCTGATATCTACCGATCTTGCTGCAAGAGGCCTTCAAATTGATGCTATAGATGCTGTTATACATCTAAATTTACCTTCTGAAAACGAAATTTATATACACAGAGCTGGTAGATGCGGAAGAAATGGCAAGCAGGGTCTTAGTATTTCACTAGTGACTGAGAATGAAACTGAAAAGATCAAAAAGTTGAGAAAGAGTCTTGGCATAAATATGCTTGAAAAGAAGCTCTACAATGGAAAAATTGTATCAAAGTAGCATGCCAATATAATATTATATGGATTTGAAAAAGGAAACGAGATATTTATATTTCGTTTTTTTTTTGCTTTATAAAAGCCCTTTAGGTAAAATAATTTAAAAATAAATCAATTTTTTTATTAGATTAAGTTTAAAAAATGTTTATTATTTGCTATAATAAGAGAGCAGTTTTGTACTTAATTTCTTTTTAAAGTATATAATTGCAGATTTTAAAATTACTCGCAAGGAGGAACTTTATGAGTAGCTATAGAGAAAAGCTTACCAAGTTGGCTAAAACAGACGTAAGAGATCTATTTGGCTCTAAAAAGGGTAAAGATTCTGCAGATGATATTGTTGAACAAAATAGTGAAATCAATGAAACAGTTGAAGAAAAAACAAATACAATCTTAGATTTGAACCTAGAATTTGAGGAAGAAAAAGAGGAACCTGAGATGGTTTCTGCTGAAAATACTATTACTCAGCTCTTAACTGAACTTAAGCGTTCTAAGATTGATGGCGGTCGTTTTATCATATGTGACGATGCAAACCAGGTTAAAAGGCTTGTTGACCAGGTTAAAAATTCGTCTTACATAATTACACTTAAAGATAACTATAAGCCTTCAACAGTGCTTAAAGGAGATTTCTCCTACAATCTTTTCGATTATATCAAGGATGACGATGATGTTAATAATATGGCACAGATTATATATGCTGTCTTATCTGCAGGTGATCCTAAGAGCATAAACCCATTTATGAAAAACATGCAGCTCACTTTATTACAGGCTGCTATGGCTTTCGTTTTTATTCATGGAAAGGCTGAGAAGTTACACCTTTCAATTAACTCAGTTATCAGTATTATTCAGGAATTCGCTCTTAACAAAAATGACAGTATCATGTCAAGAAAGGCTAATGAGTTAGGTGATTTTGCAGATCTCTTCACTAGAAAATACAGTATTTTTAGAACTGCTATGTTCGGTGATGCTAAGGAGACTGTTGTAAACAGCATAATTAAAAAGCTTACATCTATTGATAAGGATTCACTTTCAAGACTTATGGCAGATAAAACTGATGTTTCTCCGCTTAAGACAGAAAATGTTTTGGTTCTTAGCAAGGATTACAGCCTTAATGAGGCCTTGTTCGTATATATTGCAGTCAAGAATGTTGCTAAGCCTATATACTATATGAGTGAGTTGAATTTCGAGCAGTTGCCTGAGGCATCAGTACTATTTGACAGCAATACTGTTGCATTCACAACTGTTGATAGATTAAAGAAGGCTGATAAGTCTGTAATCGACAAGACAGACAGCTTCTCTATCTATAAAAAGGAAGATGAGGCTTATATTGAAAGTCTTAAATTATTTAAATCTGACGATACAAAGTATCCAAAGAATTTCCTTCGTCAGGAAGAAGTGACAATTGAGAAAAAGACACTCTTACCTGAACCAGAGAAAAAGGTGGAAGCAAAGCCAGCCGAGGTAAAGCCAGCCCAGGCCCAGGCCCAGGCAGTAAAGCCAGCTGAGGTAAAGCCAGCCCAGGCCCAGGCCCAGG
>CAMUXE010000004.1 GCA_947164605.1 uncultured Lachnospiraceae bacterium | reverse complement strand
GGTGTACCTGGTGTCTGACTTGTAGTTGTTGTTCCCGGTGTACCTGGTGTCTGACTTGTAGTTGTTGTTCCCGGTGTACCTGGTGTCTGAGTTGTCTCTGTTGTTCCCGGTGTACCTGGTGTCTGAGTTGTCTCTGTTGTTCCCGGTGTGCCTGGTGTCTGACTTGTCTCTGTTGTTCCCGGTGTACCTGGTGTCTGAGTTGTCTCTGTTGTTCCTGGTGTCTCAGGCTGACCAGGATTTTCATCATCGTCAATCATATCAAGAACCTGAATATAATCTTCATTGTTTGCAGTTGCCTTAGCAATAGCCTTAAATGTGATATCTTCAGCAATTGCATAACCATTAGGTGCTGCAATTTCTCTTAAAATATATGTGTTTCCACCAACAAGCTTAGCTGCGATTATATGCTCATTTCCATCACTAACCCAGCTATCAACTACCTGATTGCTAAGAGTATCAATAACCTGAAGACTTGCACCAGAAAGAAGTTCTCCACTGTTATTCTTCTTGCTGATACTTACTTTCAATTCTGGCTCAAACCATACGATATTGTTGTCAGCATCAAGCTTAGCTGTACCCTTACCATCATCCACTAATGTAGTTGTAAGAATACCATCTTTAAGCTCAAGCTTTACATTGATTGAATCTTTAGAAACCTGATATCCTGCAGGCTCATTGAGTTCAATAATAGTATACTGTTCACCAACAAATAATCCATCAAAACTTATCTTTCCGTTGGCATCAGTGATTGCTTCACCAACCTTAATCAGACCAGAAGCAGATCCGCTTGCAGTCGCTTCTGTGTCACTTGCAAATCTGTAAATTCCATATGTAGAACCTGCAAGAGCCTTATCTGGGTTGTCCTTATCAACCTTGATAAGTTCAATCTTAGCCTCAATCTTTGTATTGACAACTGTATTATTTAAAAGCATTGAGCCATCTGGATTCTGCAATCCGGCAAATGCTGAATCTGTAATTACAGCTGTGTAAACAGTTGAGTCAACCTTTATAAGTGGATCCTTTGTCTTTAATTCCTTAACGTAGTAAGTACCCTTTGCAAGGCCCTTAGCCTCTACTAAACCAGAATCATCACTAGTTACCTCGCGCACAAGGCTTGTGCAATCCTGATCTGCATAGATACCAAATGTAACTCCTCCCAACTGCTTTGTAGAAGTTGGATCATTACTATTCTTTTCAGTATCCTTTAAGACCTTACCAAAACTCATATATGTTGTTCCATCGACCATAGTCAATGAATCATCCTCAGTTCTTACGCCATTAGAGCCATATACATGTCCTTCTTTAACATCAAATACGATGCTTTCAGCTACGACATAACCATCTGGAGAAGTGAGCTCTGTAAGCATATATGTGCCATTCTTGATACCTTCGACAACATGTGCCTCAGTTCCTGAAACCCACGATTTGATTTCATTACCCTTAATGTCATAGACAGCATTTCCATTTACATCTGTAAGCTTTAAAGTAGCACCAGCAAGTTCATTGCCAGCAACATCAGTCTTCTTGATGCTTAATTTAGAATAATTGTCTGTCATTACAAGTGTCTTATCTGCTACAACCTTACCCATAGCAGATACATTGCCATTCGTATCAACTGTAAATGTGATTTTCTCAGATACTACATATCCATCAGGAGCACTTGTCTCAACTAACTGGTAAAGACCTGGTTCGAGGCTGATTGTATGTACTGAATCTTTGCTTGTTTTAAATGGCTCTACTACAACATTGCCCTTGTGATCAAGAACAGTTAGAGTAGCATTGTCAATTTCATTACCTGCAATGTCACGCTTGCTGACATTTACTGTCTGGCCTTTGTACTTATCAAGCATGACGATTTTATTTCCATCAAGTGCAGTATCATTAGCTATAAGGCTTCCATCAGGATTTACTGTGAAAGATATAGATTCTGCAATTTCATAACCTTCAGGTGCCTGTGTCTCGGTCAAAGTATATTTGCCTGGTTTTAAAGTAATTGTCTTTGTCTTACCTGCCTCAGAAACCCACTTTGCAACTTCTACCTGGCCCTTGAAAACTGAAATCTTAGCGCCTTCAATTTCCTTACCAGCTATATCTACCTTGCTGATTTGTACTTCCTTAGCAGAGTACTCGTCAACCATAACTACCTTTTCCTTAAAGTCTCCATTTACACTTACCTGGCCATTAATATCAAGTGTAAATGTAATTGTCTCAGCTATATCAAAGCCTGCAGGGGCCTGAGTCTCAGTCATAGTGTATGTACCTGGCTGAAGTTTAAACTTATGAGACATTCCTTCTACAGATACATAAGAATGTACCTCATTTCCATCCTTATCTTTTATAGAAATGCTAGCTCCAGCTATTTCATTGCCTGCAATATCCTGCTTACTGAGACTTACTGTCTTGTCCTCATATTCATCAAGCATAACAAGAGAACTAGTCTGACTTCCATCAACCATAATGTTGCCCTGATCAGTAACATTAAAGAAGATATCATCAGCTAAAAGGTAATTTTCAGGTGCTTCTACTTCGCTTAATATATATGAACCTGGATATAAATCGATTAAGCTGACCTGCAATCCTACAGAAGTAAACTCTTTATCTGTAACAAAATTTCCAGCATCATCGACATGACTAATCTTTAACTTAGCTCCATCGATTATCTTATTGTCCTTATTAGTCTTTAATATTTTAACACTAAAAGGCTTAACTTGTTTTTCGTCAACCATTGTAATTGTCTTATCAAGTACCTTGGCATCAGATGAAGCAATAATGTTTTTATCTGAAACTGTGAAATTAATGTTTCTAGCGTGTTCGTATCCATTAGGTTCCTGTACCTCTACTAATGAGAAAGAACCACTTGGAATCTTTACTTCAAATGCTTTCTTTGTTGTAACAAACTGTTCAACAAGGTCACCCTTGTCATCAATAATCTTTAAGACAGCACCCTCAACATTGTTTCCATACTGGTCAACTTTATTGATGATAACTGTTTGATTCTTCTTACCAGAAGCATCTCCCTTAGATGTCTGAGTTGCAACCGCCTTAGTTGTAGCCTTAGTTGTAGCCTTTGTTGTAGCTGCTGTTGTAGCCTTTGTTGTAGCTGCTGTTGTAGCCTTTGTTGTGGCTGCTGTTGTAGCCTTTGTTGTGGCTGCTGTTGTAGCCTTTGTTGTAGCTGCTGTTGTAGCTTTTGTTGTGGCTGCTGTTGTAGCTTTTGTTGTGGCTGCTGTTGTGGCTGCTGTTGTAGCCTTTGTTGTGGCTGCTGTTGTAGCCTCTGTTGTAGCCTTTGTTGTAGCTGCTGTTGTCTCTTCCTGACTTGAACCACCAGCGTGAGGATCAGTAGGAGTCCAATCTACATCAATAGGTCCAAGGAAATCACAACGATGTGTCTCACCACCTGTTGTAATATTATTAGCAATAATATTACCATCTATGTTCTGATTAGCATGGAATGTTGCATATGGTGCTAAAACACTACCAAGCATAGCTTTCTGAAGTGTAATTTCACCGTGATACTGTCCATCATCAGAAGAACTATCAAAAAAGTTCCAAAGAACTATTGTTCCATCCAAAACATTTGACTCTGAATTGATAACCTCTGCATCATCAGTTCTATAAACTGTTGTCTGTGCATTAGTATAGAAAGAAGAGTAACCTGCAAGATCAACATTGATTACAATGCTCTGCTTTCCTGAATATCCATTGTCATAAACTGCATTGTAGATTTTGAATCCGTTCTGTGTGTCAAAACCGCCTAAAGTATCGCCCTTAACATTTATCACATTCATGCCTTCATCGTTAAGCACAAGTTTACCGAGTCCATTGCATGTCCATGAAGCATAATTGTCGGCAACCTTTGAAAGCTTGTTCGATAAGTCAGCATACTGAGCCTGTTCTGCAGCTAAATCAAGATAATCCTCATTAATATGAGCTACATAAGCCGGCTTAATACCATTTAAATCAATGTTAGCTATACAATCATCACCTGTGTCAATTGAAATCTGACCTGCATTGATTGGATTTGAGAGCTTATTTCCTCCCCTATCTGTAACTTTAGCATCTACTGGAACGTACCAAGTATTTACTCTTGTGCTCGAATTCATAACAAGCTTGTCTGTAACAATACAAAGCTCGTTCTTGTCTGTAAACTGATTAGTACCGTTGTTAGTACCAACATTGGCAACCTTTGCAGCAAAGTTACCATTACAGTGCACATTTACATCAAGCTGATTAAATGCAAAGAGATGAAATGTGTTTGCTATGCCAAGTGAAGCATTTTTGTTATAGAAATCACTATTATCATAGTAAGTTCCATCAAGTATTTCCAAGCCATCCTTGGCCTTTTTGTTGCTGCTGTTTAATCCCCCTGCAGCTGATACAGCAACTGTTACCACTGCTAACATAACAATTGCAAGAATTACCGCCTGAATCTTCTGCGTTTTCTTCTTCATCACAATACCCTTTCTTGAATAAGTCTATTTTGCTTCAGATGGACAATAATTATTTATACAAAATGAGTGTTTCAGTCACATCTTATTTGATATTATACACTGAAATAATAATAAATCAATATTTTATTCATATTTTATTCATAAATTTATTAACAAAAATATGCACTTGCTTTATAAATTACCCCCGTAATTATAGACAATTTAAGCAAGTGCTTATATATATTTTTTATATATTTTCCACAAAGAAAACTGTTTTTTAGATATATTTTCCGTATTAATTAAACATTTTGTACAAAGTCAGTAATTTCTCCAGCTTTTTTGTAAATAGAATTCTTGTTAACAAATCCCCTTACACTTGATAATGGATATACGCATGTATTCTTTCCGATAATTGTACCAGGATTAAGTACACTACCGCATCCAACTTCTACGTGATCACCAAGAAAGGCGCCGATCTTTCTTAAGCCAGTTTCGATTTTCTCATCTGAGTACTTTATGGTAACATTTGTCTTGTTAGACTTAAGATTTGATGTTATAGATCCAGCACCCATATGAGATTTAAAGCCTAAAATACTATCTCCAACATAGTTGTAATGTGGAACCTGAGCCTTGTTAAAAATAATTACATTCTTTAATTCGCAAGAGTTTCCGATAACACATGAAGCGCCAACTAAGGCCTTTCCTCTAATAAAAGCACAGTGTCTAACTTCAGTGTCAGGGCCTATAATACAAGGACCAGCAATATAGGCTGAATCAAAGACCTTTGCAGTCTTATGAATCCAAATATCATCCCCTCTTTTGTCATATTCATCCAAAGATAGGCCCTTGCCTATTTCAAGTATTAAATCTCCAATGCCAGCCAATGCTTCCCATGGATACTTAAAGTTAGAAAGATAAGTTCCTGCAAGTGTCTCATCTAAAGAAAATAGTTCCTTAATAGTTAAATCCTCGTACATAGTAACCTCCAAATATTATTCATATAATTGAGCAAGCTGACCTAAAAGTATGTTCAATTGAGATCTACAATCTGTTCCTTTTACAGAATTGGTGCGTCTTACAACATAATCATCCATCTTCTGAGAGTATTCATCATATGTTATAGTACCTTCCTCAACCATGGTCAAGCCCTTCTCCCAGCTTGCTGTAAACTTAGGGTTAAGCATAGTCGGCATTGACAGCCTCATAAGTTCAAAGATTCCTTCACCAAACTTAGTAGGTGTTATAACCTGAGTCTTTTTATTTGTAAAAATGTAATCTTTAGTGTTAAGTTTATTTAAGATTTCAGCCCTTGTCGCAGAAGTTCCAATTCCAGAGCCCTTAATCTGTGCCCTTAAGTCATCATCTTCTATGAGTTCACCGGCATTCTCCATTGCAAGTATTATAGAACCTGATGTATACCTCTTAGGAGGACTTGTCTCACCATTTTTTATATTAAATGCTTTAAGTTCAATCTCATCTCCCTTTTTAACTTTCTTCAAAACAGCTGAGATTGATTCTGAGAGCTGGTCCTCTTCCTCCTCATCATCCTTAGGCTTGTCCTGACCATAGATTTCTTCTACATTCTTCTTTTTACCAAATGAAGATATAGTGACAGGAAGATATCCTGGATCATCTAGGGATTTGAATGATGCTGCAAAAAGTTCATCCTTACACATGAGATTAAGACTGCATTTAAGATACTTAGCCTGAGGAAAGAAGATGCTCAAAAATCTTCTAACTATCAATTCATATGTGTTAGCAGCTGTGCTTGACAAACCAGCAAGGTTATTAAGACCCTGACCGGTTGGAATTATGGCATAATGGTCTGTAATTTTTTTATCATCACAGTACTTAGTTTTTGCAAGTCCTTTATACCAGCCATTGTCTAGGACCTGTTTGGCATATTGGCCGCATGGAGCGTAAGATAAGAGGCCCTTAATATTCTTATCAATAACCTTGCAAACTGCTGTGCTCACAACTCTGGCATCAGTTCTAGGATAAGTAACAAGCTTCTTCTCATACAATTCCTGAATTATGTTCAAGGTCTGATCAGGACTGATCTTAAAGATTTTAGAACAATCATTTTGAATCTCTGCCAAATTGTACAATAGAGGCGCAGATTTCTTTTCTATTTTTCTTTCAATAAGAGAAACTGTAGCCTTTGCAGGCATTGGATCTGATAAAAATCCAATAAGTTCTTCAGCCTTAGCCTTATCTACAAAGCCATTAGTCTTATATAAAAAAGGTGTCCCGTAATACTTGCTCTTTTCCTGTACCTTCCATTCTGCATCAATCATGCTTCCAGCAATATCAGCACTAGTTATTACTCTATAAAAATAAGTCTTTTCAAAGTTTCTGATTTCTCTTTCCCTATTTACAACCATACCAAGTACACAGGTCATTACTCTTCCGACACTTACAGTACAAAAATCCTTATTCATAAAACTGGCAAGAGTTCTGGAATATCTCAAAGATAGAACTCTTGAGAAATTGATACCAATAAGATAATCTTCCTGGGCTCGAAGATAAGCAGCATCTGAAAGATTATCATAGGCAGATATAGGCTTAGCATTTTCAATTCCCTTATGAATTTCTTCCTCTGTCTGTGAATCAATCCAAACCCTGCGCTCATCTTTCCCCTTAACATCAGCTTCCTGTCTTACAAGTCTGTATATATATTCTCCTTCACGTCCCGAGTCAGTACATACATATATTTGAGAGACATCTTCTCTGGTTAGAAGGTATTTTACAATATCAAATTGTTTCTTAACCGAAGGGATAACCTCATATTTAAAGCTTTCCGGAATAAAAGGGATGCTATCCAAGCGCCATTTTTTCAAGTTTTCATCATACTTTTCAGGATATGACATAGTAACTAAATGTCCCACACACCAAGTGACTATAGACTTATCTGACTCCATATAGCCATCTTTATTGGCGAAAGATTCATGTAGCGCTTTTCCAAATTCTTTGGCCACACTAGGTTTTTCGGCGATAAAAACTCTCTTACTCATACATTCTTCCTTCTATTTGTTCCACTCTTATCCAAAGTCATGCTGAAAGCTGGCATAAAGTGCTTCATATAATACTTAACTTCTGGCAGGTCAATCTTTTCAATATAGGCTGAGATTGTATCTTTAGCATCATCAAAATCATGATTTCCTTTGTGTTCCTCTTCAATACACTTTATTAGAGCCGAAATCTTATCAGCTGCCTTGACATAAATCCAAAGCTTCTCCTCCTCCTTACTTGGTCCCAAGAGAGGTGCATAGGCTCCCTGCATTTCCTCAGGCAGTCCTGTTAAGAGCTGTTCTTTGGCCACATTCTCCACTTCTGTATAGGCTTTTCTAATCTCCTTGCTGTAATACTTAACTGGCGTAGGCATGTCACCTGTGATAATTTCAGTAGCATCATGGTACATTCCTAACAAGGCCAATCTCTCTGCATTGAGATCCCCCTTATAAATTGTATTGTTGATTACGCCCAAGGCATGTGCAATATAGGCCACCTCCAAACTGTGCTCACTGTCATTCTCAATCCTAGTGTTACACATAAGCTGCCATCTGATTATATACTTCATACGAAATAACATCGCAAAAAAATGATTCTTTTTCATATAAACCTCCCTCTAAGGAAATGTAAACCTATTATTACACAAAAGCTAATATTAATCAAGTAAAAATATATTCTTTTAGAATACTTTATTAAAATAGCTAATAAAACAAGCCATAAATAAGAGCTGTCAGGACATGCCCAACAGCTCTTAAAGACTAAATCAAAAAATAATTTTAAAATCCAATGTCAATCTAGACTTCTGAATTATGCCTGCTTTGGTGTGATGTAATTCTTAGCAGCTAAAAGCTCAGCTATAAGAACAGCGCCGCCTGCAGCACCTCTCAATGTATTGTGTGAAAGACCTACGAACTTGTAATCAAATACAGAATCCTCTCTGAGACGTCCGATAGAAACTCCCATACCATTCTCATAATTAACATCAAGTCTTACCTGAGGTCTGTCATCCTCCTCAAGATACTGAATGAAGTTCTTTGGTGCACTTGGAAGCTCAAGCTCCTGAGGAAGTCCCTTGAAGCTTCTCCACTTCTCAAGAATCTGCTCCTTAGAAGGCTTCTTCTCAAAGTTGATAAATACAGCAGCTGTATGTCCATCAAGAACAGGTACTCTTAAGCACTGGCATGAAATTGTAGGCTCTGTAGCTGGAACGATAACTCCGTCCTTAACCTGACCCCAAAGTCTCAATGGCTCTTTCTCAGACTTCTCTTCCTCACCGCTGATGAAAGGAATGATATTGTGTTCCATCTCAGGCCACTGAGCAAATGTCTTACCTGCGCCAGAGATAGCCTGGTATGTTGTAGCAACTACAAGCTTTGGCTCAAACTCTCTCAAAGCGTGAATTGCTGGTGTATAGCTCTGGATTGAGCAGTTAGGCTTAACACAGATGAAACCTCTCTTTGTGCCAAGTCTCTTCTTCTGAGACTCGATAACCTCAAGGTGCTCTGGATTGATCTCAGGTACAACCATAGGTACATCTGGAGTCCATCTGTTTGCACTGTTATTAGAAACAACAGGAGTCTCTGCCTTAGCATACTTCTCCTCAAGGGCACGAATCTGATCCTTAGGCATGTTAACAGCACAGAATACGAAATCAACTTCGCTGTTAATCTTGTCAAAATCCTTGTCCATATCGTAAACAGTCATCTTCTTGACATACTCAGGCATATCGCAAGACATCTTCCATCTTCCATCAACTGCCTCTTCGTAAAGCTTACCAGATGATCTGCCACTTGCTGCAAGTAAAACTACCTCAAACCAAGGGTGATTCTCAAGCAATGTAATAAATCTCTGACCTACCATACCAGTAGCACCAAGAATACCAACCTTTAACTTCTTATCCATCATAATCTCCTTAAACATTTACTAAGCAAAAAACACATATCTTAAAATGTCTTTCTACCGCGGACATATGTTTTTGATACAAAGATACTATCACATAGGCTTCTTTAATGCAAGAATTAAATTGTTCTTTTTTTAGCACAATCATCTATTTATCAAGCTTTTAAGGCTCAACTTCAAGATAGTAATACTCATATCCATTTATTACCCTAGTGTCCTTGTAAAGGGTTTCCCTCTGGAAATTCCTAGTGTATTCCTTGTGTACATGGCCATGGATAAAATAAGCAGGATGATACTTATCTATAATTTCGTCAAATACTTTGAAGCCCATATGTGCCCTGTCTATCCCATCATTTACTCCAGCAATAGGGGCATGTGTGACAACAATATCAACTCCCTTATTCTTCATAAGACTAAACCAGAGCTTTTTATAACGCTGTTTCATCTGTTCTTCTGTATATTGACACCTGCCAGTATTGTACTTTAAAGAGCCTCCAAGCCCCATGATGCGTAAGTTTTTAAACTTGACAATCTTGTCATCTATGCAGATACATCCCTGAGGAGGTGTATCTTCATAGCAAGAATCATGATTACCCTTGACATACATAATCGGAGCAGATGTGAAAGAGGTGAAAAACTCCAGATATTTAGGATTTAAATCACCTGCAGATATGATCAAGTCAACTCCCTCTAATTTTGATTTATCAAAATAATCATATAAATACTTTGATTCTTCGTCAGCTAGCACTAATATTTTCAAATCATTTTCCCCATATTTCTTTTTTGATATTGATTAAATTTGATATTGATTAAATTTTAAGCACATTATTTAATTCAAATCAATAACAGGTTCCTGATTTAAAACAGCTACCTGTATAGATTCGTCAAGGTCGTCAATTTCAGGAATTTTACCAATAACTGAGTCGATTAACCAATCCATAGAAATTATCTGCTCTGGGCTAAGTTCATTTCCATCCTTATTTCTCACCTTGCCATCCTGATCGATTAATTCATCCTTAAATGGCACGAGCATGCCCTTGCATATAGAATGCTTCATAAAATCTACCATCTTTAAGGTATCTTTTGGAAGCTTATTAGAACAAATCAAGTCAACAACATCTGCAGAGATTCCCCACCAGTAATTAAGGGCATTTCTTGTGTCTGAATCATCATTCCAAGATCCAGACAAGATACTCTGTATAAGCTTCTCATAAAATACGCCCCAATGCCAAACCGGCATTGCAAGATGTACTCTATCACCATTGTCCTCAATCTTGTAAAGACCAAACCTTCTCTGAGAACAATTTGGTGTGATCATATCTTGATCTGATACATATTTGATATTATGAACCTTAAAGAAATTGACAACATCAGCATTTTTAACACTTGACCAAGCAAGATGAACCTTAGCTCTTGGGTTTACAAATCTTGCTCCCAGGGCAAATGCATTGATATTAGCCATTGTACCTTTTACAGGGTACTGAGCAACATAACCTATATTGTCTGAACCAGCAAGAGCGCCAGCTATGACTCCCGTAAGGAATTTAGCCTCAAACATTCTGGCATAATATGTTCTGATATATTTATGAGAAGTGTTGAGAGAACAATCAAGAATCTTAACATCAGGATGCTTGATAGCAGCCTTTACCGAGGCAATTATCATGGTTGGTGAGGTTACAAAGATAAGATTATTTCCATCCTTTATAAGCTTTTCAATAGCCTCCTCATCATTTACACCAGTCACTACATTACTCACTGAATTGGTCCTGATACCACTTCCAAATGTATCCTCAATGTATCTTCTGCCAAGTTCATGTGCATAAGACCATTCAGACGAATCAGGCTGGCCTTCATAGACAAAGCCAATTTTTAGCTTATCCTGTGCTGTTGAAGGCTTAGGTAAGAGAAAACTCAAGATATTCTTCTTAGGCTCACTGGATGGTTTCATTTGCATCTTTGCACCGCCATCGTCAGATAGCAGTTCAAATTCAGCCCATGACTTAGCTATATTCTTCTCGAACTCAGCATCTGTCATATTTTTAACTGTATTATATCCGAAGATATGTATAAAACGAAGGTAGGCATCACCTACAGGATAGTCAAAATGATCTCCGCCTCTATTCTCAAAAGCCGCTCTAAATCTAAGATAAGAAGAGCTGAAGTCCTGTTTTGCTATATCATCCATCTTGACGCCGCTTTTGATTCCAACAAGCTCCATCAGTGAAGTGAAAGATCCAACATTGCTAAAGTAGATATCATTCATCCTTGTAGAGTTATAAAAGTCCATAAACTCATAGTAGATTTTGACATCATCCTTATTAGTCTTTTTTGGCACCTTTCGATATACAACTGCATTGACAGTGACAGCGTCAAAATATTTAAGTACAGAAACTCTCTTATTTCCCTCAAGGACATAAAACTTATTCATGTACTCATAGACCTTGATAGAATCCCTTATTCCCTCATTGATCTGTGCATCAGACAAAGATGCCCATTTAGCAGAGAATTCAGTTCCCCAATCAAGCAGGGGCATAAAGTTAGCTGCAAATGCATTGGTTCTTCCCTTATTGCAGGTTCCCACTACTAATCTCAATGGTATCTGATCTTCTCCTAAGCAGACCTCAGAGTCAATCTCATCCTCATTGATAATCGATTCTAAAACCGGTAAATATGGATATCTGCCCTTGTTTACACAAGCGTGATACTCTTTTTTGCCCATTTTCAAGGCGCTCATATAATCTGATACCGACATCTTTTTCCTCCTAGAAAATAATTCTAATTAGTGTTTTTTCCAGCACTTTTTAATCTGGCGAGAGCTCTGGCAAGAGATGCTCTTGAAATATTATATTGCATAATGCTCTGTTTTTCGCTCAACTGTTCATATGCTCTCTCTTTAGCAGCCTCAGCCCTAAATTCATCAATTTCCTCTGGCTTCTCACAAGAATAGACTATAACTCTTACCTGATTTGATGCAACTTCAAGCAAACCATCAGATACAACCGCTGTCTGCCATTCACCGTCTTTAATCTCAAATCTGATAATACCAACTTCAACAGTAGTAGTCAATTTAACATGATTGGCCATGATTTCCATCTCCCCATCGTGAGATGGAAAGATAAACTTTTGACAGGGGCCATCATAAAAGACCCTGTCGCAGGAATATATTTTAAGTGTAAAACTTGCCATAAAATCACCCTTTTGCAATTTTCAGCTTTATTCAGCTTTTAACAGCTTTTATTATCTTTAATTAGCCTTAATCAGCTTTTAACAGCTTTTATTATCTTTAATTAGCCTTAATCAGCTTTTATTAGCTCTTATCAGCTTTAATCAGCTCTTATTCAGTAAGTCAGCCTTTTCCTCGGCATCTTTTAGAGTTCCAACATTGAAAAAAGCTGCTTCAGGCCAATCATCACAAGCGCCATCAAGAATGGCCTTAAAGCCTTCAATAGTGTCCTTTATAGAGACATATTTGCCCTTGACACCAGTAAAGTTTTCTGCAACATGGAAAGGCTGAGATAAGAATCTTTGAACTTTTCTTGCTCTGTAAACTGTAAGCTTATCTTCGTCTGATAATTCTTCCATGCCAAGGATTGCAATAATATCCTGCAAATCCTTATATTTCTGCAATATCTCCTTAACTCTTTCAGCAGTCTCATAATGTTCCTGACCTACAATTTCCGCCTCCAGTATACGAGAAGAGGAAGCCAGAGGGTCAACCGCAGGATAAATTCCCTGTTCTACAATCTTTCTTGAAAGAACAGTGGTAGCATCCAAATGGGCAAATGTTGTGGCCGGCGCAGGATCTGTGAGATCATCTGCAGGCACATAAACCGCCTGAACACTGGTTACAGAGCCCCTCTTAGTTGAGGCTATTCTTTCCTGCAGTTCACCTAGCTCGTTGGCAAGAGTTGGCTGATAACCTACAGCTGAAGGCATACGGCCCAAGAGAGCCGAAACCTCAGAACCTGCCTGAACAAATCTAAATATATTGTCTATAAAGAGAAGAACATCCTTGTGATGGACATCTCTAAAATACTCAGCCATAGTCAGGCCAGTCTCAGCAACCCTCATTCTGGATCCAGGTGGTTCATTCATCTGACCAAAAACCAAGGCAGTCTTGTCAAGAACACCTGATTCCTTCATCTCTCTCCAAAGATCATTTCCCTCTCTTGAACGCTCACCTACTCCGGTAAATATTGAATATCCACCAGCCTCAGTGGCAATATTGTGAATCAGTTCCTGTATCAGGACCGTTTTTCCAACACCAGCTCCGCCAAAAAGTCCTACCTTTCCGCCTTTTGAGTAAGGGGCTAGCAGGTCAATTACCTTGATACCAGTCTCATATATCTCAGCTACCGGACTTTGCTCTGCATATGAAGGTGGATTTCTATGAATTGACCAATGTTCCTCTTCTGATAAATCCTCGCCTCCATCAAGTGTGTCTCCAAGGACATTAAAGAGACGTCCCAGAGTCTTACTTCCGACTGGCACTTCAATTGGGTGTCCTGTGGATATTACCTTCATATCTCTGTGAAGGCCCTCTGACGCGCCAAGCATAATACATCTGACTGTATTATTCCCGATATGGCCAGCCACCTCCATTACCTCTTTCTTACTTGCCTCCCTATCACTGTCAAGGTAAGTTATGAGCTCATCCTTTATAGCCGGGAGGTCGTCACTATTATCAAATTCAACATCGACAACAGGACCTGATATGCTAACGATTTTACCCAATACTTCGCGCATACCCACACCTCATTTCTTTTTCTTCTTTTTTAAAGCCTTAGCACCACCTATAACTTCAGTTATTTCCTGAGTTATAGCAGCTTGTCTTGCACGATTATACTCAATAGATAAGTTGTGTAAGATCTTTTCAGCATTATCTGTTGCATTTTGCATTGATGTCATTCTGGCGTTTTCTTCACATGCACAAGCCTCAACCAAAGCACCATACATAAAGCCAATAAAGTAGTTATAGAGAACCTTCTCAAGTACTACTTTCAGCGATGGTTCTATTAAGAACTCAGAATCGTCTTCATCGAAGACCACTCCTTCCATATTCTTATCAACTTTATGATCTTTAAGAAAAGCCTTTGTCATAAGAGGAAGTATTCTTTGACACATTACCTCCTCGACAACCGATTTCTTCATCTTGGTATATATGATATATACCTCATCAAATTCTTCTTCTCTGTAGGCTTCAATTATAAGTTCTGCTATAACCCTTGCTCGATGTATACTTGGTTTTGTAGCTGTAAATCTAAAGCTCTCATCGATATTTTTCTTCTTGTTCTTAAAATATCTTCGTCCAAGTTCACCGACAATAAAGAGTTTATAGTGTTCTTCGCCTTTAATTATTTCCTCTGCTTTCTTGATAACATTGTGGTTGTAAGCTCCACACATACCCTTATCTCCAGTGAGTACTATATAGGCCTTTTTTTTGAAGGCCTCTTTTTTATCACTTGGTCTGTTATCAAAAAATATGCTTTCCATCTCTGGAAAGTGATAGAGAATATCGGAAATTTCGTTTTGAAGTTCATTGAAGTAGGGCTCAGTATTCTGAAGTTTTTGTTTTGCCTTTCTTACTTTCATAGAAGACATCATATACATGGCTTTAGTGATTTTTTTAGTCTCTTCGATACTTTTAATTCGATCTAATATTTCTTTTGAAGAAGCCATACTCTTCCTCTTTTCTAATCATCTAAAACTATTTACTTGCTATCGACTTCTTTTGGTCCTTCATATAGGTCTCATAAAAGCCCTTAGCCTCATCAATTATCTTATCTTTCAAATCATCTGAAAGTTCTTTTGTCTTATCTAGCTCGCTGACAATTGGCTTACATTCCTTGTCAAAGTGCTCAAGCAAGGCAGCCTGGTAGCTTTTCAGTTCCTTTAATGGCAAAGGATCAAAAAGCTTTGAATTAGCGACCACAAGACTTATTACTTCCTCAGCCATAGTTAAAGGATGAAGGAGGGGCTGCTTTAACATTTCCATCAATGCCTTGCCGTGTCCCAATTGCTTTAAGGTTCCCTCATCAAGATCTGATGAGAACTGGGTGAATACTTCCATCTCCCTGTACTGAGCCAAATCAATTCTGATACTGCCTGCAGCTTTCTTCATGGCCTTAGTTTGTGCTGCACCGCCGACACGGGATACTGACAAGCCAACATTTACCGCAGGCCTGAAACCTGAGTTAAAAAGGTCTGACTCCAAAAATATCTGTCCATCAGTTATTGAAATAACATTTGTTGGAATATATGCCGAGACATCGCCAGCCTGAGTTTCAATGATTGGCAGAGCTGTGATTGAGCCGCCGCCTCTCTCTTTAGTAATTCTGCTAGCTCTCTCAAGTAATCTTGAATGCAGATAGAAGACATCACCGGGATAAGCCTCACGGCCAGGTGATCTCTCAAGGAGCAGAGATATAGATCTATAGGCAACCGCATGCTTTGATAAATCATCATAGATAATAAGCACATCCTTGCCCTCATACATAAAGTATTCTGCCAAAGCGCAGCCTGAATATGGGGCTATATACTGCAATGGCGCAGAATCAGACGATGTAGATGCAAGAACTATTGTATAATCCATTGCTCCTGTATTTTTAAGATTGTTTACCAACTGGGCAACCGTAGATGCCTTCTGGCCTATGGCAACATAGATACATATTACATTTTTGCCCTTCTGGTTAATAATAGTATCAGTGGCAAGAGAAGTCTTACCTGTCTGCCTGTCACCTATAATCAACTCTCTCTGTCCTCTTCCTATAGGAAACATAGAGTCGATAGAAAGAATTCCTGTCTCAAGTGGGACACTTACTCCTTCTCTGTCAACTATGCTTGGAGCTGGATTTTCAATAGGTCTGTAAGCAGAAGCCTCAATCTCTCCCTTTGCATCAATAGGTGTGCCAAGTGCATCGACCACCCTCCCTAAGAAAGCCTCTCCGACAGGTATACCGGCCATTTTTCCAGTTCTTACTACTCTTGATCCCTCTTTGATATCTTCGTTAAAACCAAAGAGAATAACGCCTATCTCTTCCTTTTTGATATCCTGAACCATGCCCTTTACGCCACAGTCAAATACTACAATCTCGCCATAAAATGCATGATCAAGGCCGTCTATTGTGGCAATTCCGTCAGAGATGGTTACAACAAGACCTACTTCCATATTTTTAGCCGATAGTTCAAAGTCTCTAATATTGGTCCTCAATATGCTCATAATAGAGTCAGTGCTGGCCATGTAATCGTCATCATCTTTCTTATGACTATAATCTATGGATTGACTGATAGATGAAGCAAGCTGATTAATTCTTCCCTTCTCACTCCAGTCATACTCTACATCACCTATTCTTAGGATAAAGCCAGATTTTAGGCTAGGGTCCTGTTTTAAGTCAATATTTACATCCTCATTGCCTGTCTTTTTCTCAACAAAGGCCCTTATAGCAGCCAATTGCTCGAAACTTGGGGCTGTAACGTAGGTCAATTTAGCCCTCTTTGACTTTAATACAGGCTCAGATGAGAGTTCCATATACTTTTCTATAATGTCATCTATAAGCTCAAAATCATTGTTATCGCAAAGAATTTTTAAGAAATTTCTAATGTCCTTAGGAAATATGCGGTCTATGATGAGATGCTTCTTTTCAATTTCCACGCCAGGATTTTTGAACTCGTCGCTAATCTGTGGTATCAAATCAAGCATAGACTTAACATGATGTATCAATTCCCTTGGAACTTTTTCATTTATCAGATTTTTTGCATAATCAACTGCATTCTGATTCACTTCTCATCACCTGCTTTTTCAATAAATCTATCATATAGTCTGCTGTCCTGATTCTGGTCTGACTCTGACGACGAAGCTACTACCTTACTTGCAGCATCGATAATCATACCTGTAATCTCTTTTTGAGCCTTATCGAGCATTCTCTCCCTCTCAACCTTGGCCATTGTCTCAGCGTCCTCAGTGATTCTTTTGGCTTTTTTATTGGCATCATCTATGATGTCATTATATTCTTTTTCAGAAGCAAGTCTTACTTCCTGAAGCTTTTCATACTTTAAAGTCTCAATCTCTTTAAGCTTTTCATCATAATCTTTCTTTAGCTCATCAAGTTCAGCCTTCTCTTCAGCGTTCTTTTTCTTTTCTTCGTCAGCCTCTGCTTGTCTTTGAGCTATTATATTTTTAATTGGTTTGACCAAAAAGACTTTTACAAGAATAAGCAAAAGTAAGATGTTTATGATTGTAAATAAGAGATTCCAATCTAATTTAAGCATAAGTATCTCTTCTCCTTATAATATTTCACGAAAATAATCAGCCATTAAGCATGATAATTATCAAAATCGCGATTACAAAACCGTAGATTGCAGTTGCCTCAGCGAGAGCACAACCAAGAATCAAGAGTTTTGATATTTTACCCTCTGCCTCAGGTTGTCTCGCAACAGCCTCTGTTGCCTTACCAGTTGCAATTCCAATTCCAAGTCCAGCGCCAAGTCCTGTAAATACGGCAATACCTGCGCCAATAGCTATAAGTGTGTTCATTTCAATACTTCCTTTCTAAAAGAACTTATTCCAAAGCCTCTTTGATATAAAGAGAGGTTAGAAATACAAATACATAGGCCTGCAAGATACCATCAAAAAGGTCAAAATACAGGCAAAAAACAGCTGGAATTCCAATAGGTACAACTATTTTAAGCAATTCCATAATTACAAAAGCGCCGAGGACATTACCAAAAAGTCGCATACAAAGTGATAATGGTCTGGTAAATACCTCAAGTATATTGATTGGGGTTACTATAGCGATAGGTTCGGTAAATTTGTGGAGCCATTTTTTTACTCCGTGTTCATAGATGGATGCCCCTTCAACTAAAGCAATACTCATAATAGCAAGTGCCGCTGGAACATTTAAGTCCTTGGTCGGCGCCTTAAAGCCAAAAATACCAATCACGTTTGCTATTGCTATGTAAACAAGTACAGTGCCCAAATACAAACTGTATTTTTTTCCCTTCTCACCTGCCATATCTCCAACAAGAGATTCCAGCCAGTTGACCAAGAATTCGGCAAATGCTTGTTTTTTGCTTATGTTGTGGACTTTTAGATTGTGCGTTAGAAAAATTGAAGCTAAAAGAATAAAAGCCATAATAATCCAAGTGACCACTACAGACTCAGAAATTCCAATTCCTCCTAGCACAGGTATTGTAAAGATATAATTACAATTAAGTTCATCCATAAGTCTTTCAGCTAGATTATGCATATAATCACCCCTTATTCACTTATGTATTTTCTTGAATATTTAGCTATAATGCTTATCTTCAAGAACTCCTATAGTTAATTATGAACATTATTTTTTATAAGTCAAGCAAAAAATGCGCATTTGCCCTTAAAAGAAGCAAATGCGCATTCAAAATCACACAAACTGATTCAATTTTTCATCATAGCTATAATCGATAGCCTTCAACTTGTCGCAGATAAAGGCTTTTCCTAAGCCAAGAGCCAGGCAAAAATCATCAAGATTAGCAAAGTTGTCCCTTAGCTGTGTATTGGCATATGACAATAACATAACTGGATCATTTGGTATACTATTCATAATTAGTCCTCATTTCCTGACGCCGTCAGCTCACCATCTTTCTCGTCAATGAAGATTGTCCCCTTGTGAATATTTCCTTCAAGGATCAATTTAGCTGCCAGTGTCTCAACGTGTTTTGTGACATAACGTTTAAGTGGTCTTGCACCATACAAAGGATCATAAGCTTGCTCAACAATAAGTTTCATAGCTTCATCGCTGAGCTCTACCTTAAGTTCCCTTGAAACAAGTCTTTTATTGATGTCGTCCACCAAGAGGTAAATGATATCACTAACATTTTCACGAGTCAATGGCTTAAACATGATTATCTCATCAAGTCTGTTCAAGAATTCAGGTCTGAAACTTGCATGTAAATCATTCATTACCAGTTTTTCAGCCTCTGCCTTAATTTCACCATTTTCATCAATTCCATCAAGAAGATATGAAGAGCCAAGATTAGAGGTAAGTATGATTATGGTATTTTTAAAATCAACAGTTCTTCCTGATGAATCAGTAATTCTGCCATCATCTAATACCTGCAAAAGGATGTTGAAGACATCTGGATGAGCCTTCTCTATCTCATCAAAAAGTACAACAGAATATGGTCTTCTTCTCACTGCTTCTGTCAACTGGCCACCTTCGTCGTAACCCACATATCCAGGAGGCGCACCTATAAGTCTAGAAACTGAGTATTTCTCCATATATTCGCTCATATCAATTCTAACCATATTGTTTTCATCATCAAAAAGGCACTCAGCAAGTGATTTGGCAAGTTCAGTCTTACCAACACCTGTAGGTCCTAAGAAGAGGAAAGAACCTATAGGTTTAGTTGGGTCCTTAATACCTGCCTTAGAACGAATTATAGCGTCACAAACCAAGGATACCGCCTTATCTTGGCCTATAACCCTCTTGTGAATCTCCTTTGAAAGTCCAAGAGTTTTATTTCTCTGAGTTTCTGATAACTTGCTGACAGGAATACCTGTCCACTTTGATACTATTTTAGATATCTCCTCCTCGCCTACATTTTCGTGAACAAGGCTCATATCCTTATTTTTTATTCTTTCCTCAGCATCATTTAACTCCTTAGTGAGTCTTGGAAGCTCTCCATACTGCAATTCAGCAGCCTTTTCAAGATTGTAATCCCTTTTTGCCTTATCGATTTCATTCTTTAGAGCATCAAGTTTTTCCTTTATCTTGCTAACTGAGTCTACAGTAGCCTTCTCATTGTCCCACTTTAGCTTTTGCTGCTTATAATTGTCTCTGAGTTCAGTCAGCTCAGCTGTCAGATCCTTAAGTCTCTCTATGCTAAGAGTATTGTCCTCCTTCTTAAGAGCCGCCTCCTCTATTTCAAGCTGCATAATCCTTCTCTTAAGTTCGTCAAGTTCAGCAGGCATAGAGTCTAGCTCTGTCTTTATCATAGCGCAGGCCTCATCAACTAAATCGATTGCCTTATCAGGCAGGAATCTATCACTTATGTATCTGTCAGACAGGGTAGCAGCGGCTACCAAAGCATTGTCCGAGATCTTAACGCCATGATAGAGCTCATACCTATCTTTAAGTCCTCTCAATATAGAGATTGTATCCTCAAGGCTTGGTTCTTCAACCATTACAGGCTGGAATCTTCTCTCAAGGGCTGGGTCAGCTTCAATATATTTTCTGTGCTCATCCAAGGTTGTAGCACCTATACAGTGCAGTTCGCCTCTAGCAAGCATTGGCTTAAGCATATTGCCAGCATCCATAGAGCCCTCTGTTTTACCAGCTCCCACTATGGTATGAATCTCATCAATGAACATGATTATCTGACCATCGCTATTTTTAACCTCGTTGAGGACAGCCTTTAATCTCTCCTCAAATTCACCCCTATACTTAGCTCCAGCTACAAGTGCTCCCATATCCAGGGCAAATATTTTTTTATCCTTGATTGAATCCGGCACATCACCTCTCACGATACGCTGAGCAAGGCCTTCCACTACAGCAGTTTTACCGACACCGGGTTCACCTATAAGCACTGGATTATTCTTAGTTTTTCTTGAAAGGATTCTGATTACATTTCGAATCTCACTGTCTCTGCCGATTACAGGGTCAATCTTGCCATCTCTAGCCCTCTCAACCAAGTCCTGACCATACTTGTTTAAGGTATCATAAGTAGATTCCGGATTGTCACTTGTGACATTCTGATTTCCTCTAACGCTGGCAAGTGCACTTAAAAAGCTATCTCTGTTCACTGAGTAGGTTTTGAAAAGTTCCTTGATTGCCGAATTTGGTTTTTCGATAATCGAAAGCATAAGATGCTCTACAGAAACATAGGCATCAGACATTCTTTTAGCTATATCTTCAGCCTTGTTAAGGGAGTCATTAAGAGCCTGCGACATATACTGTTGCACTGAGCCAGAAACTTTAGGTTTTCTCTCAATCAAGAGTCTTACATTCTCTGTAAAGTTTTCTCTTGAAATCCCCATCTTTTCTATAAGTTCAGCTATAAGACTCTCATCTATAGTTAGAAGTGCAAGTAAAAGATGCTCCTGATCCACTTCCTGATTTCCGTATTCAGTGGCGATTGCGCTAGACTTATTGACTGATTCAATTGATTTTTGTGTAAATTTTTGAATATTCATTAGCTCACCTCCAAATATATTTCTAACAACATTTGCAATATAGCACATATTGTTAGCACTGTAAAGTGGTGAGTGCTAATTTTCTTCAAAAGAAAATAAATCTAAATTTAAAATTTAAATTACAATATTGATAAATTCGACAATATCCTTATATACCTTCATGTGGTTATCCTCGTTGAGGATTTCATGCATCATATTGCAATATACTCTGTTGGTGATAAAGGTGTAACCAATTTTCTTGAGAGCCAAGTAAGTTCTTCTTCTGCCCATCTTGCCGCCTGCACAAGGGTCGTCTTCTCCAGTAACTGATAAAATCTTTAATTCAGGATTTGCAACCATATAGAGTGAAGGCTTTGAAAGATTGGCCGTCATCTGATATAAGCAGATATTAAAACTATTATCAAGTCTCATTGCCATCAAAGGATCTGCCAGGGTAGCCGCAATATTTGCCTTATTGTAGGAAATCCACTTTTCAGCGCTCTTGCCTGTCATATTAAAAAGGCTGACAATTCTTGATCTTCCATACTTGCCACCTGTTATAGGCGATAAAAGCTTGCAAAGTCCTATAAAAGCAGTTACAAACTTTGGCACAGGTGCCACAGTACCTGATAAAACCAAGCCATCAATCTCATCATCATGATTCATCAAGAAGTTTCTTGCAATCACCGAACCGAATGAATGCCCAAAAAGTATGGTCTTTAAAGCTGGATTTTTCTTCTTAGCATACTGCATAACTGTATATAGATCATTTACTGGTTCTTCAATATTCTCAATATGTCCCAATATGTACTTTCTATCTACAGACAAGCCATGGCCTCTATTATCATGTATTATGCAACTGAATCCGGCAGCATTCAAATACATGATAAAATCTTCATATCTTTCCTTATGTTCCAAAATGCCATGCACAAGAACTATTAGAGCCTTGGCATTATCTACAGGATAGTAAGCATAGCTCAGTCTAAATCCATCTTCAGTCTCAAGAAATCCCTTTTCCATATTTACCCCTAACAATTATGAGTAGAGAGCTAATTCAATGACTTTACCCATAATTCCACATACTGTAATTTCGTTCTCAGACCATTTCATACGATGATTTTTTCTTCCAAACATAACATATCCATCAGGTTGATTATTCTGATGCATACGATAAAAGACCACAGACTCAGTACCATTTTTCTTTAGGAAATTAAGTAATTCGGGTTCCTTGGATTCGATCTTATAGAGACCATCTATGACCAAAAGATCAAACTGATCAAAGAGAGTATCAAAGACCTTACTTGGATTATAAGTTCGAATCTTTCTCACATCGCTAATCACGCCATTTCTAGTCCATGAGAAGGCTAATTTTCCCTGATTATAGACAAAGAGTATTTCATCTAAATCATAGCCATATCCCAAATCAGAAAAAATGACTTCGTGAACTGCAATGTTCTTAACCAAATAATCACTGATAAGATGCTGCAGAGATCCCAGCTTATTCTCTCTTAACTGGGCAAGATGTTTTTCGTCGTTAATATTGACAGATGGAACTGTCTGAGCATCATGAATCTCTGGAATATAAATAATATAACGATTCTTTCCCTTAGACTTTGCAAGATAGAGCATACGATCAGCTATATTGAAAAGGCTTTCAAAATCCTGACCATAATCAGGGAAGGTAGCAACACCTATTGAGCAAGTAACTCCGTAATTGCTCTCCTCTTTCTTATATTCCCATTCAATATTGGTTCTGATATTTCTTAATATATTTCTCAATTGGACATACTCTGTAACCTTGTCAATGACAAGCATCATCTCATCTCCACCGATTCGGCCACAAACTCCGTTATGTCCCAAGGCCTCCTTCATTATCTCGCCGACAGTGATAAGTACCCTGTCGCCTTCCATATGTCCATAAGAATCATTTACATTTTTAAAATTATCTAAATCTAAGATAGCTAAATATACTGTCCTGTTTTCTCTTCTATCGAGAGCATTTTTAGCATATTCAATAATAGCCCTTTTGTTGAGGATATTCATCCCCTGATCTTTGAGGTTATTGTTGTAGTACTCTTGAGAGACATTGTAAATATTACTGTCAACCTTAGCCCAAGAAAACATTCCAGCTAAACTGTCATCTTTCTCGGCATCAATTTTATTCTTTAGAATTATGGACTCCGCCATCTCTTTACTCAAGTGTTCTACATTGTTATCAAAATTAGACTCATTCTTGTTATAAACCTCAGGATTAACAAACTTGATATTCACCAAGGGTCTCCCCTCATAACTCAAATTATCTGAGGAAGTAATCTCAGCTAACATCCAGTGATACTTATTGTCTTTCCCCAAAAGCCTAATGGTAGCCATATTTACGTCAGTATCCTTGTGAAGCACCTCTCTAACTGCTTTAACAAAAGATTCCTGATTTTCCTTTTCAATTGCATTCAAAAGATTTCCATACATATCAATTGAAAGAAAGCTACACATAGCGGCATCTTCAATGGAAAGATAGAATTCATCGTCAATTGTTATTCTTCCAGATTTAAAAGTCCACATAATAAGTCCTCCAAAATTATATGCCTATCTAAATTTTATTATAATTTTGGAAAATTTTCAATAAAATTTCAACTTAATTCTATATTCGCCAAGTCTTCTTCCTCTATGGTCTTAAGCAAGATTTCGCTTGGGTTGGACACATTTACAATTCTTGTAGCCTGATTAGTGATTGCTTTTTCAAGATAGTTTCTAACATCTCTTGCATTGGCAAATGTCTTGTCTTTATGCTGGCACCTGTATTCAAAGAAGGACTCAGCTCTCTTTAAGGCATCATCAGAAAGAATATAATCCTGTTTTTGGCACATAGATTTTAAAATCTGAATTTCTTCTGAAGCCGAATAATCTTCAAAAACTATGACTTTTGAGAATCTTGATCTGAGGCCTGGATTTGAATCCATAAATTCCTCCATAGGCTCAGTGTATCCTGCACATATGACAATCAGGTCATCTCTGTGATCTTCCATAGATTTTAAAATTGTATCCACTGCTTCCTGACCGAAATCTCCCTCGCCCTTATTGTTAGTTAAGGTGTAGGCTTCATCGATAAAAAGTATGCCCCCTAGGGCAGACTCAACTACTTCACTGGTCTTAAGTGCAGTCTGGCCTATATAGCCGCAGACAAGGCCTGATCTGTCAACTTCAATAAGATGTCCCTGATTGACAACCCCAATGCTTTTATAAATCTTTGATAAAAGTCTTGCAACAGTAGTCTTACCTGATCCCGGGTTTCCAGAAAAGATAAGGTGCTTATTGACATTGGACGATTTTAGGCCATGCTCTTCTCTTAGCTTTTGAACCTTAAGCAGGTTAACTAACTGGTTAACTTCTGTCTTTACTCCATTTAAACCAACTAAAGAATTCAATTCAGATAAGAGTTCCTCTGTAGATTTTTCTTCTTCAGGCTCAGCATTCTTTTTATCAAGGCCAATCTTTTGATCTGGTCTCAAAAGGCCATAATCCTTGAGAAATTTATCAAGAAGCTCAAGATATTCAGTCAGAGCCTGCACTTCAACCTCAGAGCTATCCTGGTTGAGAGCTATAAAGCACTGGCCTATCTCTCTTAGGGTTTCTACTAAGGTCTTAGCCTTTTTATAGTCATACTTGTCATTGCGAATTTTTCTTCCAGCATCAGATATTACAAATACTTTCACTGCATATGGAATGGTCTCTCCGTAATTATCCTTGTTGAGTCTGCGCTTTTCCCTAATCTTTGATGCATCATTTTCACTTATGTCAATTTCTAATTCTTTTTTTATAAAATCGTTTTCATAAGTGTTGAGCAAGCCATCAGAATAGGCTAAATATAGGGCAAAATCTAAGAACTCAAGTCTCAAGACCTCTCTAAAAGAGACTCTGAGTGGAGTCTTAATACCTCCATTGGCCTCAATGTAGTCGCACATCTCATAACACTTATTGATTGAACTTATAAGTTTTTTCTCCATCTTTTCTCCTCTAGCAGATAAAACCTATATTTATCTCACATAGTTAAATTTGATCTTCTCTTCAAGTTCTGGAGCCTTAATATCTTTTTCCTTACCTGCCTCAATGCACTTTAGTAACCAAGCCATATTTCTGGCCAAAACTTTTAAATTCTGAACACCTTCAAGATCTAAAAGAACATCAGAGGCCTGGCTTCCATGAACATTATTCCAATAAGATGCACTCACAATAGGCATATTGTTAAAAGAAAAATACTTATTGATTACATCCAGACTGGCAGTAGTTCCAGCTCTTCTTGCTGATGCAACTGCACTGGCAGGCTTAAATCTCATATCTGCTCCGTATTTGCCAAAGAGTCTGTCAAGAACAGCAATCACTTCTCCACTTGGTGAAGCATAGTAAACTGGAGAGCCAACAATAAGGCCATCAGCTTCCTGCATAGCCTGTCCAAGTTCATCTACTGCCTCATTTATCTTTCCGTTGCAGGCTCTTGATCCTACGTAAATAATCTGAGAATCTATGCCATTAGCCTTTAACTCCTCAGCTATTATGCTCAAAGCCTGATGTATGCATCCAAACTCATTTCTAGATCCGTTAACTAATACTACTTTCATTTTAACTTCTTCCCTTCTTTATAGCATTCAGGAATCTAATTCCATATTTGTCATATTTTCTAATTCCAACACCCTCTACCAAGAGCATTTCTGCCTTATTTTCAGGTTTTACTCTGACCATATCAGTCAGGGTCTTATCTGTAAATACAATATAAGGTGGAACCTTCTCTTCTTTAGCAATTAAGAGCCTCAGTTCTTTGAGAGCTCTAAAGATTTCCTTATCCTCAAGGGACATAATATCTTGGGACTTAGTCCTCTTCTGGGCAACTCTAGATACAGAGAAAGGTATACCATAGTAATCAGTGCTGCCTGAAAATTCGTCATAAGAATTCGAGCTGGCATAAGCTCTTGCCGGCATACTTGGCGAACCATCCTGATTATATAGATGACTCACATCGGCCCTGTTTATGGCCTCATAAGGGTCCTTAATACCTAAGCATATGCTACAATTATTGCAGGAAGTGCCTGTGCTCTTCTCTCCAAAATAATTCAAAATATAATCGCGAAGACACCCCTTTGTAAAGCAGTATCTCTTCATGGCCGCAAGTCTCTTGCTGTCATTCTTCTTGACTTCTCTTAAATTCTCCTCGTCAAGCTCAGATTCTTTTCCCTTCTGTTCTATAAGAAATTCCTGAATCTTAACATCCTGAGGTGAATAGAGAAGAATACACTCAGAATCCTGTCCATCTCTACCTGCTCTGCCAGCCTCCTGATAGTAGTTTTCAAGGCAGGAAGGCATATTGTAGTGAATTACATACCTTACATTGGACTTATCTATTCCCATACCAAAAGCATTTGTTGCAATTATAACATCAATTTCATCATAAAGGAATTTTTCCTGACACATAGCTCTCAGCTCGTTGCTAAGACCAGCATGATACCTTCCTACAGCTATCCCTTTTTCTTTCAGGGTCTCATAGAGGGCATCTACATTCTTCTTAGTCGAGCAGTATATAATTCCACTCTGGCCTTGATGTTCCCTTATATATTCAATTATCTCCCTATCCTTGAGGGACTTTCTGTTTGCATGTCTGACCTCAAAGTAAAGGTTCTTTCTATCGTAACCAGTGACAATCTTAAATGGTCTATTTAGTTCAAGAATCTCTAATATGTCATTCTGAACTATATCAGTAGCCGTTGCGGTAAATGCGCTGATTACAGGTCTCTTTTTTAACTTAGGATAGAGCTTAACTATATTCCTGTAGCTAGGTCTAAAGTCCTGCCCCCATTGTGAAATACAGTGAGCTTCATCCACTGTAATCATGCTGATATCAGCATTTGACACGAAATCCAAAAATGCAGCAGTTTCGAGTCTTTCAGGGGCAACATAGATTATTTTGTATCTGCCCTCTTTAGCAAATAAGAGAGCCTTAGCAATCTGGCTCTCAGTCAAGGCAGAATTTATGTAGGCTGCATGAACTCCATTCTCATTCAGGGACTTAACCTGATCTATCATAAGCGAGATAAGTGGCGAAACTACAATTGTAATCCCACTTAGAGCGAGGGCAGGCACCTGATAACAGAGTGACTTGCCCGCTCCAGTAGGCATTATTCCAACTGAGTCTCTGCCACTTAATATTTGATCAATTATTTCTTCCTGACCTTCTCTGAAATTATCATATCCAAAGACGTCTTTTAGGATTTTTTTCTTATCTTTAACCATCTCAACAATCTAAATCTTATTATTCAAGTCCCAATGTCTCATCAAGGCCCAACATAATGTTCATATTCTGCACGGCAGCACCACTTGCTCCCTTTCCTAAATTATCAAAGAGGGCTGTAATACAGGTCTGATCCTCATGTCCGTATACGATGAGCTCAAGCTTATTAGTACCGGCAAGCTTATTAGCATAGATTTTTGGATCATTGCTACCAAATGGAAGAACTGAAACGAAGTGCTCATCCTTGTAGTAGTCAGCAAGTCTTGCACAGATATCCTCTGCAGTAAGCTTTTCATTAAGCATGTTATTGTAGAGCATGATTGTTGAAGCCATACCCTTGTAGTAATCATCAACTATTGGAAGAAAAATTGGGCTGTGATCAAGACCACAAACCTTTTTCATCTCAGGAATGTGCTTGTGCTTGAGATTAAGTCCATAAATGCCAGGTGAAGTCAATTCCTCGTCTCTGTCAAGTGCCTCATAATCAGCAATCATCTTCTTACCGCCACCAGAATATCCAGTTAAAGAATAACATGTGAGTGGATAATCTTTAGGTAAAATTCCCATTTTAACCAAAGGAGCTACAATTGAGATAAAACCTGTAGCATGACATCCAGGGTTTGCAATTCTCTTGCTATTTGCTATTTTTTCTCTCTGATCACGTGAAAGTTCAGGAAAACCATAAGTCCAAGCATCATCAGTTCTGTGTGCTGTTGATGCGTCTATAACTTTAACATCAGGATTTTCAATAAGTGAGACAGCCTCGATGGCACCTGCGTCTGGTAGGCATAAGAATGCAATATCACATGAATTAAGAAATTTCTTTCTCTCTTCAAGGTCATGTCTCTTGTCCTCATCGATTCTCATCAATTCAAGATCCTGTCTAGAACCAATCCTATCATAAATCTGTAATCCGGTAGTTCCGCTCTGTCCATCAATATAAACCTTTGTCTTCATGATATATCCTTCTTTCTAAAATCAATAATTAATCTTCATCATGTGTATATGCGACTTTCATGATATCAAGTCCAGGATTTGCCTCTGCAATGTAAGCCTCTGCGTCCTCAATTTCAGCAAAGCCGTGCACATAGCCTGAGCTTGTCTCAAGAGCATTGATTGATAACTTTTGGCCCAAAAGCTTGTAATCAGAGTAATTAACACTAATTATACCATGATTGTTTTTCAATTCAACATTGTCAAATTCTACCAAATAATAAACATACTTAAGAGTCGAGTCAAATCTCATAAAAGATGTCTCGTACATGTCATAGAGCTTATTGGAATCATCCTTAGCACAAAGATAAGTAGCGCAGGTTTTCTGACTGATAATATCAGTGTTAAAGATATTCTTGCTATCCTTAGCAATCTCCTCCTCTAGCTTTTTGTGAAAAACAGAGTAGTTGTCCTCACTGAGCTCATCAAGATTCTTGATATAACCATCAAGTCCCTCAACCTTGTATTCCTTAGAAGTCTCAGTAAGGTTATAATCATTACTCTCTGCTGTGACAGTAATTGTATCTCCTGCCTTTAGTGCTGACATATTCTGACACTTATAAATAATCTTTGAAGCATCTATATCTGCATTTCTATTTTTTTCAAGCACTGCCTTAGCCTCACCAGACTTACCTTCAAAGCTGACACTAAGATAGTCAAAAGGATTGACATCTTTCTTACTAGTAATTTTTTTGACATAGAGAAAGGCAAATACTGAAAGTGCAGCCATAAGAACTACAATAACAGTCAGTACTATAGCCATTGCCTTTCCCTTATTATTATTCCTAATCGAATTAATATTCATTATAACACCATCTACTTCATTGAAGCTACTTCTTCAAATTTCTCAGTTACGTCCTTCTCAGGAGCCTCAGTTAAAAGGCTGACAACTATATCAAAAAGAAGCGCTACTATAAATGCAGGAAGAAGCTCGTAAATATCCCAAGCACCGCCAAGGCTGCGAACAAGGAACTTCCATACAAAAATCATAATTCCACCGCTGACCATACCAGCTAAGGCTCCAAACTTGTTTGATCTCTTCCAGTAAAGAGCAAGAATCATAGCAGGACCAAAAGAAGCGCCAAAGCCTGCCCAGGCAAATGAAACGATTCCGAAAACTGAGCTGTTTGGATTCCAAGCTAAGAAGACGCCTAAAACAGCTATAACTAAGAGGACCAGTCTAGAAACAAGCATCTGCTTCTTATCATCAAGCTTTATTCCAAATGTATGAGACAAAATATCAGATGAAATAGATGATGAGGCAGCAAGGAGCTGTGAATCTGCAGTTGACATTGTAGAAGCTAAGATTCCTGATAAAACAACACCTGCAACTATCACTGCTAAGAAGCCATGATTGCTTAAAAGCTTTGAAATCTCAATGATAACAGTCTCAGATGCGGACTCATCAAGGCTAGGAATTGCTCCTATATGAGACATCTTTAAACCAACCATACCGATAAGCAAAGAAATAAGCATTGATAAAAATGCCCAGATTGAGGCAACTCTTCTTGAAATAGACAATTTCCTATCATCCTCAATAGCCATAAATCTTAAGAGAATATGAGGCATACCAAAATATCCCAAACCCCAAGCCATTGTAGAGATAATTGCGATAACATCAAAGCTTGATGAAGAAGCTGTAGCTATATTATAGCTTCTATTAAGGCTAAAATAACCGCTCATAGTCTTAGCATTGGCAAGAACCTGATCCATGCCACCAGCTACATTCACACCAAAGATGAGAATTGTCACAAGGGCAATAGTCATAATAATTGACTGGATAAAGTCTGTTGTTGACGCAGCAAGGAAACCACCAAGTGAAGTATAGGCTATAATTACCAAAGCACTTATAAGCATTGCAAGGTAGTAATTTACGTTAAACAAGCTAGAGAAAAGCTTACCACAAGCTGCAAAACCAGATGCAGTATAAGGTATAAAGAAAAGTACAATCTCAACAGCTGCTATGCACATAAGAAAATTCTTCTTGTCATCATATCTCTTTGAAAAGAAAGATGGGACTGTTATTGCATTGATCTTCTCTGTGTATCTTCTCAATCTTTTTGCTGTTATAAGCCAGTTAAAGTATGTTCCTAGTGATAAGCCAAGAATTGTCCAAGAAACCTCTGCCATGCCTGAAAAGTAAGCAAGACCAGGAAGGCCCATCAAGAGGTAACTTGACATATCTGATGCTTCGGCGCTCATCGCAGTAACTAAAGGGCCTAATTTTCTTCCGCCAAGATAAAAATCTCCCACTGTTTTGTTAGTATCCTTGAACATAAAGCCAGTTAAAATCATTCCAAGAAGGTATACCAACATAGTGACAAGCATACCGATTTGTGCTGCTGACATAAATCAAAATCTCCTAATTCATTTTAGTAATATATTTTAGATAAAATCTGGTATCTGATTGTTCTCAATAATCTGCTCATAAGTCTGAGGCTTAATCAACCAATCACTCTTACCATTCTCAACCAAGACAACGCCAGGGATTGGGTTGTTGTTATAGTTGGAAGCCATTGCATAGCCATAAGCACCTGTTGAGAACATTACAAGAATATCACCACTTGTTGTTTCCTCTGGCACCATAAAGTCATTGAGAAGAATATCACCTGACTCGCAGTACTTACCACAAACTGTAACCTTCTTCTTTGGCTCCTCTTCTGCCCTGTTGGCAATAATGCCGTCATACTCAGCCTGATAGAGAGCAACTCTGATATTATCTCCCATTCCGCCATCTACAGACATGTATGTTCTAATGCCTCTAACTTCCTTAATCTGTCCAATCTTATAAACTGAGATACCAGCCTCAGCCACGATTGAACGACCTGGCTCAACAACAGCACATGGGCGCTCGATTCCAATTTCCTTAGAACGTTTTTCCAAAACTTCCATCATAGGGTCAAGGAAGAAACTGTATGGTTTTCTGACTTCGTCTGTGTATGTGACGCCATATCCACCACCGAAGTTAACTTCTTTAGTGATAGCACCGAACTCATCCTTAACCTGAGCAACTCTATCCATAACAACATTTAAAGCTTCGACAAATGCATCGTTTTCAAAAAGCTGTGAGCCAATATGCATATGAAGGCCTGTATATTCAAGCCATTCAGAATTGACTACATCTCCTACAACCTTGAGAAATACATCATCGTCAAGAGGGATACCGAACTTAGAATCCTTCTTACCTGTAACTATATAGTCATGAGTGCTCGCAGCAACACCTGGAGTGATTCTAATCATGATATTCATCTTCTTATTGTACTTTTTACAAGCTTTCTCAATAAGTGGTACCTCATGTGTACCATCAAGAATAATTCTGCCCACACCATACTCAACTGCTTCATCAATCTCGCTCTCAAGCTTGTTGTTGCCGTTGAACTCAATTCTCTCAGCTGGGAAGCCCGCTTTTTTTGCAGTATAGATTTCGCCACCTGATACGACATCGATGCTTGCACCAAACTTATCAAGAATCTTGTACATACCAACTGAACAGAAAGCCTTTGAAGCATAAGCAACTCTGGCATTGCCATACTTGTCTACAAAATCTCTGTTGAGCTCAGACAGACGAGACTCGATATCAGTTTTTGACATTACATATATTGGACTACCATACTTCTCAGCAAGCTCTACGACATCACAGCCGTCAAAGTAGAGCTTATTATTTTTAATCTCTTTTACCATTTCACTTTACCTTCTTAATTTAATTTTTCAAAATATTGAAACTTGTTAATTATATCATAGACTCTCAATTTTTTTCAAACTATATCTTGCTTGACCTGTAACAGGATTAATATAGGAGTAATCAAAATCACACTGGTATAAACCATCTTCAAATTCAAGCTTGTATGAAGCCTGCATCTTGCGGCTTTTGTGCATATGGAGCAGCCTGTCAAGTTCCAGGTATGAATCCAGTAGTTTTTGGTTTATATTGCATTCTTTGCCCAGAGCCGATAAAATTTCTATCCTCTTAGCATTGGACAATCCCACCTTTTCTAAGCCCATCTCTTCTAGTTTTTGAGCCAAAGCTTGGTACATGGCAAATGGACTTTCAAAGCCTTTAAGGAGATAGTCAAGGGAATGTCTGAAACAATTGGAATTGTAGAAAGCGTCTACCACATCACATATCTCGTGCAGGAGAATATTATCCTCTATGCTAAGCCATTTGGTGAATAGTATCTCATAGGGCTGTTTGCTCGAATAGACAAGACCATATTCCTTGGCTCTGGCCTCCATAAGGGTTCCCTTAATCACTTTCAAAAAGCCCAACTGAAGCTGATCTGCCATTAAAGGATAGATATCGTTGAAGGATTTTGCAAAGGATTTTAAATCTTCAAAGGGAAGACCTGCGATAAGGTCAGTGTGTAGGTTTATGTTCCATGCCTTTCTCAAGGCTGCGACATTTTTAAATAGCTTTTCATTGTCAGTAACCCTTTGGATAATCTCCAGAGTTTGAGGATTTGTCGACTGTATACCTATCTCTAGCTGAACCAAACCTGGTCTGAGTGAGGATAAGAGCTCGATTTCCTCTTCTCCCAACAAATCCGCTCCAATCTCAAAGTGGAAGTTGGTAATTCCGTTGTCATGATCCTTGATAAACTGCCAGATTCTAATCGCTCTTTTTGAAGAAGAGTTGAAAGTTCTGTCGACAAATTTAACCTGCAAGACCTTATGATCAAGGAAATATTTAAGTTCTGCCAGAACAGTATCTAAATCCCTGTACCTAACCCTTCTGTCAATAGATGACAGACAATAAGTACATCTAAAAGGACAGCCCCTGCTTGATTCATAATAGATGATTCTATTCTCAAAAGGACTTAATTCGTCGTAGAGGAATGGAATCGCGTCCATGTCTGCTGCATCATTGCCGATAAAAGGGTGCAAAAAGTCCTGTGTCGCAATACCTGAGATATCTTTAATCTTATCCAGGCAATATTGTGCCACAGGGCCTTCACTTTCTTGAATTGCATCTACAATTTTCTTAAAAGTCTTTTCTCCTTCGCCAAGTATGACGCAATCACAGTATTCAAGGAATCTCTTTGAATCAAAGCTGGCTTCAGGGCCACCAGCAATCAGCATAAGATCTCTGTCTTCCTGCTCATATATTATCTTTATGTCCCTCATAAGCTCGATAATCTGGTCAGCATTCCATATATAGACGGAAAATGCTATGACATCCGGCTTATCAGAGAGGATGCCATACAAGACATCCTCATAGCGGTTATTAATTGTGTATTCTCTGATCTGAATACCACAAGCCTCTCCTCCTGCATATCTTGATAGAGAATACACAGCTGGGTTAGAGTGAATAAATTTCGCATTTACTGCGACAAGGTCTATTTTCTTCATTCTTTACAATCTATCATCCTTACCATACTTTTCTGACTCAGTCATCTTAATATATTTTTTGTCAATATACATCCTTCTCTCGGCCTCTCTGATTACTTCTGTGATTTCGTCAGTTTTGTGTTCCTTGATAACTCCGCCGATAGCAACAGAAACTTTAGATGAATCAAAGTCTTCTCTCAAGTTAGTAAGCTTTTCGTCTAGATCGTCAACATCATCAATATAGGCAATTGCGACAAACTCATCTCCGCCTATACGGAAGGATCTATCAATGCCGAAGTTTTCTATCAAAACCTTGGCCGTAGATACAATCAGGCTATCTCCTACGTCATGTCCTCGGTGGTCATTAGTCCACTTAAGATAATTCAAATCAAAATAAATGATTGCTATCTTATCCTTGGTGCTGATTCCTACCATCTTCTCATCAAAGGCTCTTCTGTTCATAATTCCAGTTAGAGGATCTCTTAAGCCCATATCGTCAAGCTGATTAATATAGTCCCTGTTCCTGACAGTAATCTCAACAAAGCCTGATAAAGTTTTTAAGATATATGAAGCCATGTCTAGCTTTTCGACATCCGGATTATCCAAGCCCATAATACCTGAAATCCTATTGTGAATATTTAAGCCAGCAAGTACCGTACTTCCTACTCCTTGCTCTTTCAAGATTTCATCTATCTCTTTAGGCCTAGTTTCATCTACTATGTCTTTGTTATAGATAACTACAGAATTATTTCTGATATCATTATAAAAATAATCAAAATAAGCCCTATTATTACCTGTTATCTTTTCAATTGCAGGTAGGCAATCATTTTTTACCCACTCATATTTTTTCGTAAAGACTTTTAGATCATTCTCTTCAAAAATATAAGCCCTATCTGCATTTAAATCCTTAGCGATTTTTTCAAGCAATGATTTAAGTCCCCTGTTCACATTTTGCTCATTTAGAACAAGGTTCATTGAATCATTTATTATCTGTTGATTCTTAAGCAGATAAGATTCATGTTTTACATTAATCTGCAAGTCATCAATATTTGTAGCCAAGTTGAAGAAGTACTTCTTCCCTCTCCAAGGGGTATTGCTAATCCTGATCAAATAGTCTCTCGAATTCTTGTCCATATGCTTAATTTCAGTAATATAGGCATTATTAATGACTTTGTTCTTAAAACAGTTCTTGCATGGTTTGTTAAGTCCATAAAACATATTATAGCATTGGTGATTCTTATAGTTGAACCTTGCCTCATATCCGAGTTCTGACAAAGCTTTCTCATTCATATATACAAGGCTGTAAGAATCAGGATCAATAATAAAACATGCTTCATCAATCTTGTCAAACTTCTCAAGATCAAATGTAATTCTTTCAGCATCAAAGGTAGCCTGGCCAAGTTTTTGTCTCTCAACCTCGCTCAGCCTTCCTGTAATCTTTTTAAATATCTCATCAACGCCGTTGACATCAGAGGCTTTAATAAAGCTGTAATCAAGATAAAGTTCACAAGGACGACCTAGTATCTCTTTTATTTCATGAACTTCCTTTTGACAAGCAAACATCTTATCGCGCAAATAGTTAAGATCTGTATTCTTAGTGATTACCAAGAAGTTACAATCCCTGTATCTGCCGATTGCCGAATTCATTTTATTGTTATTTTTAAGGATGTCAGCTAACTTTTTGATAAGGCTTTCAGCGACCTCATATCCATGAATATTTTTAAGCTTATTATATTCTGGCAGGTCTATTATAATAATCGAATAATCTTCTCCCTTTAGGCGATATAAATCATCATACATAAGAATTGTATTTGAAATTCCAAAAGAGTTGAAAACATCAAAGCTAACATCCTTGAAATAGTTCACATCACTCAATTTCAAATTTTCATCTTCATTCTCTGTATAGAAATAGCCTATGAGACCTGCTATCTCATCATTCTTGTGTATAGGGTACTTATAGGTTCTTATATTGCAAACCTGACCATCTGCAAGACATTGGCCGTAGGAATTTTCGACAATCTCACCTCTCTCAAGTACATCAATTTCATCATCTCTGAAGTGGTTATCATCAATATGCCAGCTCATATCTTCATCAGTTTTGCCTACAATGTCTGCCATATCAGCAATATTATAGAAATCCAAGAATGCTTTGCTAGCGCCTAAAAATCTTCTATTTTTGTCCTTCCAAAAGAATTTTATAGAAGAATTGCTTATCAATGAATTAAAGAGCTCATTATAAAGAATTTTATTTAAATCACTCTTTGCAAACTCAAGGTCTGTATTATTGATAAAAGAATTGAAGGCAAGCTTAAAATTATCATCTGCTTCTTTGTCCTCAATAAATGACTCCTTGACGCAGACTATAAGCTTAGAATCTTCTGTTCTTGGCACAACTAGAACTGTAAAGTCAATCCACTTGTATGAGCCATCATCCTGTACAACTCTGAAGTTATCGGAAATATATCCCTTTTTGCCATTTTTGATTCTTCTCAAAAGATTATCCTTGTTGAAGAAATTGACGCATCTTGGTCTGTCATTTGCATGTATATAATTATTGGCGTAATTTTCATAGAAGTCATGAATGTTTGTAATTATATCACCATTCTTCTCACCAATCCTGTTAGATTCAATGACCTCCCTGGTTCCCTTAATTAAATCTACATAATAGACCCTGTGATATATGCTTGAAACATACCTCATGATAGAATCAAGTCTGTTGGACCTTCTCTGTCCCTCGTCAAATGTTATGTTGTACAGTTCTGCTGCAACTATAGTCTTATCTCCATTAGAAGCCACATGTCTGCCTATAAGCTTTAAATAACATCCATTGTCAATAAAGCTCATACTGTCTGTCTCATTAGTTTCCTTCAGTTTTCTAATAAACTTCTTAAACTTCTGACCTGGTACATACATAGGTGAATTGAGATTCTTATTAACCAAGTCCAGTTCAAGAGCATTTACTGTTCCAAGCACATTCATATACTCATCATTGGCATAAAGAATAGAGAGCTGATCTTGGTCTAAAACAAACAGCGCCAGTGGTTTATCAGTGATAAAATTAACCTTGCCAACAGCATCATAATAGGATTCCATAGTCATATCTTCAAAGTCTATGCCCCTATTTCTGCAATGCATAATCAAATCATCAAAATGCATTGGCTTGCCATAATAAAAGCCCTGAATCTTTTCACAGCCTATTTTTTTCAAAAAATCAAGCTGTTCTTTAGTCTCTACACCCTCAGCCAAGGTCTGAATACCTATCTGCTTAGCCATATCCACTGCAGATCTTATGATACTTTTAGATCTATCGCTCAAATCATGAATAAAAGCCATATCTATCTTGATTTCATCAAAATAGAAATCCTTCAAGACATTTAAGGAAGAATATCCACTTCCAAAGTCATCCATCCAAACCTGATAACCAGCATCATGGAAGAATTTAATTTCCTCGTGGAAATGCTTGGCATCATCCATAACTACAGACTCAGTTATCTCAACCCTTATAAGATTTCTAGGTATATCTAAGGCGTCACATTCATTTTCAACAATCTCAAATGGATTGCAAACCTTAAAATCAAGCCTTGAGAAGTTGAATGAAATAGGTACTATTGGCAACTTATTGTCCAATTGGAAACGAATCTTCTTACAAACCTCTCTTACAACATATGAATCAAGCTTATATGTAAGACAGTTATCTTCAAGAGCAGGTATAAAATCACTTGGAGACAGCTGTCCAAAATTAGGATCCTCCCACCTAGTGAGAGCCTCCATTCCACAGAGTTTATCGCTAAATGATCTGATTACAGGCTGATAATAAACATGAATATAGCCCTTAAATATGGCCTTATCAATATTGTCTGCAATATATTTCTTAAGCTTTGCCTTTCTCTTTAACTCCTCTGTATAGAAGCAATAGACTGAAAAAGTGTTATTTTTCAAAGAATCGCAGGCTATCTTGGCATAATCACAAGCCTTAGATGTCTCAACACTTTCATTGCCCTCTGCCTTATAGATTCCAACTCTTAAGAAAAGCTGATAATTATCATCGAGAAGCATTACCCTCTTGTGAAGGTCTGCCACTCTGTCTAATAAGTCTTCTTTCTGGGTATATACAACATAGTGATCGTCCGAAAAACGCGAGATATAGTCGTCAGGAAAGATTTCATTGAGATAATTGGACACACTAATAAGACACCTATCTCCTGAATCAAGGCCATAGGTGACATTGTAAAGTTTAAAATTAGAAATATCAAAGAAGAGATAGTAGCCCTTACTCTCCCCCTTGTTTTTTAAATCAAATTGTCTTTTTTCTTCAACAAGTTCCAAGAAGTGTCTCATACCCAAAAGACCTGTCAATCTGTCAATTGAGTATTCAAGATACTTACCATTGATATTTGCCACAAAGACATAAAAGAGAGGTCCCTCTTCCTTGTCTATGACCAAGTGCCCATAATCATCCAGATAGAGCATTCTATTATTCTTAGTCATTACTCTGTAAGATACATGATCAAACTTCTCTTTTTTTATTCCGACCTGAGTTATGATATCTCCCTCAACGCTGTCATAATCTTCCTTGTAGACTAAGCCCTTGAAGCTTCCGCCAACGAAGTCAAGAAAGTCCTCATAGCTGTCACACTCAAATAGTTCAACCATATATTTATTTGCATATAGAATTTCTTCATCTCCTGTAGCCCTATATACAAAAAAGCCGCCTGGGAAGCGATCATAATCACCACTATTAAGATTTGCAATCAGATTATTCATTTCATTCCTCCCTGAAAACGAAATCATAAGTATCTCAATACTAACACGATATAGAATAAATAACAATCAAACAAAAGGACTTTAGTATATTTAAACTTATAAGAATTTATCAAGCATTTGGATTAAGGCATCTTCACTTAAAACACGCTCTGAAGCAAGGCCAGCCGCTCTTGCGCCCTCAACATTTTTTTGCCTATCATCAAAGAATATGCTCCTAATGGGATTAAGTTCATATTTTTCAATAAGGGCCTTATATATAGCTAAATCTGGCTTTAGCAAATTCACCTGATAAGAGACTAGCGCTCCATCTAAGAAAGGCATAAAATCTGCGTATTGAGTGTGCTTTTTAAACATAATCTCTGGATAGTTAGATAGCAAATAAAGCTTATATCCAGCTCTCTTCAGCTCCTCAAGCTTTCTCCAAACCTTAATCCTTGGCTTATGCATATACTCTGAATGATAGATAAAGAACTCAATTGCATCCTTGTCTTGTGGATATAGCTCTACATAAGCCTTTACTATCTCTTCCTCACTGTATATGCCCTCGTCAAATTTAGACCAGAGCTCATTATCAAAGAGCTGTCTTCCAAGCCTTATAGCCTCATTTTCACTGAGGCCATAATCCATAAGCATCTCTTTCCATCTATAATCCAGCAAAACATCTCCCAGATCAAATATTATGTTGTCGTAATCTTTATGCATAATTATCAATCTCCAAGCAAGCGCTTAACGAGCTTTACACAGTCGGCTGCATCAGACGAATAACCATCTGCTCCGATTTCTTTTGCAAAACTTTCTGTAACTGCTGCACCACCTATAACTATCTTGCCCTTATAGCCCTTTTCTTTAGCAGCTTCTACAACCTTCTTCATATTCATCATAGTTGTTGTCATAAGAGCCGAAAGACCTATTACTGCTGCATTATTTTCAATGGCTGTATCAACAATAAGATTGGCCTCTACGTCTTTTCCAAGGTCAATCACATCATAACCATAGTTTTTAAGCATAAGGACAACCAGATTTTTACCAATATCATGCACATCACCCTCTACTGTGGCAAATACTATACATGCAAGTTTCTTGGAATCATCTTTCTTAATAAGAGGCTCTAAATAAGCAATAGCCTCCTTCATAGCATTGGCCGAAGCAATCAATTGTGGAAGGAAATACTTCTTCTCATCGTAGAGCTTTCCAACCTCATTGATAGCTGGAATTAAATAATCATTGATAACAGCACTTGGATCTTGTCCATTTTCAACCTTAACTTTAGACAATTCAACAATTGATTCCTTATCACCATCAAGAACAGCCTTATATACAGGATCTATCTGACCCTTTTCAGTGCCATCAGCAGCACCATTCTGCCCCTTGTCAAGATTTTCTAATCCGGCCATATTGGCATATTTCTCAGCTAGCTTTGCTTCCTCTTCCTCTTTCTTCTTAGAGTAGAGCATTGCCCTGTTTATATATCTCAAGTCTGAGCCATCTTTATTCATAAGCATATCAGTGGCGAATGCAGCATTCATCAAAAGGTCCTGACTAGGATTAGCAATTGCCATAGTGAGACCACCAGCTATAGACATGGTCAGGAAGGCAGTGTTAACAAAACTTCTCTCAGGCATTCCAAAGGAAATATTTGAGAGGCCGCAAACTGTAGGAATCTCTAAATCTTTCTTACAGTGTTCAAAAGTTCTCAAGCAGCTGAGAGCTGCCTCCTTATCTGCTCCTACAGTTGCAACAAGGCCATCGACAATAATATCTTCCCTGTCTATGCCCATATCAAGCGCCATCTTTACATGACTGTCCAAAACGGCATGCTTTTCTTCTAGTGTCTTAGGAATTCCCTCGTCAGAAACTGGAAGAAGAATAAACATTGCACCATATTTTTTTGCAATAGGAATAAGTTTTTCGAACTTTTCAGTCTCACAAGATATTGAATTAATCAAAGCTCTGCCAGGATAGTGTTTGAGAGCATTCTCAATAACTTCCGGATAGCTTGAATCTAAGCACAATGGAAGGTCTGTGACAGCTGAAACCTCTTCAATAGCCTTGAGCATAGACTGGTTCTCGTCAATTCCATTAGTTCCCATGTTAATATCAAGGATAGCAGCACCATTCTGAGTCTGTTCCCTGGCAAACTGTCTTACAATGTTCATCTTACCAGCTCTGAGCTCTTCCTGAAGCTTTTTCTTTCCAGTAGGATTAATTCTCTCACCAATCACAAGGAAATTACCGTCAAGCTTAATCTCACAAAGTTCTCTTTCTGATGTGAGCACTCTTCTCTTTTCAGTTCTAATCTGGCACATTTCCTGACCTTCAAGAACTTCATTGAGTCTTTTTATGTGATCCTTAGTTGTACCACAACATCCACCTACAATTCTCGCGCCTGCCTTAACCAAGTCTAAGCTGGCATTGGCAAAGCTATCAGGTGTCATTCTATATATAGTTGAGCCATTAACCAAAAGAGGAAGTCCAGCATTTGGCTTGACCATAATAGGCACATTGCTGTATTCATACATGGCCTTTACTATATCAACCATAGACTCAGGGCCTGTAGAGCAGTTGAGTCCCAAGCCATCGACATCAAGCGAAGAAAGTACTGTAGCTGCAACCTGAGGGCTTGTTCCGTAAAGTGTCCTTCCATCCTTCTCAAAGGTAAGGCTGGCAAGAATTGGCAAATCAGTTGTCACTTCCCTAATAGCAAAGATGGCAGCTCTAGTCTCCTGAAGACTCATCATAGTCTCTACTACAAAAAGGTCTACTCCTGCATCATAAAGAATCTGAGCCTGTTCCTTATACACATCTATAAGCTCGTCAAATGTCAACTCTCCCATAGGGTAAAGCTGCTGACCTGTCATTGTCATGTCACCGGCAACATATGCCTTTCCACCAACAGCCTCCTTGGACAAGTTAACAAGGCTAGTATTAATCTCAACTATCCTATCTTCAAGGTCGTACTCCTTTAACTTTATCCTATTGCCAGTAAAGGTTGGCGCATAGACAATATCACTGCCTGCTTCCACAAAGTCTCTTTGAAGCTTAATCAAGGCATCTGGATTATTCATAATCCAATACTCAGGGCAGACACCAGTAGGCATACCAGCCAGCTGAAGGTTTGTTCCTGTCGCACCATCAAGACATACTATCTTTTTTTCAATTAAGTCTCTAAATTCTTTTCTATTCATCATTTATCCTTTCAAGCATTAGAAATTCATGCACTCTATATATTTATCCTCAAAATCCTTATCAAGAGAGAGCACCAGTTCATGGCAAGTCTCTCTAACTTGATACATGGCATTTTTTACTCTATCCATAAATTCCAAGTCATCTGTATCGCAATCAAGCAAGATAGATAGGCCTGACAGGGAACTATTACCCACAAGGCTTATTTTATCTATCAAGTAAGGAGGAATCATTTTACTTATCTTTAAATCATCTAATTCAATATTAAAGCCTAAACCTCCTGCAATATATACCTTATCAAGATTCTCGTTAAGGCAAGTCTCAAGATTTGAAAATTCAGACTTGTAAAATTCTTTAATAAGACAAGTTATGCCAGCACATATTGCCGCCTTCGCCATCTGAATCTGTCTGATATCATCTTGAGTCAGACAGATAAGCTCATGATTCTTATCAAATCCCACAGGTATACCCTTTTCAAAATAAGCCTCTATAAGGGTTCCATTCTTATCTATGAGCTTATGTTTAACTGCAAGAGCCAGTATAGATATGGCACCAGGGCCGCTTATTCCGCTAATCTCATCATCCATATCAGCCTTTTTATCAAGACCAATAAGGTCTATATCTAGAAACTGATAAGGATTGGCATAAAATTCGTATGGATTTACCCTATCGAGTCTAAAGCCGATTTTCGCCCTTACCTTTCTTACAGCTCCCTTGACTCCACCTATACCGTGACTGAGATTGCCACCCTCCAAGGCTGGTCCAGCTGCCGTAGAAGCAGACATATAGGTTTTGTGATGACCTATAAGCATCTCTCCATTGGTTCCAAGATCTATCAAGAGCTTATCTTTATTATTCTTGAATAAAGACGTCACTTCAGAATCCAATGCAGATTCACTTCCTGTCTTTAAAGCAGCTTCAAGGCCCATATCCATATGACAGGCCAAGACTCCTGACATTATGTCTCCCCCAATATAAGTGCTTATCGAAGGCATAATCAAAGTCTTCATGCCCGCAATTTCAGTCTGTATCAGATCTAGATTGTGAGCCTTAAAGGGGTAAACTGCTAAGCCTTCTGCTGGATAAGCCATCAAGAGATGGATCATGGTAGTATTGGCCGCAATTAAAAGGCTAATATCTTTTTCAGGAGCCTGGCAAAGTTCATGGACAAGGCTTAAGATATCATCTATCAGGCACTTTTGCAGTTCTAGTCTGTGTGAGGCTTGAGCCTTTATTCTTGATACAACATCAGCCCCATAAATTCTCTGTGAATTGAGCCTAGAAGCCATTTTCAAGCCATTACTAGTTCTCAGCGCAGCAACCACAGTAGTTGTACCTATATCAATGGCTATTTTAAAGGACTTGCGATTGCTCGCCATATTTTCTGCTTTATTTATGCCACTTGATTTTATATCAACTTGTTTTATATCAACTTGTTTTATTTCATTATCTTTTCTGTCTATGCTCTCTTGAACCAAAAGATTTGCCTGATCAAATACCATCTCATTTGCTTTGCTCAGTCTTATAAGCAGGTCTTTATCAGGTATTGTCTGGCAAGCCTTAACCCTATCTATGCTTCCATCATCATTGATGATGTCGACAAGACATTTGCCGCAAGTTCCTTTGCCAGCGCAAGGAGCGTCAAAGCTAATATTAGCTTCTCTTATAGAATCAATGATTCTTTTATTGGCTGAGCATTTAAGTTCAATAAAAGCTGACACAGCAAGACCTCCTTAAGATTTAATAGTCCTATTATAGTTAATAAGCCCTGTTTTTGTCAAAATATAAAAGGCCCGCCTCTTGTAATTTTAGGCGAACCTTAAATAAATTAAGATATTAAATAAATTTTTAAATACAAACCATGATTCAATACTAGATATTAAAGTAATCAATATTATCTTGCAATTCATGTGCAAGTTTCTGCAAGCTCGATGCTGATTCTCCCAAGGCTCTAAAGGTCTCATTGAGTTCTGTTATTGAGGCGTTTGTCTGCTGAGCAGAAGCCGCATTTTCCTCTGATATAGCAGACAAGTCCTCAATGATGCTTACAAGATTATTCTTAACCTTGTTGAGATCATCAGTTCTTTGCTCTATCTGCGCAACACTGTCACTGACACTCGAAACGCTTGATACCATAGATGACATATCTTTCCTAGTTGTGCCAAGCACTGAGCCCTGTTCTCTGCAATTGTCATCAAGTTTTCTCATGACATCTACAGAACTCTCAGCATCTTCAACCAGTTTTCTTACAATCACATCAATCTGGTCTGCTGAATTAGCCGACTGATCAGCAAGAACTCGGATTTCATCTGCAACCACGGCAAATCCTTTGCCTGCCTCTCCAGCTCTGGCCGCTTCAATTGAGGCGTTGAGTGAGAGCAAATTGGTCTGTGTTGCAATATCCTGAATTGCTGATGAAAATGTCGCAATCTGTTTAGCTGATTCATTGGTAGACTTAATTGTTTTTCCAATGTCATTGACAGAGCTAGCAACAACTTCGGACTTACTTATAAGCATTTCCATAGCTTCTACAGCCTCATCACAAGACTTTCTCATAGACTTGGCAAATGTGCTGAGTTCATCAACTGCCCCTGTAATAAGCTCAATATCTCTATCGATTGCATCTGTATTTTCAGCAGCAGTCTGAACGCTTTCAGCCTGAGCAGTTGCCCCGTTAGAGATGTCATCAACTGCACTAGTTACCTGATTTGAAGCATTTATTGCTGACTCGGCTGAGTCTAAAAGCTTCTTTCCAGATTCATTCAATACCAAAGATGATTCCTTGGTCTTACCGATTACATCAATCAACTTTTGATCAAGATTCTTCATGCCAGTTGAAATAAGGCCGATTTCATCTTTTCTGTCAAGATTAGATTTTTCAAATTCAATACCAAGCTGTCCTTTTGTCATACTGTCAACCTGGTCAGCCATAATTCTAAACCTTCTTGTGATTTTCTTAGCAAAAATAAATGCAACTACTATGAAAGCAAGAACAAAAGCAACTGCAATTGCCATTATAACATTAGCTATTGAATAAATTGCCGAATTAATAACCTTTTTTGGCTTACCTGCAAAAACCATTCCAACTACTTTATTGCCATTACTTATTGGTACAAGGTATCCAAAATATGACTTACCGGCTATTTCAAGCTTATTGACTGAGACTTCCTTATTTTCCTTTAAAACTGATTCAACAAACTCATTAGGAATTTTCTCTCCAGTTGCTTGACTGGAATTATCGCTATTAGTAATGGTTGTAATCATTATTGAGTCATTGTAAATAAGAGCATATTCAATGGAAGTTTTCTCATGAAGAGCATTCATCGCTTTATCATACTCTTCCATGATATTATCTGGTCCCTTATAGATATCATTTCCTTTTAAGGACCAGTCTCCGTCATAGGTATTATTGAGCTCCGATGCCATCTGTATAGATGACGCTCTCAATTCTTCGTCATAGAACTTATCAATCAAGTTCTTAGTTGTAAGAATACTGCCCTCCATAATTCCAGCAGCCATAAGGATTGCTGCAATAATTGCAGCAATCATAATTTTTTTGATTAATTGTTTATTGTGTTTTTTATCCATAGCCCACCCCTTTAAAGATTTACGAACATTTCTGTGCTTGTTACAAGCTGCTTAGTTACCTCATTATTCTCGTCTACAGCTTTTGTAATACCAGCTACTTCCTCAACAATTTCAGATGAGTTAATTGCAGACAGGTTAATTGCCTCAGAACTCTCCTTAACTGATTCTGTGATAGAGTACACTGCATCTGTCATTTGATTCATAATCTCGATCAAGTTATCAGCCTTCTCCTTAAACTTATCAAGGGTTGTATCGATAATAAGAGCTGAGTTCTCGTACTTATTTGAAGTATCAACATAGTTGTCATAATCGGCTATAACAGTCTTGTTGATAAAATCAATAACCTCAAGTGCATTATCTGCAAGATCCTTAACAGCCTGTGTTACATCAGCACTGATATTCTGGATATTACCTGCAGTCTGTCTTGAACTCTCAGCAAGTGTGCTGATTTCTGTAGCAACTACAGCAAAGCCTCTGCCGGCCTCACCAGCTCTTGCAGCCTCAATTGAGGCATTGAGAGCTAAAAGGTTTGTCTGAGATGCAATCTCAAGAATCTCGTTAGTCAGGTCGTTGATCTGTTTAACCTTCTCACTGTCCCTAACTGATCTTTCAAGAACACCAGATAGCTCTTCCATCTTTGCACCAGTGAATTCTTTTTTCTTAATGGCATCGGTCTTGATGTCGTCGGCTTCTTTTCTGATAATAAGAGCTGTCTTAGCCCCCTCATCAGCCTCTTTGTTAATCTCATTGGCAGCAGTTTTAACGTCATCTAACTTTTCATTGATCTGTTCTGCAGTAGATGCAACAGTATCCATACCTGCTGACAACTCCTCAAGTGCAGCAGATGTGTTAGTGATATTATCAGATACTTTCTGAACCTGTGTATTCATGGAATCAGAAGAAGCTGTAAGCACCTGAGAACCATCTTTAGCTCCTCTGATAATCGTCTGTAAAGTCTCGATAAATGTATTTAAGCCATCAACAATACTTGACAATTCAGTTGTTGTCTTTACCTTAATCCTCTGTGTGAGATCACCCTTGTTATTGTTAATATTTTCAACTATTTCATTTACTGCAGTAGAAATCCTTGCAATGACACGGCTTATTCTAAAATAGCTAAGTAAGATACTTAGGATTATAATAGCTATTACAATAACAAGAACTACTATTACATTGATTTCAACCTTAATAAACATTGAGTTCAAAAATGAATCAAGTCCACCAATCAAAGTATCTATTGATTTTTCGACATCGTCATAAGAAGATCCTAATTTTTCATATGAATTAGTGTATTGAGTAGACATACTCAAAGCTTTTTGTATATTGCCCTCACTGACTGCGTCTTTAATAGAATCAACAACTGCAATATAAGCCTCAACATCAGCTCTTAATTCAGCTACCTGCTGTTTTCCTTCTGGAAGCTGAGTGGCAACAACACTTGTCTCCAAAAACTTAATGTCTTCATTTATAGCTTTTTCAGTATCATTGATGTATTTAATATTTTCGCTTATTCTATTCTTAACTTCTGTACTATCTCCAGATATTGAATAGCCCAAAATTGTCTGCACATAGCCTTGTATGCTTGTTGTCTTGTCTCTTAATCTGCCCTCTGTTCTAATAGTCTCAGCCTGGTTAGTAGCTGCGTCAATTGAAGATAAGACCATATTTTTCATACTTCTAATTACAAAGAATGAAAATGCCGAGAAGGCTAATAAAATCACCAAATTAATTGCAAACACCTGAAAGGTAATAGTTTTAAGAAAAGGCGTTGTCTTTTTAGTCTCCTTAATGTCAGCCTTAATCTCTTTTCTTATTTCCTTAATTTTCTTTTTTTCATCCATGAATAAACCTCCAAGTCAATTTTTATAGTAAAACCTATATATAAATAATATCAAACTCAAGGCCTATTCTCAACAAGCAATAGCATATTTTGCTTTATTTTGATTAACTTTTATAATTTTTTTATCACATTTATTTTTATTTGTAATATAGCACAATTGGTTTATGTCTCATAAAGCACATAAATGAAAGCCATTAGCATAAATTAATTGAAATGCGCTATTCAGCTAGTCTTGTAACTCTTTTCAAATATAACCAGCGAATAATTACAGTCAAAAATATAATTCCATAGCCTATAAAGCTGTAGATATCTGGGATCTCTCCAAAAATACAAGCCCCCCATATTGTGGCAAATACTATCTGGCTGTAATCAAATACTGATATTTCCCTAGCCGGTGCATACTTATATGCAGCTGTTATTGCAAACTGTGCAATCGAAGCCACAAGTCCTGCTGCCAAAAGGCATAAGAACTGTTCAATTGACATTGGCTCAAAATCAAGAAGAAACAAAGGAAATGTTGTCAGGCAAGAAAAAAGCGAAAAAGCCAAAACTATGACAGGCCCTTTAACTCCCCTAACACCTAACAATCTAACACATGTGTAGGCACTACCAGCCAAGAAACCGCCCAATAGTCCTATCAAAGCTGGCAAAAGCTCAGCATTACCACTTGGCTTTATTACAAAAAGGGCTCCCACAAAGGCACATATAACTGCAATAATATCATTCTTTTTTGGAATCTCTTTAATTATAAATATTGACATAATAATGGCAAAAAAAGGCGAAAGTTTATTGAGCATATTAGCATCTGCTATATTTATCTTGTCTATTGCATAAAAGTTGCATATAAGGCCGAATGTTCCAAAAAGACATCTAAAAAAAAGTAAGGCAATATTTTTATTTTCAATTTTAATGCTCTTCTTAAAACCATCCTTCGATCTTAAAATAGCTATTATTGCTACAAAAACAGCAACAAAGTTTCTAAAAAAAGCTTTTTCAAAAGTTGGCAAATTGCCTGCCAATCTAACAAACATAGTCATCATTGAAAAGAAAAAGGCAGCTGTCAAAATACAGGCTATTCCTTTTCCAAGCGAATTCTTCTTTTCCATCTTATTCTCCATTTCCTTTTCCATCTTCAAGCTCCATCCACTTGCTTCATCAATATTTTCCATCTTTATTTTTTAATCTTTTTTTGCATGCAATTTTTGCCTTATCCCTTGTATTTTGGGCAATCTTTTCCATGCATTTATTATAATCCAAATCAGTCCTTGCTCATATCCCTGCAAGAGCTTTCAATATAAGGCTCAAGGCTCTGATTCACGTCAAAACTTGTTCTTAAGAACTGACAATCCCTAGCATCTCTTAGCATGACACAAGCCAGTTTTTCCTTGTGTATTCCCCTGACAGATGGCTGTTCATCTATGCAATCAGGGAGCAAGCTACCTTGTTTTGTAAAAAGGAAATGTGAATCCGAGACCGAAATGCCATTAATAGGTGAATACTTTTCGCCTAAGATCAAGAAAGGGCCCTCACATTTTAAATCAAGATGATCAAAATATATCTTATAAATCTTGCCTGGAAGTCTATCAACATTTGCCCTTTTGCTTGAACTAATAAAGACCGGCTCACCTTTCCCCCACCAAACTACTACTTTGGAGTCTTGCTTTTTTCTATCAGCGTATCTTAGCGTATTGCCAAAGATATGATGTATGTATATATCATGAATCTCACCGCCATCCCTTGACCATATGCCAACGGCTCTAGTTGAGTCTTTTATTATACAATCATGCATAGATACATTATAAATAGGCCCCCAAGTCTCAGTGCCAATCTTTAAGGCAGATGAGTGGGAATAGAGTATACAATCCGATATTAAAATATCGCAAGATGGCCCGTAGAGCTTAGACATTGGCTCAGTCGTTTTAACGACAATACAGTCATCAGCACATGATATATTACAATTTCTTATCTGTACCCTTTGGCATGAATCCGGGTCTATACCATCATTGTTAGGTCCTCTGTCATTATTAAGAATCTTAACTCCATCGATAAGAACATCCTTACATCCAGCCATATGCAGAGTCCAAAATGCAGAATCATAAAAGCATACATTTTTTACAGTCAAGCCGGAGACATCCTCAAAGAAGGACATTCGAGGTCTAAAGCCTTTAACTTTGAGAGGGCTCTCATGGCTTCCACCATCATCATCGTCCTCATAAAAGACCTCCCTTCCTCTGCCATCAATCTTGCCAAGGCCAGTGATACTGATATTAGTCTCATGTCTGGCCATAAGAAAACAGCCGTCCTCCCAGCCTGTATCCTCATTGTCATCTTCAAAATCATCCATAAATTTTGGAAAATCCTCTTCCGTCAAGCTCGAAATAAGACAGGCTCCAGCTTCAAGATGAAAGTCTATGTTTGACTTTAGGCAAAGGGCCCCGCTCAAATAATCCCCTGCCGGTATAACTACCTGGCCTCCTCCATTTTCATTGACATAGTCAATAGCTTTTTGTATTGCGTCTGTATTCAGGAAATCCTCCTGACTTTTAGCCCCAAAATCTAAGATATTTGCCCTCATTTTGCCTCCAACAATTAGTCTTACAGATTTTTTAAAATACATATAATTTACAAGATGAAATTCACTTGACTAAATCTCCATTAATCAATAATATAGCACATTAGGAGGTATTTCAAATGAATCTTGCACTTATCACTATGAAACAAGTTATTGTTCTCTTTATTCTTATATTTTCAGGTTTTATCGCTGTCAAATTTCACTTATTCAAATTAGAATATAAAAACGCATTTTCCGACCTATTGATGAAATTAGTCGTTCCTTGCCTGATTATCGATTCTTATATGATGGAATTTGATCCAAAAATTCTATCTGATTTGATAAAGACTTTAATCTACTCTTTTTCTTTCCTGCTCCTATCCTGCCTTATAGCCTTTATTATATGCCGCAAAATCAAAATAAGAGACAAAAATATTATCTTTTTTGCCAGCGCCTTTTCTAATTGTGCCTATATGGGCTTTCCTTTAATTGAGGCTATGTACGGAAGAGAAGGTTTAATTTACGCATCAGCCTTTGTAACATCCTTCAACATCCTCTTATGGAGTTTAGGCTACAGTGTTTTGAGCGGAAATAAGGACCCTAAAAAGCAGTTAAAAACTATAATAACTCAACCTGCCATTATATCTGTATTTCTTGGCTTAATCATATATTTGGCCAAGCTGCCAATACCAGATATTATTTCTAAGCCAATAGGCAATATTGCAACACTTAACACTCCACTTTCCATGATAATAACTGGAATGATTATCGCAGACACTGATATTAAAAAGCTTTTCAAAAATATCTATCTCTTCTTAATCATAGTCAGCAGAAGTTTGATTATTCCTGCCATTACTTTTTTAGTCTTAATTTTGACTAAAGGACATGGAGTATATGCTCAAATAGTTTTCATCCTTGCCGCCTGTCCAACAGCAGCAATCAGTTCAGTCTTTGCCGTCGAATTTAAATATGATGAAGATCTAGCCGCCGTAGCAGTTGTAATCACAACATTTTTAAGTATTATACTTCTGCCATTCTGGGCCTTCCTTTTGACTTTAAAGGTTTAAAAGCCGGCTTTAAAAAATTTAAGTAAAAAAAAGTCCCATAGCCTTAAGCTATGGGACATTTTTTTACTTATTGTAAATGGCTTATATCTTAATATATAAGTAGCTTTAAAAATCTTACATCAACATTTTAAACATCTCAATCACCTGCTCCTTAGTAGCCTCTCTTGGGTTACCTGGATAGCAAGCATCGTTGAGTGCATCGCATGCAAGCTGATCAAGATCTTCTTCTTTAATCTTCTCATTCTTAGGATTGATACCTACATCGCTAGAAAGCTTCTTTACGGCCTCAATAGCTGCATCTCTGTACTCTTCCTGTGACATTGAATCAACGCCTTCAACTCCCATAGCTCTGGCTATCTCTCTGTACTTTTCACCAGTGAACTCTCTGTTAAACTCCATAGAAATTGGAAGAAGTGAAGCACATGCAACACCGTGAGGTGTATCATAATGTGCGCTCAGAGTGTGTGCCATAGAGTGGTCAATACCAAGACCAACATTTGAGAAGCCCATTCCAGCAATATACTGGCCAAGAGCCATTCCTTCTCTTCCTTCCTTCTCGTTATTAACTGCAGAGCGAAGATACTTAGAGATAAGTCTTATTGCCTCAAGATGGAACATATCTGTCATCTCCCAGGCGCCTCTTGTTGTATAGCCTTCAATTGCATGTGTGAGGGCATCCATACCAGTTGCAGCTGTAAGACCCTTTGGCATGCTTGACATCATCTGTGGATCTACGACAGCAACAATAGGCATATCGTGAGTATCAACACATACGAATTTACGTTCCTTCTCAACATCAGTGATTACGTAGTTGATTGTAACCTCAGCAGCTGTACCTGCTGTTGTAGGAACTGCTATTATTGGAACACAAGGATTCTTAGTTGGAGCTACTCCCTCAAGGCTTCTAACATCCTCAAATTCAGGATTGGTAATAATGATTCCAATTGCCTTAGATGTATCCATAGATGATCCGCCACCAACAGCAATGATATAATCAGCACCTGAATTTTTAAAAGCTGTGACACCATTTTTAACATTCTCGATTGTTGGATTTGGCTTAATATCTGAATAGATTTCGTAAGCTAAACCTGCTTTTTCAAGAAGATCTGTAACCTTAGCAGTCACACCAAACTTGATAAGATCAGGATCAGATGCGACAAATGCTTTTTTAAAACCTCTTGAATTAACTTCATTTACGATCTCGTTAATTGCGCCTTCGCCGTGATAAGATGTTGCATTGAGTGAAATTCTGTTTGCCATAATTGTAAAACCCCTTTCGTAAATAAAATCTAAAAACTATACTTATTATATTCTTATCAAATCATTTTTTCAAGCATTTTTTGTTCTTTTTTGAATTTTTTCAACTTTTTCTTGTAATTTTATGCTCGTACTTGATTACTATTCTTTTTAGCCTTTTACGATGGATTCTAATTTTACAATCTTTACTTTGCTAGAGTTTCATTCATAGAACCAGTTCTATAGCCCATAAGATCAAGTGTGACATATGCAAAGCCTAGAGTCTTCAACTTGTCATATATAGCTAGTCTCAAATCTTCCTTTATGATTTTTTCAAATTCATCAGGCATAATCTCAATTCTTGCCAGATTGTCATGAATTCTTACTCTAAACTGCTTAAATCCCATATCAAAAAGGTACTGTTCAGCCAAACCTACCATTTGAAGCTTCTCGCTAGTTATTGTCTGTCCATATACAAACCTTGAAGCAAGACAGGCATAGGCAGGTTTATCCCAAGTCTTAAGTCCCAATTTTTTCGACTCTTCCCTGATAAAAAGCTTCTTAAATCCTGTATCTTTCAAAGGAGATTTAATACCTAGCTCTGCTACAGCTACTAAACCTGGTCTGTAATCTCCAGTATCGTCTAAATTAGAGCCCTCACATACATACTTAAGGCCTTCTTTATTAGCGACTTCTAAGAGCTCAGTAAAAAGCGATCTCTTACACAGATAGCAACGGTTTTTAGGATTTGAGCTAAAGCCATCAATTTCAAGCTCATTGCGCTCAATTATAATATGGCGTATTCCTTCAGCCTTGCAAAACTCTATGGCTTCATTGAGCTCTCTTTCAGGATATGACTCATCTTTTGCAGTGATGCAGACCATTTTATCTCCAAGCTCATCGTGGGCAAGCTTAGCCAAAAATGTTGAATCCACTCCACCTGAGAAGGCAACTGCAAGGCTATCCAATTCTCTAAGGTATGCTCTTAAATTTTCCATCAATTCTTCATTAGTCTTGATTTCTAAACTATTATTCATATTTTCACTTTCAATCTGTATTATTGACTCTTCCACTTATTATCAGATTTAAATCATCACTTATCTAGTTCACTGTCTATCACTTTTCTAACCTGTGCAAGAGACATATCATGTTCATTAGCAATTCTTAAGAGATCATCATGCTCATACTTGTACTTATCTGAGCCATATCCCCATGAGTGCTTGATTCTAACCTTACCTAGGCTAGACTGATATTCCTCTTCTTCTCTGTTTAGAATATATCTCTGACAGAGTTTTTTTCTAATTCCAATGCTTGTAGTATGCTTAAATATAACCTCAACCAATTTTTCTTCATTCTCTTTTTTTACAAGAACTGTCAGAAGAAAAGCCGGCCTGTTCTTCTTCATATAACATGGACTTATAAAAGCTTCCAGGCAACCAGCCTTATAGAGCTCATCATATATAGCGCCTATATCTTCAGCTGTCATATCATCAATATTAGCGTTGAGTTCAACGATATGGTCCTTTTCAGTGTCAAAAAGAGCGATAGACACAGCATTTGCCACATCCTTAAACTTCTTTTTGCCAAAACCATGGCCCTGTCTATAAGCCCCACTCTGTCTTTTATAAAATTCGTCTTTTGACAAGAATTTGTCTGTATACACCTTTATAAGGGCAGCCCCTGTCGGAGTTAAAAGTTCAGTCATATATGAGCTCTTATAATAAGGCAAATCCTGAATAATAAACTCAGTAGCTGGTGCTGGCACAGGTAATATTCCATGAGCGCAGTGAACATGGCCATTGCCAACATTTATATCTGAAGTATAAACCCTGTCAACTTTTAAAAGTGAGAACAAATAAGCAACAGCACTTATATCAGCTATGGCATCCATCATTCCAACTTCATGGAAATGAACCTCTGCGACGCTGACTCCATGAGCCTTGCTCTCAGCTTTCGCAAGGATTTGATAAACTTCTTTTATCTTATCGATTATTTCCTTGTCGTAATTTAGGCCATCTATAATCTCCATGACCTGAGCCAAGCTTCTGTGCTCGTGACTATGCTCATGTTCATGCTCATGCTCGTATTCATGTTCATGCTCATGTTCATGCTCATGTTCGTGTTCGTGCTCATGCTCGTGCTGGCCTTCCTCCCTGCCATCTATCTCAACTCTAAAACTTAAGCCCTTAAATTCTTCATGATAGGCCAATTCAGCTATATATCTAACTCCCTTTAAGCCAGAATTATTAAGTCTTATAAGGGCCTGTCCCTTTAGGTCTTCATCCAGGAGGTCAAAAAGAGCTGCAGAGAGCATATCACCAGCCGCTCCCATACTCGCATCTATATATAATTCTCTCATAGCTACTCCTATTTCTTTAATTTGATATGATTAATCATACTGGCCTGGTATGCCGCTCCAAAGCCATTGTCTATGTTGACTACACTTACTCCTGATGCACAAGAATTCAACATTGACAAAAGAGCTGAAAGGCCATTAAAGCTAGCTCCATAGCCAACTGAAGTTGGAACTCCAATAACCGGACAGTCTACTAGTCCGCCAACAACACTGGCCAAGGCACCTTCCATTCCAGCAATTGCGATAACCACAGTGGCATCCATCAAGTCATCAAGGTTAGATAGAAGCCTGTGGAGTCCTGCAACTCCACAATCATAAAGTCTCACAACCTCATTTCCCAGGGCTTCAGCTGTTATGGCAGCTTCCTCAGCGACTTTCATGTCACTCGTGCCTCCTGTAACAACAACTATTTTTCCAATACCGTCAGCTTTTGGTTTGGAACCTACCAAGCACATTTGACTTAATTTCTCATAGCTTAGCTTATGCTTATAACCTATTTTTTGACTCAGATAAGTGAAGGCCTCTTCCTTCATCCTTGTTATGATTATTGTCTTCTCTTCCATTTCAAGCATAGATTCAACTATGCCTAATATTTGCTCAGGAGTCTTTGATGCGCCATAGATAACCTCACTCACACCCTGTCTTAAGCTTCTGTGGTTATCTATTTTTGCATAATCAAGTTCTGTGAAGGGCTTTTCTTTAAGACTCAATAAGACCTTATCTTCATCAATATTTCCAGCCTTAAAATCAGCCAGAATATTCTTAAGTTCATTTTGATTCATATTTATCTCCATTTTTCTTGATTCAATTGAAGTTTCATCTTAAATGCATTAAAATATGCCTATTAAGACTTGAAAAGGGGTAATTATGCAAGAATTAAAAGTAATGATTTCTGAAGAAGAAATTACCAAGCGTGTAAAAGAAATTGCAGCTCAAATCAACAAAGACTACTCTGGCAAGGAATTAAAGCTAATTTGCCTCCTTAAGGGCAGCATATTCTATACAGTTGAATTGTCTAAATATCTTACAATGCCTGTAAAATTTGATTTTATGACCGTATCTAGCTATGGATCTGGCACCAAATCAAGCGGCCATGTAAAGATTAAAAAGGATCTTGATGAAAGTATTGAAGGCCAGCACGTTCTGGTAATCGAAGACATAATCGATTCTGGAAGAACTCTCAGCGAGCTCTTGCCTCTCTTAAAAGAGAAAAAGCCAGCTAGTCTCAAACTCACAACCCTTCTAGACAAACCAGCCAGAAGAGAATTTGACGTGGATGTCGACTATGTCTGCTTTGAGATTCCGGATAAATTTATAGTAGGTTACGGTCTCGATTATGACCAGGCTTACCGCAATCTGCCTTATATAGCAGAGATTGTTGAATAAAAGATATTCATTAAGACCTAAAGCAAAGAAGTCCTAAACAATTCCTGATAAATAACATTTTACCTTAAGCTTAGATTTATCTTGATAAATCTAAGCTTTTTTATGCCAATTTATGGATTTGATATAGAAAAGCTTCAAGGATTATATAAATCTTATTCTTTTCTTTATGCTAGCCCTAGGATTCATGTTTTTTTTATCTCCTGCCATAAGTTCAAGAGATAGAATATCACCCTTTTTCTTCTGCCTAAAGTCAAATATATTGTAAAATTCCAAAGCTGAGCTTCCAAGATACTTATCGCCATCAAATCTCTTTAAGCCCAATTCTCTATATCTTTCAAAAGAATCAGAGAATCTGTAGCAAATTCTTGATATTTCATTCTTCCATTCATAGCTATTATCTTCCTTTAAGATGAGATCAGCCCTATCTAGCTGCCAAGGTCTGACCAGTCCCATAAAGGCATATTTAAAGCCCGCTTTAATTACAATTTCTTCAGCCTCTAAATCAATGTAGCTGTCATTAACAAAAGAATTATCAAGATTATAGTTATTTTCCCCAGCATTCTGCACTTCACTTGTCTGATTTTCAAGCGTCTGCTCTCCACTTGTCTGATTCTCAAGTGTCTGCTCCCCGCTTGTCTCTTCTTCAATTAACTGATCAAGCCTTAAAAGCTTAATAAACTGATCATCCTCAAATTCAAGTATCTTCGACTTTTTCTTTCCAAAAGCCTTAGTGCGCACACTTTCCTCGCCATAGCTGTAGTAATAATAATGCATCTTATCCCTATCCTCTATCAAGCCTTGGCTCTCAAGATAGGCAAGTTCAGTGCTGTAAGAAGTTGAACTTTTATCAAGTAAATACAAAAAGACGTGAACTCTCGATTCTATATACTGGCTCAAATCACTTGCTAGATACATTCTCAAAAGTCCCATGTGATAGAGCCATTTGCCCAGATATGGTTCCAAGTAGCCTGGAACTGTGTCATTAAGAACTGCAATTCCCTTGCCCTCAAACCACTTGAGCATTCGTCTCTTGTGCTCCACAGGATTAAATCTGACGATTGCCACATCAGGATTGCAGCCTATCTGAATGCTTTTGTGATCATCTGCAAGCAAGGTATCATCGGCATCATAGAGACTTACAAAAAGGTCATAAGAGCCCTTTTCAAGACAAGAAAGAAAACCTCCATCATCATCTCTATAATTCATATAATCATTCAAAATAAGGCCATGATTGCTATCGCTTGCTGTAATAATCATAGATTTAAAGACATGGTCATTGAAGAAGCACTTATTGGAGGCCTTATGAATAGATTCCTCAGGCCTTTCGATATCATCAACAATAAGAGGGGCAAAACCAAATTCCTTTAATTTATCAAAATTATCGTCATAGCCATGAGGGTATGTCCTTAAAAGCGGACAATCCAGCCACATTTTATTATTCTTTTTGAATTGCTTTACCTGGCGCAGGCAGACCCCATCACTATCAAGCAATTCAATCCTAATATAGGAATCTGGACTCAGTGTCTTGTCAGTTTTGATACTTCCCTCTACACTGAAATGCCTTCTATACTCAATCAAAGGTATATTACCGCTTGGGAGCATGATTTTTAATTCTACATCAGACATATCAAAGCATCTTTTTTATATCTTCAAGGATGGCAATAGCCTCCTTGTGGCCTTTTTTTGCAGCATAGCTAGTCCATTTTAAGGCTTTTTCATAGTTAGGTGTGCCGAAAGTCCCCTTGTAATAGCCTATGCCAATCGCAGCCGCAGCATCTAAATCGCCAAGGGCTGCCTTATCTATAAGATTCGCTAATTTATTGTTCATGATAAACACCTCTTATTATTAATTTACGCATTGCTTCCCAAAATTAGACAAAGCCAATAATCTTTGTATTCCAAAAGATAGGCATCAAAAATTATGTAGGAATAGTAACCTGCAAGGATTTTTTTTGTCTTGTCGTCAAGAGGGCCGAGCCAATAAGCTTGTTTTAGCTGGCCTAGCTGACCTTGAATTTTAGCTAAGAGTGATTCTAAGCCATCTTGGTCTTTGGGCATATTTAAGATATTTACAATTTTTGCATATTTGCCTTGTGATAAATCCTTATCCAAATTCAAATCAAGCCTTAATTCGGCAAATTTGTCATTTAGCGTCAGGTCCCTGCATGTATCAGGACCTTCATAGGCCTTTTCGTCAATTTGATCATACTTGTAGAGTCTTTTTTTGAAAGCCTTAATGAAGTCAGGATCTAAATCCTTGCTCACAAGTTCTATATCAAGCCTCTTCTCAGTATTTAACTTATCATTTATCAGACACTCGCAATAAGCGTTAAGAAGGCCTGAAATGTATCCATAATCAGCCCTGATGTTGCAGTAATAATTCATATGAGCCGCCATAAAATCTCCTTAAAAGTTTGATCCATTATAGCCCCAGTTGCTAACTGCCTCATACTTGACATAAACATGATCTGGACTTATTCCTAAAACCTTATCAAATATAGAGCAAATCTTTCCTGTCATTGCATCAAAGGCTTGTCTATCCTCTCTTCCAAAAACCTTAACCTCTACAAAGGCAAGAGGCTGGTCATTCTGTCCTCTAAAGTAGAGATGGTATCCATCTTCAAAGCCACACATCAGCCAAGATTCACTCTTTCCAGGTATGGTCTCTATAGCCTTTCCAAGTTCTGTCTTTAAGGCAAGCTCCTGCTCTTCTGTAATTTTCATACTGATTTTTGAATTAATAAATGGCATTATTTTGCCCTCCTTTTTAATCTGAGATTATAGAAAAATTTAAGTACAATAGTTATGATAAAAGCAATTAGAATAATCGCAAACAGCCATAAAACGCTGGCTAACAGGGATTGTTCATGAACATAGAGAAAAGGATATGGTCCCCTGATAATATAAAAATAATTAAGTATCACTGTAACAATTGCATATACAAGGGTTAGTGCCAAGCCGATAAGGCAGTCCTTAAAACTAATTCTTCTTCCACACTCAAAGAAAACAAAGCTGATGAATGAAATCAGTGGACAGAGGAGATGAAACATAGAATTCGCTCCCCTGGTAAACATAATATAATAGCCAGTAAGGCCCTCAAACATAGGCGCAAGAACAAAAATAACTATCAGAAATGTTAACATAACCATTGAAGTAGCAAGAAATCTAAGTCTTAACAGCCAATCCTTTAGATTAAAGTCGACATTAACGGCTTCTTGACCACTTTTGTTGGCGTCATTACCTTCTTTTAAGCTATTAGCTTCCTTTAAGCATCCTCGTTCAACAAATACATAGACTATAGATATTACAAAGCATATAAAGTTGCTGTCCTGTGTATAGTACTCAAAAAATTCAATTCCCATACCGTATATACTTATTATTGTTCCTATCAAGCCCAGTAAAACAAGGCTACAATTGAGATAGTAAGCAATTTTTCTTTTATTCATACATAAACCTCATTATAAATTTAAATTATTATCTTAGGATTTCATCTACAGTTGAAACTGTACTAAAAGAGCCCTTATTTTCCTTGATTATCAGTCTCATTTTTTGTAATTCAAAATAGTTAACATAGCAGATCAAAGTTTTGTTTTGACCAGCAATTGCCCCACACGAGTCAATTATAGTGCATGTCTTGTTGAGCTTTTGTTTTATGTCGCCGATAAGCTTTTCAGGTTCTTTTGTGATTATTGTGACTTGCTTTATAGCGTCAAAATGATCGGTAAAATGGTCCAATACAAAAGTTGCAATTACATATACCAATAGGCTCATCATGGCAGAATTTCTATCTATCAGGGCAAATATTGTTATGTAGACACCAAAGTTGAAGACCAACAAGAATGGTGACATGCTATAATCCTTGCCGCTCTTTTCAAAGATTTTATTGAGAATAATATTGGCCAAGATCTCAGAGCCGTCGATACAACCTCCATTCCTAAGAATCAAAGATAAGCCAAAGCCAAGTATTGCCCCGCCGAAGGCCACTGCTAAAAAATGTTCTGTATTGAGCTCAAAAGGCATCTTTTCAAAAGCTGCAAGTCCAAGTGTATATACCAAGGAACCAATCAAAGCTTTTACAAAAAATTCCTTGCCCAAGAAGTATCTTCCAGCTAAAAGGAAAGGCATAAAAATCAGTATAACCGTGATAGACAGGTTAAAACCTGTCAGTTTACTAACTACAATCGCAATACCCGCAGTGCCATAATCTATAGCCTGGTTTGGCAGTAAGATGCAAGCTACTGAAAAACTAGCCAAGAGGGCGCCAAGGGCAATAAAAAAAATCGAAAATTTTTCTTTTAAATGTTTCATATCTCAACCTTTATTCATTTTTTTCATTTTTAATTGCCAAATAATAAAAGACTAAGGCCAATAACTGTATTGATACAGACACAAGAACCAGTAGGTTTATATTCCTGTCATATAAGGCTCCCATAGCCCAAGAACCCAAAAACCAGAATATTCCAAAGCCTGTTTCAAAAATTCCAATGCCTGTAGATCTCATATTCTTGTTGACAATCCTTGAGACTGCGGCCTTCATTATGCTTTCCTGAGCTCCCATTCCAATGCCCCAGATAAGAATTCCAATAAGAATTAAAAGTGCAGTATCAGACTTAAAGACAAATATTGAAAATACTGAGCTGATAAGAGTCGACAGCATCAAGGCCCAAAGTCCAATCTTATCAAAAAGCCATCCAAAGAAAAGAGCGGCAAATGCATCTATTGCCATTGTTGCTGCATATAAAAGACTCAGACTCGACTCCTCAAATAAGTTGACTTTAGCGCAATGTAAAGTAATCAGAGTAAAATCAACAAAGCCGGAAACAAAGCCAATCGTAGCTGCACTAGCTCCTGTCAGGTTTAAGTATTCACCTAGTACACTTCTTCCTCCTTCATGGGTCATGTCAGAAAAGAGACTTACAATTCCCATTAAGAAAATAAAATCCAAGGCTCCCCTTGCGGCTTTTAGAGTCTTTTCCTTCTTATCATTTTCGTTCATAATTCATGTCCAGCTTTCTAGTATAATCATTTAGAATTATACCACATGATTGCCCTTGCTAGGACTGATTTTTAGCCTTTTTATCAATATTGACAAGATATTTTAATCAAGTTAAAATTTATTTACAATTACACAAATGATGATTGAATAAGTAAAGGGAGGGCTGCCTATGATTCTACTCATAATTATAGCTATCATAAGTTTTTTGGCCACCATAATCTTTCGACACATATCAGACTCAAAAGCTCTTATTTCAATGGCCATAGGCTGCGCTATCAATGCCAATATCTACAACAGCAACAATATGCCTATTAGCTGGCATGGCCTTGTCTTTGGTATTGATTCCATTCTCTACACCCTCTTTATATGTACAATTATATATAAAGCAATTGATTATACTGTTGAAGAAGCCTGGGATATGACCATTTCAACAATAATTGCCATAATTATCAGCTCCTTCATTGAACTATTTGCCAATTGGTCTTATCAGGGACTAGATCAAGCGGAGATTGTGAGGTTCTTAGGTTATATTTTCTCTGCCCTAGGTACTTACTTAGGTGTAAAAATTATGTTTATCTACTACAGAGCATATGTCAAAAGACATTCATCAAAATATAGTCCTCATGGGTTTTTAAAAAATTTGATCTGTATGCTGATTTGCATTAGTTTAGCCAGCTTGATAAATTCGCTTATATACTTCTATGGAAATTCCATTGCCACTTTTAAATTCACCCACTTTATCACACCTAATCTCCTAGCTTCCTTTATTGGTAAACTTTTTTCTTCCCTTCTAGGCCTTGCTGCCTACATCATAAATGCAAAATATTTAAAAGCTAATTACAAGAATTAATTGATTTTCTTTTTCTTCTCAATGAAGTATAATATAGAATAATATGATATTAAAATTCATATTTAGTATTTATCTATGATTAAAGAAAGGATATAATATGTCAAAACTCAAAGGTAATAAGTTATGGAGAGATAGAAAACGTCTTTGGTGTGGCCTTCCATGGACTTTCACAATTTACAGTCTCGATGATGAAAGGCTATATGTTGAGACAGGTATTCTCAGCAAGAGAGAAGATGAATGTCGTCTCTATCGTGTCCTTGATATCTCACTGAGCAGAAGCTTTGGCCAGCGCCTATTCGGTTTAGGAACAATCGAAGTACACTCTTCAGACAGAACTCTCAAAGATTTTCAGATCAAAAACATCAAGCACTCTCACGATGTAAAAGAGCTCATTTCAAGACAGGTAGAAGTTATGAGAGATAAGAAGAGAGTTTCTAGCCGTGAATTCATAGGTGATGGTGAACACGATGGCTATGACGACGATGATGATGATTACAATGATAATAACTAATCCTAATTAATCAACAAAAGATATATCAAAGTCTAGTTCAAAAGAATCTTATAAAAAAGCCGAGGCCTTTATTACAAGGTCTCGGCTTTAATTAAAGCCCCGTCAATATTAGAATACTTTACCGTAATAACATCTAAGAGATCTGTCATAAAGACCAGCCAGACAGTTATTACACTCTATACATCTAGACTTACTAGCTACTCCACTTTCAAGCTTTTCAACAAAATTCGGCTCAATTATAAAAGGTCTTGAAGCTGCAACCATATCCATACCATGTTCATTGATTGCGCTTTCAAAATCCTCCAAAGAATGAAGACCTCCAACCAGAATTAGGGGTATTTTAACCGCTTCCTTAATCCTTACGGCACTTGCTAAGTTATAAGAAGAAGTAGCTTCGACTTCCTTCATAAGGCCAGCAAGATTTGGTCTTATAAGCTTCTTAATAAACTTTGGTTTTGTCTTTAACTGGGGATAATGAGCCAAAAGCATGTCTACAGGTATCTTTCCTCTAGATGGTCCCATAGAGTTCCAATCAATGCCACAAGAAACCTCGATTGCATCTACTCCCGCTTTCTCAAGAGCTAAAGCATTCTGACTTGCAAGCTCTGAATCAATTCCATCTGGGTAATCCTCGCTGCCATTAATCTTTACTAAGATTGGATAAGCAGGAATTTGCTCTCTGATTCCAAAAATAATATCAAGTATTAGTTTAAGCCTTGCTTCAAGGCTTCCCCCATACATATCTTTTCTCTTATTTGTGTGAGGTGACAAGAATTCGCTAAGAAGATATCCATGTGCCAAATGCAGCTCAACAGCGTCATATCCAGCCTTGTAAGCCCTTATAGCGGCATTTATAAAATCCTTTTCAATATCCTTAATATGTTCAAGGCTCAAGCGCTCTATTTGACACTTTTTGCCACCCACTCCAGATCTGCCACAATGAGCAAGCTGGGCAATAATTGAACAATTCTCCTTGTGAATCTCCTCAACCATCGATGCATGGCCAGCAATTCTGTCATCAGAGTCAATCATCATCATGCCTGGCATAACTGATTTTCCATCTTTAGATACTGAAATAAAACCAGTTATTATAGCACCGACATGACCATTTGCTAGCTTTTTGTACATTTTAAGCAAATCCTGGCTTGGATCACCCTCGCTATCAGCAAGGCCTTCATCTGTTGCAGAACGTATTATTCTGTTATTAAAATTAATGCTCTTAAGCTGATAAGGTTCAAATATATTAATTGCCATTTAATTCTCCGTTTTTGTACCAGTCTATTAGCTTCTTTATATCCTGAGGCTTACTGTAGAGATAACCCTGGAATTTAACGCAGGCATTATCCCTGAGAAATTCAGCCTGTTCTTTTGCTTCAACGCCTTCCGCAACTGTATCAACGCCCAATTTCAATGCTAATTCAAGAATATTTGCAATTATAACCTTGCTCTTCTTTGATAAGACCATCTTTCTCAAAAACTTCATATCAAGCTTAATCAGGTCAAAATCAAAATCATTGAGAATATTGAGTGAAGAATACTCGCTGCCAAAATCATCTAACCAGACCTTAAATCCAAGCTCATGGGATTTTGAAACTATTCCTTTGAGGAGTTCCGGATTCTTTCCTATACTTCTCTCAGTAATCTCCAAAGTCAACAAAGATAAGTCTAGACCATTCTCGTCCATTCTTTTCTTAATTTCACAGAGCATATCACAGTTTATAAAATCCTTTTCAGACAGATTGACAGATATAGGGACAAGCTCTAGTCCAGCTTCCATCTTAAGTTTAAGATAATAAATAATTCTATCAACTATATACAAATCTAGCTTAAATAATAGCCCTGCATCCTCTAAAACCGGAATAAAAACATCAGGACCTATCATGCCTAAATTAGGATCAATCCATCTAGCCAAAGCTTCCTCATCACAAGTCATGCCACTTGAAGCTGAAACTATTGGCTGAACATATATATTAATCCACTTTTTTTCAAGTGCTTCAGAGAAGCTACTGAGAACATATTCCTTCATCTCATTCTCAGTATTCATATTCTCATCAAAGTACTTATAAGACGAGTAAAAGGTTCCTTTTATGGAGTCTGCCGCAATTTTTGCCTTATCAAAAGCAATTTCAAGTTCATCCTTGTTATCGTCAAATACATAGATACCGATTCTTACTGGCAAGGTCTTGCCATCATTCATATGAGAAGCTTCATCTAAAAATGACTTAAGTTTTGTATCAAGTCCTGTATATGTAGTGGCAACTCCAAAATGATCTGCTCCAAATCTACCGCAGTTATCATAGCCAAAATATTTTCTTATCAGCTTTGCCAAGGCTTGAATAAGTTTGTTACCCTCATAAAAGCCATATTTATGGTTAAAAAGTTTAAGATTTGACATATCAATATAAAGCGATACCTTCTTTTGACCACTTTCATCTAATTTGTCATAGAATTCCTTTGCCTTCTGCATAAAATACACATTGCCTGGAACTCCTGTCAAATCATCATATTTAATTTTTCTTAACTTTGATTCAAACTCAACATTTGACTTAAGATTCTCCGACAAGAGTTTTTCAGCGAGCGAAAACTCTTCATTCAAGTCCTTAGTTTCATCTAAATACCATACAATGGCATATCTATCACCATTAGCTGTATAGTAATGATTACCCGTAGCATGAATAATATGATAATCAGACTGGAATTTTGTCTTATTGCGATATACTGCAGAATATGTACCGCCTTCTGTAGCAAATTTCAAAGCCAAATCAGCCACTCTCGCCACATCATCAGGATGTGCATCTATGTACATATCATGATTCATGACATTAAGAGCATCCTCTTCATTTTCATATCCAAATTCTTCTATAAAGCCTTTGGAAATAACAATAGTCACTATTTTACCGTCAATAAATTGATATACCGCAATAGGGACTGGCGAATGCGTCAGCATATATTGCATCTCACTTGTTAGTTTGTCTATACTCATATGTCTTCCCTCATACTTTCCGCTCTTCCAAAAATAAGTACTTTCAAAGTATTTTTTTGTTATATTATAGCATTTGCCAGGGCAATCAAATGAAAAAATTGCTATAACTATATGCTAATTTATAAAAAATAGTGTAAAATATTACTAAATTCACAAAAAAATCGAGGTTTTCATATGATAAAAAATTTTTATAGCCCAAGAAAAAAAAAAAAAACAAATTTGCATCTAATAGCATTTTTAAATCATCATCTATAAAAGCTTTAGCCTGTCTTTTTGCTTTAACTTGTCTAACTTCCTGCGGCAAAGTTGTCAATTCTAATATTAGTAGGTCTTTACTGTCCTAATTATATGGATAAGCTCAACACCAACGGTTGGCACTTTCACTTCGTATCAAAGGATAAACAAAAAGACGGGATATAAAGAAGGTCGAGACAGGAGATTAAAAAAACAAGATTGATAAAGCAAGAACAATAAAGCAAGATTGATAAAGCAAGATTAATAAAGCAAGACTCATAAAGCAAGATTAAGAAAAGCCCCATTACATGCTTGTAATAGGGCTTTTATCTAATTAAATTTCTTTAATTTTTTCCTTTAATTGTATTTCTTTAATTGTATTTCTTTAATTATTTTCTTCTATATTCCTCTTTATGCCATTTCTTTAGGTATTATGCCCTTTTGTCTTTTTTAAATCACATAGCACTTGCTATTTTCTGGCCCATCTTAACTTCAAACTCAGAGCCATTCATAGTCTTTCTTAGAATTGAAGACTCAATTTTTAGCTTATCAGGCTTGACAAGAAGAATTATTGTTGAACCTCCATAGAGGAATTTTCCCTTCTCTTTGCCCCTCTTAATTTCAGCCTTTTGATCATAATTGTCAATCTTTCCGACAAGCATAGCGCCGACTTCAATCTGAGCCACTCTGCCAAAATTCTTTGTATTCATGATGGTATACTCTCTACAATTTTCAGTGAATACTGGAACATGTCTTAAAGCGATAGGTCTCACAGTGTGGAGTTTTCCAGCTATAAAGTGATTATCACTCTTAAAGCCGTCATCTATGTATATGTATCTGTGATAATGATTCACACAGAGTCTAAAGACAAAGCATAAACCGTTCTCAAACTCAGAAGCTAGTTTTTTGTCCTCAAAAAGGTCTGAAACTCTATATTTTGACTGCTTAATAGGCAAAACTGTGTCCTTATCAATTGGCCATATACTGAGAAGGCCATCACAAGGCGAAATAAAGCTAGAATCTCTTCTATCAATACTTCTTGCATCCTTTTTAAGCCTTCTTGTAAAGAATTCGTTAAAAGATCTGTAAGTTCTTTTCTCACACTCTTTAAGATTGATTCTATTATTCCTTACAAAAGGACCAATCAGGCCAACCGAAAGATAAGAATCCAAAAAGCTACCTGCAATCTTAGACACAGGTCTGGATGTCAAAACTTTTAAGGCATATCTTCCTGCATATGTATTATATAAAAGCTCCAAACTCTTGGACATATCAACCTCCAACCAACTTAAATATGGAAATGTCTAATCAATAAAAGACAAAGCAAAAGCAAAATAAACTCTACGAGACCGACGCCTACCATGAGAAGAATTCCCTTGAGTCCCGGCTTTGCCACATCAAATTTGGAAATAAATAAAATTGCTGTGATGTCGAGTACTATAAAGTAAAGTATCGTGATATCAGTAGGTATAATATACTGTAAGAGCATTAATGTTGGGAAAATCAAAGCAGCAACAGTAACTGGAAGACCTATATATGTCTTATTGCATCCGCCTTCTGTCTTCTGTCTCTCTTCCTCAATCACATTAAAATAAGCTAGTCTTATCATAGCAGCAAGAACATAGAATAGCATTGATACAAGCATGAAGATAATCATAAAATTCTTCATACCATATGATATTCTAAGTCTCTCAACTCCAGAAATACCAGGGCCCACACTGGCCATAGCCTGACCTATACATGCAGGAAGCACGCCAAAAGCAACAAGATCAGATAAAGAATCTATCTGAATACCAAAGCCCTTCTGAGTTTCTGTTCTGTTTTTCTTACTTCTAGCAACTCTACCGTCAAATGCATCGCACAAACCGCTTATCATGAGGAAAAAGACTCCAATAAACGGATGTCCACCACCATGTAATGTAATCATTATGCCAAATGTAGCTGACAATAAAGAAATATAAGTCAACCAAACCGAGTAATCAAAAAAACCTATCATTATCATTCCCCTTTATTAGCTTTCCTTTTGCAAAAGCTGTATCCAATTATAACTGTAATAAAACTAATCAAAACACAGATGTAAAAGGATAAACTTCTGCTCATAAGCTCAAGTTTTACAGCAAAGTCATTTTCCAATAATCCTCTGAAACCATCAATCATCAAATAGTCTGTCACGCCCATTCCGCCTGGTACAGGCATACAGTTGGCTCCAATCGAAACATAAGTCTGAACAGCGTAGACATCGAAGGCTTTAGTCTTTTCTCCGCCAGCTGCCAAATATAAAAACACAGGCACCAAAAGCTGAGATAACCTCTGAGCAAGGTTAAAAAGATAAGATGAGATAAATACCCTCTTATGCTTTCTCATCTCATCAACGCAGCTTTTATACTGGTCCATAGTCACTTCAAGTTTTTCAATTTTCTCATCAACATTTTTAAGCAACTTTAAATGGCTTAAAAATCTAAATATTTTTTTGATTATTGCTTCAAGAAGAGACCTCTTAAAGAGCAATAAGCAAAATGAACTTGCAAAGATTATAATGATTGAATATCCAAAAATGATTAATAACCTTGATATAATATTAAAATTCAAAAACAGATTGGGAGCTAAAATTGCACATATAGCGCCTACTGTCACAATGCTCAAAGTATACATAATTAAATTGAGTATTAAAGTCGCTGTGGCAACTGAAGCAGGAATAGCGCTTCTCATCATAAAGTAGGCACTTGCTGGCTGACCTCCTGATGCAGAAGGTGTTATAGCTGAAAAATAAACATCAGCTGCTGCATATACAAAGCCATCTAGATGATGTCTCTTATAACCTACGTGCTTTAAAATGCTCCTAATAGCCTCTCCCTCGAAAACTATAAATCCCAGCATAGCACAAATAGCCATAGTAAGCCAAAATGGATTAGCATTTTTGACATCTCCAATCAGCTCTTCTATTGAAATACTATCTGCCTGTCCAATCACAGCAATTATACTAAGAAAGGCTAATAATAGAGAGACGATTGCCCATATTACCTTCTTTTTCATCCTAATTCTCCCCAGTTACTTTTTCCGATTTTTTCCCAAAAATTAAGATGATAAATCTAATAAATGTTAAAACAGCTCCATCAATAGCACTATATATACGTCTTAAATCATGTTTTTTTGTCAGCAACATACCTAATTCAAAAATTATAATGCCTCCAAAAATATCTATAAACATGTGTTGTTTAACAAATACAACAGATCCAAAAACCAGTATAGTTAAAATCGCCATAAGTGCCTTATAAAAAGAGCCTAATTTTTTTTGTTTAAAGGCTATCCTTGTACAGCACCATGATTCTAAACAATGAATTGATGGAAAAAGATTCGTTGGTGGATCTGCAATATATACGTATTTTACAAGTCTTTCAGTGAAATTATGAGGCATTATCTCAGGTCTCACAATTGTTGCCGGAAGCAATAAAAAAAACATAATTGTTATCAATTTTGATATTGTCTCAGCACTCATAATTCTATAGCAGAATTCCTTATTTTCCCTACATCCAACAAGAAAGCCAATTATCCACTGAACATAGGCACCAATGTAAATATATATAAAGGCCGGAATAAAAGGAATTTTCTCATCTACAGAAAGCGATAAATCATAATAATGATTAAATTCTATAAAATGCTGAGTACCAAAGTAGCCGATAGCATTCAAGCCCACTCCAAAAGCAATGGGTGCCAATGCATAAAGCGGAAGCAACCAAGTACAAAACTTTATAAATTTTTTCATCTTTTATCTCCCAATAAAATCCTATACACAAATATAGAAAACACATTGATAATTATATAACATATAACTTCAACTGTAAACACTACTATTTTTACATGTGCAAGTCCATAATACATATTTTATAGGCTTCTGAGATGCTTTTTAAAAAATTCAATCTGGAAAGGAATAGAAATAAGGCAAGTCAAAATATCAGAAAAGGCCTGAATTGACTCTATTCCAGTCAAGCCAAAAAACTCAGGAAGAATAAAAGCATTCCTGCACCAATTCTTATAACTTCTTGATCATCCCTGAACCAGGCCATAATAGGAACTCTAAAAAATAATATTACAATTGAAAAAATGATACAAGATACAGTGCCTTTTCAAGACTAATGTTTGAGATTCTCAAATTGACAATGCTGCGACCACGAACAAATATGGAAGCCATCACTAAACAAGAAAAGATTTGGCTGATCATAGTAGCAATCGCTGCCCCTGATATTCCGAATTTAAGACTAAATATCAAGATTGGATCCAAAAACAGGTTAAGAATTCCTCCAGATGTCATGCCTATCATAGCCAAGCCTCCTACTGATAAGACTTCCTGATTCCATTCCAAGGCCAAAGCCTACCGCTTGGATTACCGACATTAAAGAAAAGACAATACCAACAGCAGCAGATGCCTGAGTATTAATCTTTGCCACAAAGAAAGTATCTGCTGTGTTGTAAATTCAAGTCCCTACAAGGTCTTATACTAAACTTAAAAAAAAGCCGCCCCCGTGACTAAAGTCACGTTAAGGCGGCAAATCATCAAATATCTACTTGTCTATTTTTTTCTTGCAAAAACTGTGAAAAAGAAGATAATTGTCATTACAATTGCGATTATGGCGTCTATAAAGGCACCCAACCTGTCTTTTTCCATCATTTTAAAAAACTCATATTCATCTTATCAAAATCATAGATTACATCATTGTCAGCGCTGAGCATGCTGTAAATGTATTTTTTAACCCCTTTTTCAATGACTTTAGATATTCTAATCAAGACAGTCTCATAAGTATCATCATGCTTTATTCTAAAAGGCGAAGAAATAAAAGTCTGGTTCTTCTCCTTCATTCGTTTTTCAAGAGAATCCATGTCCATAAAAGCTTTATATCTCTCTTTATCATCGATAAAGATCATAGTCTCTGTAAACTCATTTATGCCAGCAGTTAAGGATACCTTTCCATAATCATGGTCAAATGCTGCAGCTGAGTAAATTGTCTGTGATGAGTCATTACCAGGGCATATAACTCCAATAATCTTAAAAACTGAGAGGGCATATTTACTGCCAGCAATTACATGTTCAATCCTATCTGCTGTATCCTGCTCTTTAAGAGACAGGAAACTTGCAAGACACATTATTCTGTCCTGCATTTCAGCGACAATCCTAATAGTCAAGTGGCAATACTTATCAAACAAGATATAATCCTTGCTTATAGTTCTATTACTCTTTTCAGCCTCCAATATCTGATTGATAATAATTTCTTTAACAGCATTGTCAGTCTCATTCGTATTTTCAAGGAAGACGTCTAGATTATCTAAGTCTATTCTTTTCATCTCCTCATTGTACTCATTATTGACATAGTAACATTGAAGGCTATTATCTTCAATATTCATCTGAATCAGAGCTAAAGGAACCTGAGACTTTATGCGATTATTATCGGTATTCAACTCAACTGAATTAAAACTAAAAAGATTGACCTTGCCAACTTCCTTCCAATATTTCTTCAAATGAGTCTTTTCTACCTTTCTTCCCTGTTTCTTTAAGAAAAGTCTCAAATCCTCATTACTCTGAGGTCTTGAATAGTAATAGCCCTGTAAGACCTCACATCCAAACTGTTTTAAGAGCTCAACATCTTCTTTTGTCTCCACTCCTTCAGCCAGGGTAACTATACCAATATTCTTAGCCATATCTATTATAGATCTAAGAATTATCTGGGATCTTTGGCTCTTGTTTGAAATGAACTTCATATCAATCTTTAAAAGATCAAAATCATAATCATTAAGGACATTTAGAGATGAATATCCTGAACCAAAGTCATCCATCCATACCTTATGTCCATTGTCGTGAAATCTTTGAATAATCTTCTTAAAATCCTCGCCTTCAAATGAGAGTACACTTTCAGTAATCTCAATATCTATTAAAGCAGGATCAATATTGTATTTTTCAACTATCTTTTTCACGTTTGATACAACGTCAATCTTAATAAAATCTAATCTGGAAAAATTGACAGATAAAGGGTAGACATGCAGGCCATTTTCCATACGATATTTAAGGGCCTTGCAAGCCTCTTCTACCATAAGCAGATCAATTTTGTAGATTTCATTAGTCTTCTCATAAATTGGTATAAATAAGGCTGGACTAATAGTTCCATATACAGGATCTTCCCATCTAGCAAGGGTCTCTGCCCCACAAACCTCTTCTGTCAAGGTTCTTACCAAAGGCTGAAAATATGCCTTAATCCAGCCATTTTTAAGAGCATCATACATATGTTCAATTATATAATCCCTATCAGGATAGATCTTATTTTCTTGTGTTTTTATCTTTTCTTCGAGCATATATCAAAGAACCTCCTGCAATCAGCACAAATACTGATACTATGATTATCGAAGTAAGTGAACCAGCACTTGGATTTATTATAGAAGCCGTATCCTTTCCATTTGAGTTCACTTTAGGTAAATTACCAGGATCTAAATCATCATCCGCCTTTACAAAGGCCAAAACATTTTCCGCATAGTGAGAGGAAAAGATGCATTGCAAGTTTCTTGATAAGGTCACCAAGCTTGAAAGCTCCGAATTGAGGTAAGAATCAGCTTCAATATTTTGGAAACCAACGACAGTTTTTAAGCTATTTCTTTCGTCGTCAAATAAGGCACTCAGTGCAAAAGGAATAATATTTTCAGCCTTCTCAAGGCTAAGTTCTTCATCAAAAGCACTAGACAAGTTTGCAGCGTATGAAGAATATCTAAAGAAGCTCAAGGTCAGGGCAAATGCTCCAAGTCCGCTTGTGTCAATGTCTGGGTCAAGCTTCTTGATTCAACTGTATTACACAATTGGTTTAATTTAAGCTTTTCAAACTCACTTGCACTCAGACCGTCTTCTTTTTTCACAATATTAAAATTAGTCAAGCTCTTATCTAGAGTAAATTTGTACTCTGAAAAATATTTTGGATTATATGCTTTAGGCAGTAAACTGGACTTAAGGCTCTTATCATTATCATAGTTTTCAGAATTTTCTGAAGCCATCACTTTTTTTAGATTTTCACTAACTTTTTCCAGTTCTTTTAACATTACATCTTCCTTTTCAGAACCATAAGCAGGAAGATTTATGTCAAGTCCATATCTGGTAAAGCCTAGTTTTTCAGGCGCAACTTTGCTAAATAAATCTGTATCAGATACTATATTCTTGATACAGCTATACTTTTGATCACTTGTATTTTTATTGGCATCCGCCCCCCATTGGGGTACAAAAATCATATGTATACAAATCCTTTGCATCTATCCTAGGTCCCACTAGTTGTGGATTATCTATAAGACTTGCAGAAAAATAATGATTTGTGACTATAAATTCCTTGTGATATACCTGATTTTTGCTCACCTCTGCAACATTATTGATGCTTTCCGCTTTAAGGCTAATACTTGTTAGACTCTGAGTAAAGAGGCTTGCAGCAAAAGCCAGTGCCATAAACTTACAAATTTTTTATTAAAACTACCATTATCCATAAGCATCACCTCGGTCTAATATCACATTAGAGCAAATAAAACTAAGAAAATTATAGCATTTTCAATCATTTTTGTAAAGTTTTGTCAAAATAAAAATCAATAAAAATCACTCAACAATTTTAAAAAAAAGACTATCAAGGGATAATTCAAGTCTGATATGAGCATAGTTTTGATAATAATCTATGTTCAAATCAAGTCTATATCCTTTGATAGTCTAAAATTTAAATATTCAGTATTAGATTCAGTATTAGATTCAGTATTAAATTAAATATTAAATTCAATATTAAGTTCTATATTATTCTTATTCTGCCCTGAGCACCTCTACTGGGTCTGACTTAGCAGCCTTCTTTGAAGGAATAATTCCACCAATAAGTGTTAAGATAACACTTAGAGCAATTAGAATCACAGCTCCCGCAAGTGGCAAACTAGCATTAATATTAGGATTTTTCGAAAGGGCATGAATAATCTGATTGATAGGTAACAATAAGAGCAAAGTTATAAGAATACCCATAAAGCCCGCTAAGAATCCAATGATAAAAGTCTCTGCATTGAAGACCTGAGAAATATTCTTTTTAGAGGCACCCATAGCCCTCAAAATTCCAATCTCTTTTCTTCTCTCAAATACTGAGATATATGTAATTACACCGATCATCAATGATGAAACTATAAGTGAAATTGCAACAAAGGCAATGAGCACATAGGAAATTGTATCTACAATAATTGTCACTGATGACATCATAGAGCCAACCAAGTCGGTGTATGTTATCACTTTATCTTCCTGTCCATCAGCCTTCTGCTTAGCATTGTAATCATCAAGTAATTTCTTAATATTCTCCTTTGAATTAAAATCCTTAGGATAAATTGAGATTGAAGAAGGATTATTCTCATCTGCATAGCCTAAAATTGCTAAATTTCCGACATATGTAGGATTTGATTCGTTCATCATAGATGAAAAATATGAAGCCATATCAGACTGATTCATATTCATCTTAAACATATCTTCCATTGCAGACTGATCCATTCCATCAGCATTTGAATATAAATCGCTAAGTCCATATAAATCAGAGATTGAACTTGCCATTCCATCTGACATTGCCTGACTCATAGCCTGGCTGATTTGGGTCATCATCTGGTTCATTATCTGAGCCATAATCTCATTTAGGGCTGGTGACATTGATTCTAAAACCTGAGGAGCAGCTTTTGCAAGTGCAGCATTAAGCTGTTCTGACAAATCATCCATATCTACTAAGCTCAGTAATTGACTCAAAACAAAGGCTCTGCCCTCTTCTGAATTTATATATGCCTCAAAAGCACCAACAATCTTTGTTGGATTAAAGGCCTCACTATTATTTTGAGCAGAACACTCAAAGAAACCTGCAACTAGAGCCTGCGCCATCTTTTCGAATGTATCATCAGGAAGATTCCCCATCTTTCCCATAATACTTCCCATCTGTTCATTGATAATCTTGCTGCCTTCTTCACTAGCAAGATACTCATTCCATTTCTCATCTATTTTATTAGGATCAGTAATAGGATGGCTAACTAGATATTGAGTGTATCCATCCATTATTGCCTGCTGTGCAGCAAGTATGTCCTCATTAGTCACCTGTGACTGATTTGCACTGTAGGCTTCCTCCATCTGCTTCTGTATTATAGCCTTAGCTGCATCTGAAGATAGGTAATCATTGACCTGTTTTGAAAAATCAGCTGTGTCAAAAAGTGATCTGTTTTTTTCCAAAAAGTCAGTCATAATCTTATTGATAACATCATTAGTTCTTGATTCATCAATATTTACCTTGATATCTGAAAGGCTGCTCATAGCCAGCTGATTAATTGTATCTGCATCAATGGCACCTGAAAGAGAGGACATATCAATTCCAGACAGATCAAGGCTCTGATCATAATCGCCCGACATGTCCATACCAGCTGCCAAACCTGACAAGTCTCCCAAACTAGAGCCTAGGCCTGATGTATCATACTGTGACATATCCATATTACCCATTGAATCTGTAAGAGCTGATGTATCTACAGTGAAGAGGTCGCTCATATTGAAATCCTTCTTCTGTTCAGAGCCAAACTCCTGACCTGTAAAAACATCTACTTTTTTATCAGCCATCTGAGCCTTTAAAATATCACTTTTGCTTGCCTCATCTATCAAAACCTGTTCCAAATCTGCAGAATAATTCAATCCTGGATTAAGCATTGTCACATCTGTGTTTCCATTAGGCACAACAACTGCCGAGATAGTAAAGTCATGTGAATTTTTAACCACATTAAACATGTAATCATCATCTTTTGTCTTATTGATCCATGTTTTTGTAGATTCATCATAAGAATAGAACTTATAAGATGGAGTAACCTTCATTTCAAGCCCTATAAAGTCAGAATACTTATAATTACCTTCCTTTGAATCATAATCCTTAACAGACTCGCCAGCTGTAAATCTCTTTAAGAGATCTTCATAGATAGAATAATCCTTTAGTCCCAAGCCATATAAGACTGTATCTGTAATCTCGCTATTTGAAGTGAGAACAAGCACACACTCATATGGATTTTCTGGCCAGTGACCAGCTTTCACTTCATACTTATCTTCATACAAAGACTTCTGATTTGGCAGCTTATAAAAATAATTTGAGTTTGTCATTTCAGACATAATTGAATTCGAAGTTTCAGCACTGAATCCCATCTGGGACATACTAGTGTCAGGGTTAATCTGTCTGTACTTCTTAGAGTCATCAGTCAGTCTAAATATCGTTGGAGTAATGCCAAAGGTATACTCTATAGAGTTAGCATTTGACTTGATTTCATCGCTATTATCTATATACTTTTTAAGGCTCTCGAGGTCATTTTTGCTGATACTTGTAAGAGTCTTACCAGCTATTGCCCTCTCCTTAACTTCAACATCATCTTTCTTATCACTATTCGACTCGGAGCTCATGCCCATCATAGCAGTTAAATCAAAGCTCGAACTATTTATTGTAATCGGATACTCAAGCAGGGTCTCTTCTTCAATAGATTTAATATATTGATTGACTCCTGCTGAAATCGACAATATAAGGGCAATGCCTATAATACCAATAGATCCGGCAAATGATATGAGCAAAGTCCTAGTTTTCTTGGTTAAAAGGTTATTCAAACTTAAAAACATAGAAGTTAGGAATGACATAGACGCCTTACCCAAATTCTTATGAACACCAGGCTCTACCACTTCTGGATTATAAGGATTTGAGTCTGCAGTGATAAGACCATCCTTTAAGTTAATAATACGGTTTGCATATTGATAGGCAAGTTCCGGATTGTGAGTAACCATAACAACAAGTCTATCCTTAGCCACTTCCTTTAAGAGGTCCATAACCTGAACACTTGTCTCAGAATCAAGAGCACCTGTTGGTTCATCAGCAAGAACAATATCAGGGTCATTGACCAAGGCTCTTGCAATGGCAACTCTCTGCATCTGTCCGCCCGACATCTGAGAAGGTTTCTTATACATGTGATCTTTTAAACCAACCTTGATCAATGCATCCATTGCCCTCTTCTTTCTCTCAGAAGCAGAAACTCCCGATATAGTAAGGGCTAGTTCAACATTTGACAAGACAGTCTGATGAGGTATTAAATTGTATGCCTGAAAAACAAAGCCAACAGTATGATTTCTATAAGAATCCCAGTCTCTATCCTTATAGTCTCTTGTTGAAACTCCATTTATAACAAGGTCACCATCAGTATATCTGTCAAGACCTCCTATAATATTTAAAAGCGTGGTCTTACCCGATCCAGATGGTCCCAAAATAGCAACAAATTCGTTATCTCTTAGATTCAAGGAGACTCTTTTTAAAGCGTGCTGAATAAAGGACCCTGTTTTATACTCTTTGCTAACTTCTTTAACTTGTAACATTAAATTTCCTTTCAAAGCCAAGAAAATAGGCTCATTTAATATCTATAAATAAACTCAATTTGGTATTGGCTTTAAAAGAATACTCCTTAAAGCCAATACCATAATTAAAACATTAAATTAATACAAATTCAAACGCTTTTTATGAATAAGTATTGTCAATATCTTAGCCACAACAACATAGGCCGCACATAGTAATACGGAAATAATCATATTTTGTATCATAAATCCAAATGATACATCCTCATAATCTGAGCTAAGCTGCTTCATTGCCAATAACATAGAAACAATTGAAGAAGGAATCGCATCTACAGCCTTAATTACAAAATAGAAAACAACCGATAAGAGATCATTGTTTTTAGTAAAGAAATTTCTTCCAATTGTAATTGCTAAATCTATATTTGAAACCATGAGAAGAGTTTGGATATAAGTAGCTACAATAAAGATTATTAAAAATCCCTTTATATCACTAACTGAATTGAGCGTAGCATTGTCAATCTGGCCAAAAGCTATTGTCAAAACGTCAATCATTTTACTGTAAATTTTAATATCCTGTAAAATTACAGGTATTGCGATAACTGCAAGGCCATATGCATAAGCAATCTGAATAAGATCAGCAATAAATTTTCCCATATGCAAAGTTAAGCTGCTCACAGGAAGTGTATTGGTCAGATATCCCTCGTTTCTATAAAATCTTTTATAAAAACCTGCTGACGATTGAAAAATCATACACACAATTGAGGCAATAAGCACAAAGACACATCCAATTGAAAAGATTACCCAAAAAAATCGAACAGCTTCATTTTCGCAAAAGCTTGTCTTATTCTTCACATACCAAGCCCCTGATAAAAGACATGTAAATATGGCAAATATTATTGTCATCAATGACAAGGTCTTATATCTATTTTTAAATTCATATTTTATAACATTGATCAACATCTGAATTCCTCCCTAAAAATATCATCGATAGACTGATTTCTCTCCGTTCTTAAATCATCTGCATTTCGCTGAAGAAGTATCTCTCCTTCTTTAACAAAAATTACCTCATCCAGAACATTCTCAATATCCTGTATAAGATGTGTTGATATTATAATTGTTGAATCCTTGTCGTAATTAGAAATAATTGTGCTGAGAATATAATCTCTAGCAGCTGGATCTACACCTCCAATTGGTTCATCTAAAAGATAAATCTTTGCATGTCTGCTCATCACTAATCCAAGTTGTACTTTTTCTTTATTTCCCTTAGATAGGGCCTTAAATCTTGAATTTAAATCTATGCCTAAATCACCAATAATTCTAACAGCTTTAGCTTTATCAAAATCCTTAAAAAAATCTGAGTAAATATCAATCAAACTTTTTACCTTTAGTTTTTCATTCAAAAATGAACCATCTGGCAGATAAGCAACTAAAGCCTTTGATTCAGGTCCAATTTCATGGCCATCAACCTTTATGCTTCCCTTCTTATACTTTAAAAGACCTGCTATCATTTTGATAAGTGTTGTCTTTCCGCTTCCATTTGGTCCAAGCAGGCCAACTATCTTTCCGCTTCCTATGCTTAAGTTCAAATCCTTATAAACCTGATTTTTATCATAAGCAATATTTACATTGCTTACACTTAGTATTTCTCCCATACTAGCCTCCTAATTAAATTTTCTAGACAGATATTCATCAAGGCAACTTTTAATTTGATTATCATTAAGGCCCAACTGTCTCATAGAAACCACATACTGTCTTGTATGTTCTTCTTTTATATCCTTTTGAATATCCTTATCAACCTCAGATATATATCTTCCTGACGTTCTCTTGGAATACACAATCCCCTCAACCTCCAGCAAAGAGAGTGCTTTTTGCATAGTGTTTGGATTAACACCTGCTTCAAGGGCCAAATCTCTAACTCCAGGCAATTTGTCTCCGGCTTTCAAATTGCCCCTAGCAATATCAGATTTAACCCTCTCCATAATCTGCAGATATATAGGTATGTCATTTTTAAATTTCCATGCCATAAAATCCTCCTTTCAAAACTTAATTTAAGTAATATTTACATTTTTTCTCAAACTGTATTACTGTATTACTTACCTAGTACAATAATACATATCTATACTTTTGTCAAGAATAAAATAAAAAAAATACCTTTATGCTTAAAATAGCAATATTTCAAGCATAAAAGGTATTTTCATTTACATTTTATCAACTCTAAATCCTTATAAAATATCAATCTTCTAAGAACTGATCCTTGCATTTATTGTAATAGAGCAAAAGTCCAAAAATCTGTGTAAAGACAACCAGTTGTTGCAAATCAGTCTGTTGCCATATTCTTCCGTTAGGTGATGTGGCATCAGCTCTCAAGTGTCCAAATTCAACCCCAAAACACTCAATTTTGATGTAGACGCAACCTGTAATCTTATTTTTAAGCAAGAAGTCACGAAATCTATGATTCTTAACCTGATTTAAGACATCAACATTATTGATTATGCAAAGTCCATTTGAATTAGTATTCCTCTCTATAAGCCCGACATCAATAGGTTTAAATTCTTTAACATAAGATAGGGAGTAAATTGCCTCATCTACAATCTTGCCATCCATTTGAAGGCAAATATGGTCAATCATGAGGTTATTGCAGAGGAAGGTCAATACAGCATGTACATTGTCCTTAACATTGTTTGAATGAGTGAGAATTCTGCTTATATTTAGCTGTATATCCACTGGATTCATGCTCTTAGCTCCAGAATCAGATATGTTTATATTTGCATGCTTTTCCTGCAAATAGATGATAAAGCAATTTCTACCCTTTTGTTTTCCCCTATAAAGGGCCTTGTCAGCCTTCTCTAAGATTGTCTTAATATCATCCCCATCGAATGGATATCTTGATATACCAAGTGTGAAAGTGATAAATGCTCCATTCAATTCATCAATTACAAATTTTCCTGTTGCATTTGCTATAGTTCTAGCTATAGTCCATGTCTCATCATAATCATTGACGCCTGGAACAACGACTATAAACTCATCGCCACCAAATCTTCCCACAACACCTATTTTTTCTGTCACTTTTTGGAGTTCTGCAGATGACTTTTTTAAAACGGCATCACCTACAACATGACCATATGAGTCATTGACACTCTTAAAATTATCAATATCACATATAATCATTGAAAAAGCCATTTTCTTTTCATGAAGATAGTCCATGTACTCAAAAATAGTCGCTCTGTTAAATACCTTTGTCAAATCATCTCTAGAATAAGTTAAATCTTTGTCTTTAAAGAATTCTTCATTCTCAAAATATGCCCTACTCATAAGTCAACCTCATTATTGTAATTATTCAATTCACGCGTCTTTCAATACCTGCTATAATTATATCATTTTAAATCCTGTCTTGCCATAACTATCCTGAAAGAAGCAAAATTTCTTTCAGAATCATATGAAATAAATTTAACCCATCCGTATACCTTGCCCTGAGGCATTAAATCAGTAAAAGGAATCCATGTAGACATCTTTCTGCTCTCAAGAACGCAATTATACATATCTGGGCTTATTTTAAGCTTTCAACCCCTTCTACAAGAGTCAGCATTCCAAGTTCATCAGCCATCTCAAATATATGTTTTAAAACAATAGATGACTTGCCAACCTTGCTAAAATCCGACATAAATCTCATGTCGAGTTTTATTAAATCAAAATTATAAGCTGCCAATGCTGATAGAGATGAATATCCACTGCCGAAGTCATCCATCCATATCTTAAAATTATTGGCATGAAAACTTTCAATAATTGAGGTCAAAACATGCGGAGCATCAACACTGGCACTCTCAGTTATCTCAAAGATAATATAAGAGTGGTCAATTCCGTATTTATCAACCAAGGAAGTCAGTTTCTCAACTAAGTCCTTTTGATCAAAGTCTGTCTGTTAAAGATTTACACTAACTGGCTGGATACTGAAACCAGCATCCAACCTTTTTCTAAGATCAATCAAAACCTTTTTTAATATAAGCTCATCAAGTCTATAGGAAAGTCTCATAGACTCAAGAACAGGTATAAATTCACACGGACTAATACATCCAATCTCAGTATCATTCCATCTAGCTAAAGCTTCGTAATCACAAATCTCACCGCTTACAGTCCTAATTATAGGCTGAAAGTAGGGCTCAAATTCTTCATTATTAAGAGTTTCAAGAACATGACTCTTAATCCATGTCTCACGACCTTTGTCAATATTATACATAATAGCCCCCAAACAATCTAAACTGAGCTTTTAAATAAAAGCTTATCCCTAAAAGGTGACCCCGTAATCAATAAAAATTAAAGTGTAAATTCCCTAACTGCCTCTTCTAAGCCATTTGCAATTGCATTAAGTTCAAGTGTGTACTTATTAAGAGCCTGCATTGTCTCATTTACCTCGTGGGCAGAAGCTGTAACCTCCTGAGATGCAGCAGCAGTATCATTGGAAACAGCCGATACATTGTCCATAGATTTTACAACATTGGTTCTTGATGTGTACATTTCATCTGAAAGGTTGCTAATATTCTTCAATCCTTCAGTAAGATTTGTAATTGCATCTGAGATTTCCTTAAAGAGAACCTTTGTATTCTCAATTGACTCAGCCTGCTCATCCTGCAACTTCTCTGTCTCTGAAAGTGAATTTCTAACCACATCTGAGTTTACTGTGATTTCAGCGACAATCTTTTTAATCTCCTCTGTAGATGCCTGTGACTCATCTGCTAGTTTCCTAATCTCGTCAGCTACAACCGAGAAGCCACGGCCGCTCTCACCTGCTCTAGCTGCCTCAATTGATGCATTTAAAGAGAGCAGACTAGTCTGATCAGTGATTTCTGTAATAGCATCTGAAATAAAGTTAATTTTATTGATAGATTCAACCATGGCATCAACTTCAGTCCTTGAAGTTCTTGAATTCTTCTTAACAAGTTCAGACTTGTCCATCAAATCATTTACTATGCCTGCACCATCATTTGAAAGTTTAATCGCATTGTTTGAAACCTGATCAATCTGGCCTATATAATTCTTTGTGCCTGCAAGCTTATCAGCGAGCTGATCAACTTCGTTCTTAGCATCATCAACACTCTGTGCCTGAAGAGAAGCTCCCTCAGAAACAGACATAATAGCCTCCGAAACCTGGTTTGTTGTCTCAGTAGTATTTCTAGATACATCAGAAATATTATTTGCAGCCTTAACAATTGTGTCTGCCTTTTCATCTACGTTCTTAATCAAGGAAGCAACATTGTCAACCATGCCATTGAAATCATTTTCAAGGATTCCAAACTCATCACTTCTCTTAACCTTAATCTTACTTGTAAGGTCTCCAGATGCAACTTTGCCCATAGCAGAAGTAATCTTCTTGATCTCTTTTGTGATTCCATTAGAGAATACTATAGCAATCAAAATGCCTATAATAAGACAAATCACAGCAATCAAGATGATTGATCTAGATGTTGAATTAATAACAGGCTTGATCTCATCCTCACCGACAAAGCCGACAAGTTTCCAACCTGTGATAATATCAGCCATTACCACAACCTGAGTCTTTTTACCCTGAATAACCTTGTCATAAGCATAGATTGATTCCTTAAGGTCAGAAGCATCCTCTGTTTTATTCTCTTCATACTTCTTTTCAGCATCCTTAAAGAAATCCTGATCTGCAAGGCTATCCTTAAAATAAGTATTCTTATCGTTATTTACAAGAATATCACCCTTCTCATCTGTAAGAATTACAAAACCAGTATCGAGAAGTCCGATACTCTGTATATAGTCCTCAACTGCCGAGAAGTTGATATCCATAGCTACTGTTCCGTAGTTTACCTTATTTGAATCTGTAATTTCCTGTGAAACAGTGAAAACAAGATTGCCCTTTTCATCATTATATGGCTTTGAAAAATAGGAAAAAATAGTCTTTCTAGACTTAAGGCCCTGAGCCCCCTTATACCAGTCCTTAGATACCTCATTAACACCTGTCTTGAGCTCTTTCTTATTAGCTTTCTTACCTGTATCTTTATTGAGTTCAGTCCAGCCCAAGACTTTATAACCAGTCTTAGTTGTAAAATAAGCTCTCTCAGCATCTGGTGTAACCTTAACTGACGCAATTAAAGAATCCTGCACTGCTGCGACATTGCTATCCAAATCTTCCTTATCCTCTAAGTGCTTAACCTCATCTTTTCTACTCAAAAGATCTACCGGCTGGCTCAATGTCTTTAAATATTCAAAAAATCCCTTTTGTGTTTCTTCTAAAGTCTGCTGACTTGTCTTCTCCATGTTGCTTTCCATTGTCTTCTCCATCTTGTATGTAGAAACAATGCTTATGCAAGTAGTTGGAATTAAGACAACAATTAAAAATATTGCAATAAGTTTAATCGATATTCCTATTCTTTTTTTCATAAAAACGCCCTCCATAGCTTGTATATATTATGTTAATTTTATCACAAAAATTTCACAATTTACTAGCAGGGGGCGTTTTTTTATACAATATTAACCTTATTTATAAGTATTTATTATACTGAGCTATAAATCAGTAATTTATAGCAATTTTAAGACATTATAAGTATTAGAGATTTCGTCTATAGGTCATTTTAGTGATTTTTTCGTGTGAAGAGCCTGCGAAATCATAACTATCTATAAGTTCCAAACCCATCAGTAAAGTATCGTCAAATGCTTCGTCAGCCGGATACTGTCGGTTCCACCTGTAAATCACTAATTTTTCAAAATCTCTAATATTCTCAACGCTATCTAAATCATCCAGACACTCAAGAAAATAGTATGTTTCAGAATTTAGATTATCTGTGCTTGGATCATAGTTTATCTCATAATCTTCAAATAGAGTTGAAGAATAAGAATTTGCCCATATATTCTCCTGACCATAGGCCTCTATAAGGTCCTTTATCAAAAGGCTGTCTCTGCTTTGTCGGCGTTTATTAAACCTCATCCCACCACTGTCATCCAGACATACAATTAAGTTCATTCTTTCTCCCTCACAAGTATAATATTAATCCAGTCTTGTTTTCTATCTTCTCTCACATCTGAAGAAATCCACATCTTATCTATTTTAAGACCTGGGACCTTATTGCAAAGCTCCCTTATGCCTTCCTCAGTCATATCATTAAAGAACCTGCCCTTGCGGACACCTGTAAAATCCCCATACTTAAAAGAGGCATAACAAATGCCAGTCTTTTTCAAGGCTCTGACAATTCTCTTAAGGACTTCCTCAAGTTTGTCATCCTCTAAGTGAAGAAGGCTTGCGCAGGCCCATATTCCATCATACTTATCCTTTTGGTCAAAATCCATAAAGTCCATACATTTGACTTCAAATCCAAGTAATTGACTTGCTCTCTTACATAGCTCGATAGAGCCATCAAAGGCCTCTACCTTGTAGCCCTGATCAAGAAAGAACTTGCTATCTCTCCCACTTCCAGAGCCAAAATCAAGAATTGCCCCACCTTCAGGAATATGAGACAAAAAGGCCTTGTAAGTCTGGCCCATATCAGCCTTTAGGGTATCATTAACAAAAGAGTCTGCATTTTGGTCATAGTAGCTTATGGTATCATTCTCCAACATATTTACTGTCTCCAGTCGCATAATCAATCTCAATTCCTGGCTGGGAATTGTAACAATATATATTAAAACATATGCCCTCGCCCTTATCTTCCACAGAGTAAGCCTCCATCAGGACTCCACTTGCCAGCAGATTGTCTCCCTCAAATATAGGAGTCACCCTGTACATAACATGGTTCTTTGTCTCTTTTATATAGTCAGCAACCATATTCTCAAAAGGGAGCATGCCGTCAACATTTAAGAATCTAGTACCAGTTATAAGATTTTTCTTATTGGCATTTTCCGCTGTGAGCTGGTATCCAATCAGATGACAGCGATTATATAGATACTTCGCACTGACATTGTCATACTTTACTGTATGCCACCCTGTAGGCTTGACAGAGCCTATATCGCCTCTGTCATCGCTAGGCATAAGGTCAATTCCAACACTGGCAACTGCCACCTGACATCTGCCCAAATCATCAAGAGGACTGTATGTCTCAAAAGACTGAGCTGTGATCTCGCTCTCCTCAAAGAAAGGCTGATTATCGTTGATTACAATATAGGCTTGACCGCTAAATGCCGGGACTTTGCTTATGTCAAAACTTCCGGTAAGTGTCGCTCCATCACCTTGTCCAGCACCGCTTTCATCAGTCTTGCTCTTATCAGTCTTGCCCTTATCAGCCTTGCTCTTATCAGTCTTAGATGAAGCATTAGTGCTTGTCTCGGTCTGACTGCTCTGGCTTTGATTTTCCGGCCCCTTAAGGCTTTCATTGTATTGCTCAAATCCATATATAAGTGCATTGACAGCTATAATTACAATTATTATGACACTTAAAATCTTGCTAAACTTATCTGATTTTTTTGTCTTACTCAAATTCAATTCCTCATTTCTTTTAAATCAAGAAATGTATACTAGAAGAGCCTACTTTTGTCAAGCTGGGCAAAAATATTGGACTCACAAAATTGGACTCACACCAAAATATAGCTCAAAAATAAGGCTTAAAAATAAGGCTCAAAAGTCCCATATATCATACATTTGTCTCTGAGCCGCCTTATATATAGGCTGCATATTGCTCTCTAAAATTTTGACAAAAATCTGGTCTGAGTTGCCTGGCCTGTAAAGTTCCTTGTAGGCCCATATTGAGTGTAAATTATCCTTATAGCACTTCTTAAAAAGTTCATGCATCCTATCAGACTTACTTATATTTCTATAGAGTATAAGCTGGTTTTCGGCAAATGCTTTGAAATACCTCTCCCACTTGGGCAGCTTGTTGCTCTTCTTTGAATTCAGACTAGAGTCCATTGGGCCCAAGTTCCATATCTCATCACACATAACAAAAGACCAAGGAATAAAGTGATCAAGGTCATAAGCCTTATCTATCGGCTTTCCCGTAAAGACATCAAGTACCGTCTCCTCTTCAAGTATTGCATCCCACAGTTTGTGAACAGAGCCCAGCTTTCTGCTGTTAAAATCTGTCGAATTCAGCTTATATACCAAACCTGGCACTTCCTGATTGTTGTTCTGAAGCCATTTTAACTTTTCAAACTGAATCCAGCCCAAGATAGAGACCACATTGTCCTCAATCATGCTAGCCCACTCATCATCAATATTAATAATGGAATCAAGACCGCCTGAACCTTCAAAGGTATATGGCAATTTCTTAGAAGTATTTAAAGCGTCTATATAGGCAATTATGTGCTTTTTAGACTGCCAATTAGGTTTTTCCTGTCCACTAAAGAATCCGGAAAGAGCCCTGTATGGAACCATCTGTATAAGCTGTATCTTCTCTTTTTTTAACTGATCAGAATAGTTTCTTAGAGCCTGCTCAATATCGAGCTTTGAAGCATTTGCCTCAAGGCCTGACAGGTCTCTTAGGTGATAAACTGCCCTCTCAAGTCCATCTCTAGCCTCTCCCATAACCAGGCCGCTCAGATGAATATGATATTGAGTCACAGGATACCAGGCCTTGATAATCATATTGTCTATAACTTCTTCAATTCTAACCTTTCTTTGTCCCTGCATAAGAACCTCTACAAGGGCCTCAAGCCAGAAGAATTTATATGAATAGCTGGGATTATTCATCATTTTAGAAAAGCCCCTGATGTCCAGCCTGTTTTGATAGTTGATTAACCTCTCCTCAATCATAGTCTACCTCCAGTCTCTTTTTAAGGCCTGCTCATCTAACATGCCAAACTTTAAAGCTGAGCTGATTTCTTATTTGCAAAACCTATATTATTAAAGCCATCTTCATATCTTTAATCCAGGCCTATACCTATGGATGACAAGAGGGGTTTGAATGATGATAAATTATTGTATAAACTGTCACTGTTCTCATAAGAATCAACCTTTTGACCATCAACTCTTATTGAGACATAGTATTTACCCATTCTGTCATCAAATTCAAGCTCTATGTCATGTCCTTGGCCCAGCTTTTTAAACATTAGCTCCAAACTTTCCTCGACTAGAAGTCTGTACTTAAGACCTTCTTTCTGTCAAAGCCAATATTTTCAAAAAAATCTCCAAGTTTCTGGCTAACCTTATCAATACTAGTCAGACTGAGATCATATATATTTTTCTTTTCAAAGTCATTCTTTTTCATAAAACCTCACTAAGCAAATTAAATCTTTTTAATTATACTATATTCTTGGAGCTTTTAGCTAAATTATGTCTTATATTGACAAGATTTTTCATAGCCTAAAGAGTTTGACACCTATGTCATGTTCGTATATAATAATACGAATGCAAAGGCTATTTAGCTCTTTTAGAGAGGCCTTAGAACATCTTAATACAAGAAAGGGATAGTTAATCATGGCTGAAAATCAATTCTTAACAAAAAAAGGATATGAGGAACGTGTAGCACTCCTTGAAAATCTCAAGGTTGTCAGAAGAAAGGAAGTTGCTCAGAAGCTTAAAGAAGCAAGAGAGCAGGGAGATCTTTCTGAGAACGCTGAGTATGATGCTGCTAAAGATGAGCAGCGTGAAATCGAAGAGCAGATTGCTGAACTCGAGGAAATCCTTGCAAATGCTCAGATTATCCAGGATGATGCTGATAAGAAAAAGAATGTAGTTCGCATGGAAAGCGTTGTAACTGTCCATGATATAGAGTTTGATGAGGACATCACATACACACTTGTTGGTTCATCTGAGGCAGACAGCCTTAACAACAAGATTTCTAATGAATCACCTCTCGGTGAGGCTATGCTTGGTAAGAAGGTTGGAGATACAGTAAAGATTGAGGCTCCAGCTGGTGAGATTGAATATAAGATTGTAAAGGTTAAGAACTGATAAAGAAAGAAGTTACTTACACTTTTATTAAATGATCGCAAGGGATTTATAATCCTTTGCGATTAAGCTGATTTTAAGGAGATTAATTTTGGAAGAGAATACTAAGAAGAATGCTGCTGGTCTTGACGACAACGAGCAGATAAGAAACAGAATTACAAAGCTTGAAGGTCTTCAGGCAGAGGGAAATGATCCATTCCAGATTACAAAGTATGACGTAGACCACCACACAGTTGAGATTAAGAATAATTTTGACGAGCTCGAGGGACAGACAGTTTCTATAGCTGGCCGTCTTATGCAGAAGCGAGTTATGGGTAAGGCTTCTTTCGCTAATGTAGCTGACAGAGATGGCAATATCCAGATTTATGTTGCAAGAGATGATCTTGGCACTGATGAGTACCAGGCTTTCAAAAAGTTTGATATAGGTGATATCGTAGGACTTAAGGGCCTTGTATTCCGCACTCAGAAGGGTGAGATTTCAATCCACACTTCTTCTATCACCCTCCTTGCTAAGTCTTTAAATGTACTTCCTGAGAAGTTCCACGGACTTACAAACACAGAACAGCGTTATCGTCAGAGATATGTAGACCTTATCATCAACCAGGATGTAAGAGATACATTTATCAAGAGATCTAAGATTATACACGAGATTCGTACTTTCCTTGCTGGAAGAGACTTCCTCGAGGTTGAGACACCTATGCTTGTTGAGAATGCCGGCGGCGCAGCTGCCAGACCATTCCTCACTCATTACAATGCCCTTGACGAGGAGAGAAAGCTTAGAATCTCTCTTGAGCTCTACTTAAAGAGACTTATCGTCGGCGGTATGGAAAGAGTATTCGAGATTGGCCGAGTATTCCGTAACGAAGGCGTAGACACAAAGCACAATCCAGAGTTCACTCTTATGGAGCTCTACCAGGCATATACAGACTACTACGGTATGATGGAACTCACAGAGAGCATGTTCCGTTACCTTGCTGAAAAGGTATGCGGCACTACTGAAATCTACTACGGCAATGCTGAAGATGGCACAGGCCACATCATCGACTTAGGCAAGCCTTTCCGCAAGCTCACTATGGTTGACGCTGTAAAGGAATATGCTGGAGTTGATTTTGATGCAGTATCAAGTAATGAAGAAGCTAAGAAGATAGCTGACGAGCACCATATTGCCTACGAGGATCGTCATAAGAAGGGTGATATCATCAACCTCTTCTTCGATGAGTTCTGTGAGGATAAGATGATCCAGCCTACATTTATTATGGATCACCCTATCGAGATTAGCCCACTTACAAAGAAAAAGCCAGAGGATCCTTCAAAGGTAGAAAGATTCGAGCTTTATATCAATGGTTGGGAAATGTGTAATGCTTACTCTGAGCTTAACGACCCAATCGATCAGAGAGAAAGATTTGCAGCTCAGGATGCTCTTGCAGCAGCTGGTGATGAAGAAGCTAACCACACAGATGAAGACTTCCTCAACGCTCTTTCTTACGGTATGCCACCTACAGGCGGTATCGGTTATGGTATAGACAGACTTTGCATGCTCTTGACCAATGCTATGAGCATCAGAGACGTATTGCTCTTCCCTACTCTTAAGAGCACATCTAAGTCTGATTCAAGCTCTTCTTCAAATACAAATGAGGCAGCTGACAGCGCTTCTTCAAACAATGGCTTCTTTACACCTAACGAGAAGATCAACTTCTCAAATGTTAAGATTGAGCCACTTTTCGAGGAAGCTGTAGACTTTGATACCTTCTCTAAGAGTGATTTCAGAGCAGTTAAGGTTAAGGCTTGCGAGGCAGTTCCTAAGTCAAAGAAGCTTTTACAGTTCACACTTGATGATGGAACAGGCACTGACAGAACTATTCTCTCAGGCATTCACGCTTTCTATGAGCCAGAAGATCTTGTAGGCAAGACTCTTATTGCTATCACTAATCTTCCACCAAGAAAGATGATGGGCATCGAGTCATGTGGTATGCTCCTCTCTGCTGTCAACAACTTAAAGGACAGTGAAGAAGAAGAGCTTCACCTTCTTATGGTTGACAACCACATACCTGCAGGTGCTAAGTTATACTAATTTGTCTATATTTTTTCAAGACTCGACCGAGTCTTGAAAACCTTGACTTATCAAGGTAAATATACAAAAAATAGCCGCTTTCCTCTTATCAGGAAAGCGGCATTTTTAATTGCATGCAATTTTACAAAACTCTTAGGTGATTATGCAATTCGTTTTTAATACTTATAATTCTATTTTTTCTTGATTTTGCCATGTCTGACAGCGTTCTTATTTACTACTACCCTCTTCTTAGGCTTTCTCTCAAACTTATCTTTGTCTGATTTAGAATTATCTTTAGCAAATCTTAAAGCAGCTTCCGAATTTGCTCTAGATCCCTTTGATTTACCATTATAAGCAGCTTTCTGCATCTTTCTTGGCGGAATCAAGCACTCAGGTCCAAATCCAATAAGATCCTCTCTGTGCTCCATAAGAAGCGCTTCCTTGACCAGGTCATAATTCTCAGGATTCTTAAACTGAATTAGGGCTCTCTGCATGGCCTTCTTGTGAGGATCTCTCTCAACATAGACCTCTTCCAAAGTCAAGGGATCAATGCCTGTGTAATACATACAAGTTGAGACAGTTCCCGGTGTTGGATAAAAGTCCTGTACCTGCTCTGGCATATAATTAAGAGTATTTAAATACTCTGCCATAATTATAGCATCTTTCATTTTAGAGCCCGGATGTGATGACATAAGATATGGGACTATATACTGCTTTAAGCCCAAATTCTTATTAATCTTCTCGAACTCTTTGACAAATGAATTGTAGACTCCAACTGATGGCTTACCCATGCGACAGAGGACATTGTCAGACACATGTTCCGGCGCAACTCTGAGCTGGCCACTAACATGGTACTTACAAAGTTCTTTTAAGAATGACTTATCCTTATCAGCCATGAGATAATCAAATCTAAAACCTGATCTCACAAAGACTTTCTTTACACCATCTAGCTTTCTCAACTTTCTCAAAAGACTAAGATAATCACTGTGATCTACTTCTAGATTCTTACAAGGTTGAGGATAGAGACATTTCTTGTTAGTACAGGCTCCATATTTGGTCTGCTTCTTACAGGCTGGCTTTCTAAACTCAGCTGTCGGTCCTCCGACATCATGTATATAGCCCTTAAAATCTTTATCTTTAATACAATCCTTGGCTTCTTTTATTATAGATTCATGACTTCTGACCTGAACTATCCTGCCTTCATGAAAAGTCAGAGCGCAGAAATTACATTCGCCGTAGCAGCCCCTACAAGAGGTCAGAGAGAACTTTATCTCATCTATAGCTGGAATCCCACCATAGTGCTTATACATAGGATGATATGCCCTCATATAAGGCAGAGCATAGACATCATCCATCTCCATGGTTGTGAGAGGCTTTGCCGGAGGATTCTGAACCACATAGGTAGCTCCACCGTATGTCTCATACATCTTTTTAGCTGTAAATGGATCTGTGTTTCTGTACTGGATTCCGAAAGACTTGGCATATTCAAGCTTATCACTTGCAATTGTCTCAAAATCTGGCAATTTGATAGCGTCATCCAAGAGGTCTGTTTTTCTTGTCTTGTAAACCGTCCCAGCTACAAATGTTATATCCCCCACCTTTAAGCCACTGTTTAGCGCATCTGCAATGGCAACTATAGACTTCTCGCCCATTCCGTAAGATATAATATCAGCTCCAGAATCAAGAAGGATTGATCTCTTAATTTTGTCAGACATATAATCATAGGAGCCAAGTCTTCTGAGACTCGCCTCAAGACCTCCTATGATGATAGGAGTCTTCTTATATTTTCGTCTTATCAAATTACAATAGACTATAACTGCATTGTCAGGTCTATAGCCAATCTTTCCGCCAGGGCTGTAGGCGTCCATATGTCTTCTTTTCTTTGCAACTGTATAGTGATTAACCATGGAATCCATATTACCTGATGAGACAAGGAAACCTAATCTAGGCTCTCCAAATACATCAATGGCATTTTCATCCCTGTAATCAGGCTGGCTTATAATGCCCACCTTATAGCCGAAAGACTCAAGCACACGGCTGATTATTGACATTCCAAAGCTAGGGTGGTCTACATATGCATCACCACATACATAGACAAAATCACACTGTCTCCATCCCCTGTCAAGCATCTGTTTTTTAGTAACAGGCAGAAATCCGCTGCAATCTTCCTTTAAATTGTCGCTGACTTTAAAATCCACCTCATCGACAAGCTTGCCTCTCTTTGACAGATTCCCCTTATCCTTATTGTCCTTAAAGCCCTTATTGTCCTTAAAAACCTTATTGTCTTTAGCGTCTTTAAAGCCCTTATTATTTTTATTGTCCTTAAAAGCCTTATTGTCTTTATTGTCTGTATAGCCCTTATTTCTTTTCTGTGAGTCTCTCACAGAGTTTTTCAAAGTCTTCGTATCTCTCAACCTTATTCACCAAATTTCTTAAATCTGAGGCATGCTTCATGCCTGTTGTGTACCAAGCGAAATGTTTTCTCATCTCACGGACGCCAATGTATTCACCCTTTTGCTCTATAAGCATTCTGGCATGTCTAAGCACTGTCTGCGCAATCTCCTCGCTGCTTGGTTTGTAAGGCTTACCCTCACTAATCTCCTTAAAAATCCATGGGTTACCCCTGCAGGCTCTTCCGACCATTACAGCATCACAGCCAGTCTCATCCATAAGTCTTTTAGCTGACTCGTAGTCTACAACATCGCCATTGCCTATAACTGGAATCTTGACCCTGTCCTTAACTTCTTTTATTATTGACCAATCAGCGTGACCAGTATAGTATTCTTCTCTGGTTCTGCCATGAACAGCAACTGCAGCACCACCCGATTCTTCAATAATATGGGCTATTTCAGCCGCATTCTTTGATTGGTCATTAAAGCCAGCTCTTATCTTGACAGTTAGAGGCTTTTCAATAGCATTTGACACGGTCTCCACAATCCTTCCAACAAGCAAAGGTTCCCTCATAAGGGCTGAGCCTTCTCCATTGTTGACAATCTTTGGAACTGGACATCCCATATTGATATCTATTATGTCACATTCAAGCATCTCAAGTCTTTTGGCAATCTCAGCCATAATCTCAGGATCTGAGCCAAACATCTGTATAGCTAGAGGTCTGTCAGCCTGGCATGACTCAAGCAAAAGATCTGTATTTTTGTTATTGTAAAGTATGGCCTTTGCACTCACCATCTCTGTATATGATAGTCCACTTCCCTGCTCTCTGCAAAGCATACGAAAAGGCAGGTCTGTTACACCAGCCATGGGCGCCAGCACTGCCTTGTTTGAAATCTCTAAATTACCTATTTTCATAAAAGCTATTTAATCCATTCAACCTATATCTTGGTGTAAAAAGAAAACCTTATAGAAAAGCTCAAGTGACTCAAGCAAGTCTACTTTCTCATTCTGCATCTTCTTTACAAACATGCCACATGCAATGTCATCATAGAGAAGGTCATTTTCATCAGCTTCGCTCTTGAAAAGAAGATTGCCATCTTCGTCAAATTCAAGTGTGAGCATACCTCCAACTTCCTCAGTGAAGATAACACACATAATCTTTAACTCATCCTTTACTGTATCAGGAAGAGCGTTAAATTCAGGGTTCATAAAGAACTTCTTTTCGTACGAATTAGAAACGCACAGTACTGTATTCTCATCCTTATGCATAACCATATAATCCTCTCACGGAGACCTCACCGGATAAAACAGCGGTGACCTCCCCATCATCTTTCTTTACTAAAAGTCTGCCATACTTGTCAATTCCCAAAGCCTGAGCCTCATATTGGGAGGCGTCTCCAAGGATCTTGACTCTATTATTAATATTGACTAGACATTTATTGTATTCATCCATCAGGCCGCTGAGATCAGAAGACTCTTCAAATGTTTTGTAGAGCCTGCTAAATTCATGAATAAAGCCTGCTATTATATCCCTTCTTGAGACTTGAGCCTTACTTTCAAGACTTATTGAAGTTGCCATCTCTCTGATTGATTCATCAAAGTCATTGTTGTTGACATTGATACCGATTCCAACGACAACATAATTGACCATATCAGGCTCAGCACTCATCTCGGTAAGTATGCCTACAGCCTTCTTCTTATTGATCACAATGTCATTTGGCCACTTTATCTGGCATATTCCCTCATGGCCATCAAAGCAGGCCTTTTTAAGACCATTTGCCACAGCCATAGCAGCGACAATTGTAAGCATGCTGGCCTTCTGAGGTGGAATATCAGGCTTTATAGCCAAGGTCATGTATATACCTGACTTCTTTGGAGAAATCCACTTTCTGCCTCTTCTTCCCTTGCCTGCAGTCTGTTCCTCAGCTATAACAAGGAAGGGCATCTTGCGGCCATGCTCAGCCATAATTTTTGCCTGATTGTTGCTAGAATCAGTCTCCTCAAAATAGATTATATCTTCAACAATATCGCCATCAGCAAGAAGGCTTTTTATCTCAAGGTCTGTGATTCTGTCTGGGACAGACTTGATAAGATAGCCTTTATTTTTAATTGCATCTATCTCATATCCTTCTTCCTTGAGTTGCTTTATAGCTTTCCAAACCGCAGTTCTAGAGAGCTCTAATTTATCACATATATCCTGCCCGGACACATAAGTATCTGCGTCATTAAGCATCTTTAAAATATCTGTCTTAGTCATCTTAAAATTCCACTATAAAACACATAATAGCAAATATAACTAAAATAAGGGCAAATGCTCCCGATGTAATCGCCGTCTTTAGCTCATGATTTATAAAATGTTTTATGGCTTGCAGTCCATTGACAAGGAAGCCTAAAAATAAAACAAGTACAAAAAGGAAACTCGCTTCATTTCTAAAAAACATAAGCAGCAAAAAGGCTATGAGTATAAGAAAGGCCAAAACAATAGTTGCATAATCGATAAATATCTTAGTTTTTCTATATGCGCCACTACTTGAATACATCATATGAGAAACCTCTGATTAATCCTGGTAAGCACCGAGTGTTGCAGCCATAACTGCCTTAATTGTGTGCATGCGGTTCTCTGCCTCATCAAAGACAACAGAATGCTCTGACTCAAAGACCTCATCGGTAACTTCCATCTCATCTAGACCAAACTTGTCATGTATGAGTTTTCCAGTACTTGTCTTTAAGTCATGGAAAGCTGGCAGGCAGTGCATAAAGATTACATTGTCAGATGCATTCTTGAGGACCTTCATATTGACCTGATATGGTGTGAGATCATTAATTCTCTCCTCCCATACCTCATCAGGCTCACCCATAGATACCCAAACATCTGTGTAGAGAACATCGGCATCCTTAGTTGCCTCCATTGCATCTTCGCAGAGAGTAACTGAACCACCACTCTGACGAGCCCATTCCTCACACTGAGCAACAAGCTCTGCATTAGGAAAATACTTTTTAGAAGTACATGCTGTATAGTGAAGTCCAAGCTTAGCACAAACTATCATAAGTGAGTTGCCCATATTATATCTGGCATCACCCATATATACAAACTTTACACCCTTGAGTCTTCCGAGTTTCTCACGTACTGTGAGCATATCAGCCAACATCTGAGTAGGATGATATTCATTAGTTAAGCCATTCCAAACTGGAACCTTAGAGTACTTGGCAAGATCATTTACAATTTCCTGTCCAAAGCCGCGATACTCAATGCCGTCAAACATGCTGCCAAGAACTCTAGCTGTGTCAGCTATGCTCTCCTTCTTGCCAATCTGTGATCCCTTAGGGTCAAGATATGTAGTTCCCATACCAAGGTCGTGAGCTGCAATCTCGAAAGAACATCTAGTTCTTGTGCTGGTCTTTTCAAAGATTAAGGCAACATTCTTTCCGAGTAATGGCTGATCTACAATGCCCTTCTTCTTCATATCTTTAAGCTTAGCAGCCAAATCTATAAGATACATAATTTCATCTGCTGTATAGTCTTTTAAAGTTAAAAAATCTCTGTCTTTTAAATTCATATCAAACTCCTACAATTAAAAAATTTAAACCAAGTAATATTATAACACAGCTTAGCAAGTCAATATAGAAGATTATGCATAATCTTCTTAAAAGAAATATAAAAGACTGCAGGATTTTTCCTGCAGTCTCATAAACCTTATATATATTAGCTATTAATCAATTAGGCAAAAAAGCAATGATTCCCAATGATTGTATAGCTGCTGTATGAAGCTAAATTAGCAATACTTGTTGCCCTGAATGAAGTGTAAGATCCGATATTGTTTACTCCTGATAAGGCCTCAGAAGCGGCTCTTAAACTGTCACTTGACCATGGGCCATTTGCGATTCGAGATTCAAATCTTGAACTAGGACCTCCATTGCCATCCGAAACTCCTGAGAACTGTGATTTAGCATATACAACACTTGCGATTGTATTTCCAAATCTTGGACTTCTCACTCTGTTAAGAATAACATTAGCTACTGCAAGCTTACCTTCGTAAGGCTCACCAGAAGCTTCCCAGTCGATTACACAAGCGAGTAACCAAGCTTCGTCAGAACTAACAGACATTCCACTGTTATAGCTCACTCCAACATTGTTGAAGGCTGCAGCGATTTTAGCCTGTCTAGCTTCCTCTTCCTGTCTAGCTCTCTCTTCCTCTTCTTGTCTTAATCTCTCTTCTTCGGCTATCCTAGCTGCTTCCTCAGCTTCTCTAGCCTCAATCTCTCTTACCTCAGCCTCTGTTATTGCATAATCAAGACCAAAGTTGATGCTCACATCACTGTTCTTGATATAGCCCTTAGTTCCATCAACATCGACAATTATGTAATCTTCAGTACGTCCAATAGGATTGAACTCTTCTCCATTACTAGCTTCCTTTATTACCTTAAGCTCATTGGACGAACCATAGATACTTGCTGTAGCACTTGTTATAACTGCTGCGAGATCAGTATCACTGTTAAGGTCTTTAGCCTCATCATCGAAACATAAGTTGCTGTTAAGGACATAACCTGTCACATCTCCCGATGTAACCTTGCTCATCGCCTTGCCGACTTCAATTACGTAGACAACTGAGTTATCATAAAGTCTTCCGCATCTTACTGTTGCTGCACTAGAGCTAAACATTTCAACATAAGGATCTGCAATTGAGATTGCAATATTATGATAGATGTCAAACTCTTCTTGTTCTTCTTGTACATATTCAGACTCCAAAGCCTTCACATCTCCCTGTAAGGATTTCTGCTTTAAGGCAAGAGTACTAAATTCTGCACTTGCTTTTAATGTTACTTGTTGCTCTCCGGTAGTAGCGCCATTTCCATATGCTCCAAGAACAACCGCACAAGATAAACTTGTTGCTGTGATTGCACTCAAGTAGCAAGCCATGGCTTTCCTACTGATAAGTTTCATAGTAAATCCCTTTCCGGCACTGGTAATGCCTTTTATAACAAACATGTAAGCTCAGGATTCTTGCTCCCGATTAATTGTTACATATTTGTTACAAAATGATTATAGCAAGGTTAACTATGATTTGTCAAATCGAGCTAGGATTTCCTCTGTCTAAAAGCCTCGTAAGCCAAGACAGTACAAGCGATTGCTGCATTTAAGCTCTCAACTTTTCCAGCCATTGGAATCTTAATCAATTTGTCACATTTAGCAGCGGTTTGTTCAGTAATTCCATTTCCCTCATTGCCAATAACAAAAGCGCTAGGCTCTCTATAGTCGCATTCAGAGTAATCACTTAAGCCTTTTAAGTGGGCTGCATAAATCTTAAGACCTTTATTTTGGAGCTCATCCATTGTTGCCAAAAGATTATCTGTAAAGAACAGAGGAAGTCTAAAAAGTGAACCCATTGTAGCTCTTACTACTTTTGGGGAAAATGCGTCAACACAGTCGTGACTCATCACAATCATAGACACACCGGCCGCTTCGCTCATTCTGATGATAGTTCCAAGATTACCAGGATCTTGTAAATTTTCCAAAATAATAACTAATGGCTTATCATTATTAAATAAATCATAAAGTTTAGCTTGAGGTTTTTTAACAAGGGCAAGAATCCCTTGTGGAGTCTTGGTATCAGCCATTTTCTTAAAGACATCGTCAGTCACAGTTTCAGCCTTGACTCCCAACTTAAGCCTCAGATCAGAATACTCAAACTCTTCCTCATATGACTGGGATATATAGACTTCTTCTATCAGCTGACTGGGTATCTCAGATACCAGTCTTACTCCCTCAGCGACAAAGACACCTTCTTTGTTTCTGGCTTTAGCCTTATCTCTTAACTCTATAACTCTTTTTATCTTTTTGTTAGTTGAACTTGTTATCATAATTTTACTTTGAAAGAAGCTCTCCTACTAAGAATTCATATTCATCAATATTTTTCTTCATTTCAAGAGCCTCATTGATATCAAAATCAACAAACTTGCCCTTGCTGTGAGCTACAACTCGATTGCTCTTTCCTTCTGACAAGAGTTCAACCGCATAAGAGCCCATCATTGAAGCATAAACTCTATCTGTACAAGTTGGAGAACCACCTCTCTGCATATAGCCCAAGATAGTTGCTCTAGTCTCAATACCTGTGGCAGCCTCAATTCTTCTAGCCATGCTCTCTGAGTGGCCTATACCCTCAGCATTGATAATAAGATGGTGCTTCTTTCCCTTTTTTCTGCCATCAATAATATGATTGATAAGTTCCTGCTCATCATTGTCATACTTTTCAGGAAGAAGAATATCTTCAGCTCCACATCCTATACCACACCAAAGGGCAATATATCCCGCATGTCTGCCCATTACCTCGATAATCGAACATCTCTCATGTGATGTAGAAGTATCTCTAATCTTATCAATAGCCTCAAGTGCAGTATTTACCGCTGTATCAAATCCGATTGTATAATCTGAGCATGCTACATCCAAATCGATTGTGCCTGGTACGCCGATTGTATTTATTCCCTCGTTGGCAAGGTCTCTTGCACCTCTAAATGAACCATCACCTCCGATAACAACCATGCCATCGATACCATGCTTTCTACAGATTTCAGCGCCCTTGCGAACGCCCTCATCTGACATAAACTCAAGACATCTAGCTGTATAAAGAATAGTGCCACCGCGCTGGATGATATCTGAAACGCTGTGCTTATCCATAGGGCGGAATTCCTCATTGAGAAGTCCATTGTAGCCCTTCTCAATTCCCACAACTTCCATTCCCTTTGCAAGTGCAGTTCTTACAACCGCACGGATTGCAGCATTCATTCCTGGAGCATCTCCACCACTGGTAAGTACACCAATTTTTTTAATTTCTTTAGCCATATTTCTCTCCTTTCAAGAGTCATCATATGCTAATTTTAACGCATTTAAGACCTCAATTCAATCTTAGATTCCATCAAATCTTCAGACAGCAACAACATTTTCATCGCCGAGTTTCTTACTCAAGTAAGACAAAATTTCTGAAGTGATATGAATGTTCATTTTGACCGGCAGAGCTAGTTTTTTCTCTTCCTCTTTAAGATAGACAATCACCTTATCCCTACCACTATTCTGACCTATAAGGTCCTCAATCCAGGCCTTTTCGTTGAAGTAGGCTGCCTGATTATCAAATCTTAACCAAAGAGTTCTTGGCAAGTCATCAAAATTCACAAAAGAATTTGCAATAAGCTTGGCATTGGAGTCCATATCTACCTTAACTTGTCCACTTATAAAAACCTTCTTAGCTGAATCTATAATCTCCTTATTGCGCATATAATCCCTTGGGAATACCACAATTTCCATAGTACCAACCAGATCCTCAATAGTCAGAAAGGCCATAATATCGCCCTTCTTGGTTGATTTTATATTGCGCTGTGTTATAAGACCTCCAACCGTTTGCCTTGAGCCATCTTGTACTTTGACCTGACCATCTTCGTCTGCGCCAAAATCTATAGACTTGGCACTCACATGTTTCTCCCAGGTCTTCGAGTACTCATCAAGAGGATGGCCAGTGACATAAATGCCCATAACATCCTTCTCGTTCTCCAATTTCTGTTCAAGAGGATATTCCTCAACATCAGGTATTTGAATTTCCATTTCTTTCTTGTCAGCATCCCCCATCATATCAAAAAGAGAATACTGGCCGGACATACTGTCCTTGGACTTTCTGTCACAGTCTTCCATGATTGTCATATAGACGAAGGCTAAAGCCCTTCTTGTAACCTTGAATGTGTCAAATGCTCCTGACTTGATCAAATTCTCGACAGTCTTTTTGTTGAGCTTGCCTATAGTTCTCTTAATAAAGTCATGGAAGCTTTTATATGAGCCGTGAAGGTCCCTCTCAGACACGATTGCTTCAACTGTAGGTATACCAAGAGCCTTTATAGCAGAGAATCCAAATCTGATATTTCCATCTTCTACAGAAAAACCATATATAGACTTATTAATATCAGGCTCTAAGACTTTGATTTTCATCTGTCGACATGACAGGATATATTCTGCAATTTTCGCAGAATTATCTACAACTGATGACATGAGAGCTGCCATAAATTCAGCTGGATAGTGACATTTCAAGAAAGCCGTCTCATATGACACAATAGCATAGCAAGCAGCATGAGACTTATTGAAAGCATACTTAGCAAAATCTATCATCTCATCATAGATTTTACCTGCTATTTTTTCATCTATGCCATTCTTTACGCATCCCGCAACTCCGTCTTTTTCATTGCCATAGATAAAGTTTTTGCGTTCTTCCTCCATGACATAAGCCTTCTTTTTTGACATAGCTCGTCTTACCAGGTCGCTTCGTCCCCAAGAGTAGCCAGCTAAGTCTCTTACTATCTGCATAACCTGTTCCTGGTATACAATACAGCCGTATGTAGGACTAAGTATTGGCTCTAGCTGAGGACAGTCGTAGCTTACAGCTTGAGGATTTGTCTTACCCTTTATATAATTGGGAATAAAGTCCATAGGGCCTGGTCTGTAAAGTGAGATACCTGCTATCATATCCTCAATATTGTTAGGTTTTAACTCTTTCATGAAGCTCTTCATGCCGGCGCTTTCAAGCTGAAAGATACCCTCAGTTTTACCTGTGCTTATAAAAGAGTAAACTTCCTTGTCATTGAAGTCTATTTTCTCAATATCAAAATCAGGATTTTTCCTTCTTATAAGTTCCTCTGTATCCCTGATAACCGAAAGGTTTCTTAAACCAAGGAAGTCCATCTTTAAGAGACCAAGCTCTTCAAGGGTTGTCATTACAAACTGGGCAACCTTGCCACCTTCTGCTGAAATTGAGACAGGAACATATTCCTCAACAGGCAACTGGCTGATTAATACACCAGCAGCATGAGTTGATGCATGTCTTGGCAGTCCTTCAAGCTTCAAACAAGTATCTATAAGCTTTCTGGTGTGTTCATTATTCTCATATTCAGACTTAAAGTCAGGATTTTGCTCCAAAGCCAGTTTTAAGGTCATTCCCAGCTTCATAGGAATCATCTTAGCAATTCTGTCAGTCTCTGCAAAAGACAAATCTAAAGCCCTGCCGACATCTTTGATTACACCCCTTGCAGCCATGGTTCCAAATGTGACAATCTGAACTACACAGTCCTTGCCATATTTTTCTACAACATAGTCAATTACCTGCTGTCTGCCATCTGGTGCAAAATCCACGTCTATATCGGGCATGGATACACGCTCAGGATTTAAGAAACGCTCAAAAATCAAGTTATACTTGATAGGATCAAGCTCTGTAATTCCCATACAGTAAGAGACAATACTACCAGCAGCAGAACCTCTTCCAGGGCCTACTGGTATGCCGTGAGTCTTGGCATAATTGATATAATCCCAAACTATAAGGAAATAATCCACATAGCCCATACTCTCGATAACAGACAACTCATAATCAAGTCTTTTATGGATCTCATCATTCTCATCTATTGAATCAGGATATCTTTTCTTTAAACCATCCTGACAGAGTTTAGTCAGATAAGTCTTAGAGTCGTAGCCCTCTGGTGTCTCGAAATGTGGCACCTTTGTATTTCCAAACTCAATCTCAAGATTACAGCGCTCAGCAATCATATGGGTATTCTCGATTGCCTCTTTTGCATAAGGAAAAAGAGAGCGCATCTCATCCTCGGATTTGAGATAGAACTGTCCTCCAAGATAGCGCATTCTGTCTGCATCAGTAACCTTTTTACCAGTCTGTATACAAAGAAGAATATCATGAGCCTCAGCATCTTCAGCTCTTGTATAGTGAACATCATTGGTGGCAACCAGCTTTATATCCAACTCCTTTGAGAGTCTGACCAAAGATGGGTTTATTTTCTTCTGATCACTATAACCATGGTCCTGCAATTCCAAGAAGAAATTTCCATGGCCAAATATCTTGTCATATCTTAAAGCTGCTTCCTTGGCCCTCTCATACTCATCTTTAACCAAGGCTCTTGAAATCTCACCAGCCAAACATGCAGACAGGGCAATAATACCCTCATGAAACTCTTCTAAAACCTCAAGGTCAACCCTTGGCTTATAATAATATCCTTCAGTAAATCCTCTAGATACAATCTTTACAAGATTCTTGTATCCTATCTCATTCTCAGCAAGCAAAACCAAGTGATAATACCTGCTCTCATTAGTGCCTGGCTTCTTATCAAATCTAGATCCCGGTGCCACATAAACTTCGCAGCCAAGGATGGGTTTAATCCCTGCTTCCTTGGCTGCTTTATAAAAGTCTATGACTCCATACATAACACCGTGGTCTGTGATTGCAAGACTATCCATGCCAAGTTCCTTGGCTTGGTCTATTATGTCCTTAATCTTACTAGATCCATCAAGAAGCGAATATTGTGTATGCACATGCAAATGTGTAAAACTCATATTCGTCCTCCCATATGTAAGTGTATTTTTTATAACTGATCATCAGCCTTTTCAGCCTCGAGCTCAGTCTTGTCAGCTTCCTCGGCCTTTTCAGCCTCGAGCTTAGCCTTTATTTCTGGGTCAGCATCAAAGATTTCCATAAACTCTTTGCCAGTGATTGTCTCCTTATCGTAGAGATAAGCTGAAATCTTATCAAGCAAATCCTTATGCTCTTTAAGCATGTCATAAGCATCTGCATAGCAAGTGTTTATAATATCAAGAACAACCTTATCAATCTGGCTTGCAGTCTGCTCACCACAGATAAGTTCTGATCTGCCTTCAAGATACTGATTTTCAACAGTTGCAAGGCACATCATACCAAAATCATCTGACATACCAAACTGTGTAACCATAGCTCTGGCAATCTTTGTAGCATTTTCGATATCATTGCTTGCACCTGAAGTTGCAGAATTAAAGATAAGAACCTCTGCAGCTCTGCCGGCCATATAGGTCTTAATCTTTGCGATAAGCTCTTCCTTAGTCTGAAGAACCTTTTCCTCCTCAGGAGTCTGTAAGGTATATCCCAAAGCGCCCATAGTTCTAGGCACAATAGTAATCTTCTGAACAGGTTCAGAATGCTTCTGAAGAGCAGATACAAGCGCATGTCCAACTTCGTGATAAGCAATGATATGCCTCTCAGAATCGCTCATAACCTTGTTCTTCTTCTCCTTGCCGCCAACTGCGACAAGCTCAAAGGCCTCAAAAAGGTCTTTTTGGCTTACAGAATTTCTATGATTCTTAACAGCTGTGATAGCAGCCTCATTGATCATATTAGCTAAATCTGATCCAACAAGACCAGCAGTTGCAAGTGCTATAGCATCAAGGTCAACTGTGTCATCCATGCGGACATCCTTTGAATGTACCTTTAAAGTATCAAGTCTTCCCTTAAAGTCAGGCTTATCTACAATAATTCTTCTGTCAAAACGGCCAGGTCTCAAGAGAGCCTTATCAAGCACCTCTGGACGGTTAGTCGCAGCCAAGAGGAAAAGTCCCTTAGATGTGTCAAATCCATCCATCTCAGCAAGAAGCTGGTTGAGAGTCTGTTCTCTCTCATCATTACCACTGCCATAACGAGAATCACGGCTCTTACCTATTGCGTCAATCTCATCGATGAAGATAATAGCTGGTGCCTGTTTCTGAGCCTCTTTAAAGAGGTCTCTAACTCTCGAAGCACCGACACCTACGAACATCTCTACAAAGTCTGAACCTGCGAGGGAGAAGAATGGTACTCCTGCCTCACCCGCAACAGCCTTAGCCAAGAGGGTTTTACCAGTTCCTGGAGGGCCGACTAAAAGGGCACCCTTAGGCAACTTAGCACCTATGTTGGAATATTTGTCCGGATTATGCAGGAAGTCAACTATCTCGACTAAGGATTCCTTAGCCTCATCCTGTCCTGCAACGTCCTTGAAAGTAACTCCCGTCTTTTTCTCCATATAAACCTTGGCATTAGATTTACCAACGCCGTTCATGAAGCCGCCGCCCTTAGAAATATGGCGATATACAAAAATAAACATACCAACCATAAGTACCATAGGCAATACATATGCAAGAAGGAAATCCAGAAGCTGTGAGCTTTGTTCTGGAATATAACCCTTAATTTCAATGTCCGCGTGCTGCTTTAAAGTCTTGACCAGCTCATCATCGCCACCTACATATCCAGTATAGAAAGTGTATTTGATTCCCTTCATTGGATACTGACCATTGATTTCAACCTCAACGCCTTCTTTTGGCTCAATCTTAATTTTGTTAGACTCAAACTCGACTGATGCAATCTGATTCTGATCAATCATTTCAAGAAACTTAGAGTATGAGATTTCCTTATATTGGCTATTTCTGATAAAGCTGTTCAAAAAAGCTACAAGAATAAAGGTTAAGACAATCGCAACTGAAAATATAAAGAAGAGGTTATAATTCTTGCCCTTCTTATTGTTTCCATTCTGATTATTCTTATCAGGAGATTCCCTTTTCTTATCATCCATATTCTCGTCAAATAAAGAGCCAAAAGGAAGACCATTGAAAGGATTCTGATTATTAGGGCCGTAAGGTCCGTTCTGTCCCTGATTATTCTGTCCCATTCCCTGACCATTGTTTCCATATGGGTTACCAAATGGATTTCCATTCATTGGCTGATTGCCGTATGGAGAGCCAGGTCTTTGCTGATTGCCAAATGGAGAGCCCTGATTTGGGTTACCTTGATTTGGATTGCCCTGATTTGGGTTGCCAAAGGAATTTCCATTCATGCCCTGATTGCCATATGGGTTTGAATTGCCCTGATTGCCATATGGATTCTGATTTCCATATGGATTCTGATTTCCCTGATTGGTTTGATTACTGTAAGGTTTTTGACTATTACTTGTGTCCATGCCAGACTGATTCTGGCCTGTATCAGACTGATTCTGAATCTGACCTGATGATAAATTATTATCATCTGTCATCTGACCATTTTCCTTAATTTCCATAAAAACATTTCCTTCTACTAATTTTCTTTTATCGATATGGTTTTTCTTTTTAATGTGGTTATACAGTTTTATATTATAAGAATTTTCAAATCAAATTTCAATGAAATAAGTAATATTTAAAGTAAAGTTCAAATTAAATTCACACAAATATATCAGCTATAAGCCTTTCATATATTCAAACGCAGAATAATGGATTAAATAAGCTTTTTAGCGGCTACGATTAGTGTCTATCATTAGTGGCCATGATTAGTGTCTATGATTATTTCCGAAGAAGCAAAAAAAGACCTCAAAAGCCAGCTTTTAAAAAGAAGCTTTCAAGGTCCTAGAAGTCTTAAGAAAGAATCAATATGACTCTCTTAGATATTAAATCGATTTACAATGTTCTTTAAGTTAGCAGAATATTCAATATTCTGGTCTGCAAGCTCCTGAGTAGAAGATGTAAGACCTACAATATCAGTGGTCTTTTCTGCGACATCAGTAATTCCAGTAGCAGACTCATCAATTGTTGAACTAATTCCCTCAATTGCAGATGAAATATTATTCATATTATCTGTGAGATCCTTAAGTGATTCTCCAATATCTGTCATTGATTCTTTAAAGTACTCAGCATCCTGGCTGTACTGTCTTGCAACATTGTCAAATTCTGCATAGTCCTTTGTAACATTTTCTTCCATAAAGACAAGCATCTCATTCAGACAATCTGACATATCTGTCACTGCTGTATTAACATCAACCACAATATCAGAAATTGACTCAACTGCCTCAGATGACTGAGCTGCAAGTTTACTGATTTCCTCTGCTACAACAGCAAAGCCCTTTCCAGCCTCACCAGCTCTGGCAGCCTCAATTGAAGCATTGAGGGCAAGCAAGCTTGTCTGATCACTGATTTCTCTGATATTCTCAGCCATTTCATTAATTTTAGCAACAGAGTGAGACTGATTAATGGCAAGTTCTGACTTAAGCTTAACATCGTTATATACGCCATTTGTCTTATTTAAAGAATTTCCAACCTGTTCTACAATGTTAACTGCCTTATTCTGAATATTAGCCGCAGTCTTTAAACCTTCATTTGCGCGCTTGTTGATCTGAGCTGTATTGTCACTAACCTGTCCAACACTTGAATTGATAGTCTCAGCTGTTGCAGTTGTCTCTTCCATACCTGCTGCAAGCTCTTCAGTAGTTGCAGAGTTATCAGAAGAATTCTCATTAATTCTGTCCATAGAATCCTTAATATCTCTTGCATTGCTCTCAAGAGAACTAGCTGCATCTGCCAATTCAGCAACAACATTTGTGAGATCTGCTCTCATACTTGAAACTGCTCTAGACATCTGTCCAATCTCGTCTCTTCTGTCATTGTAAGACTTAATTCTTGCATCAGCCTTTGCATCAAGCTTGAAATTAAGTTTTCCAACCTCAACAATAGAGTCATTGATATGGCTGATAGGCTTTAAAAGCTTACCTGTAACAAGTCCACAAATAAGCACAAATACAATAATATGGCCAATTGTCGCAATTAAACTTATCATGAGAAATCTGTTTAAAGGCTGTTCAACATCCTTTTTATCAGCTGTCACAATAAGAATTGGATGGTCATTGCTATCTGAAATATAATATCCAGCATATTTAACTGTGCCTTTGTAATTGTATTCAATGACACCTGGCTCAGGAATATTGTTGTTTTTAATCTTTTCTACCAATCCCTTAACTGCATCATTTTCTGCCGGCTTGCCGATTTTTGACATTGTTGGGTGAAAGAGCATCTCTCCATCCTTACTTACCACATAAAGATAAGAACTATCTAAGCCGCTCACCTTGACCGAGCCAAAGACATCTCCAACAGAGTTGATTGATCTGCCAGCCTTTATATATTGATCTAAGCTATTGCCATATCCTGATGCAATTGTAGTCATATTAGACTTAACCACACTATTGATCATAGATTTAAATGTCAAATAACCCATCAGGTCAATCATTAAGGCCACCAAAGCAATACTAACCGCAATCTCAATTAAGACCAGATATTTAATTGATCTTACTCCTCTTTTTCCTTCTTGCTTTTTCTTTTCAACTTTTTTTTCACTTTTCTTTTCGTCCATGTAAACTGCCTCCATCCTTGAAAGTATATTAGTAATTATACTCCAAAAGGCTCTAGTTTTCAAAGAATTTCAGCTTAAAATCAGCCTAAAATACATATTTTTTTACCATAAGCAGCTTAATTAATTTAAGAATTCTTCAAGCTATGCTTTTTTATATAAAAAACTAATTGGATTCCCACATATCTCTTCTTTTATGACCTCATATTCATCCTCAATCAGCTTAATTGGTGGGAAGTCCTCAGCATTTGCCCCTCTTATGCCTGTGCCCTTAGCCTTTAAATAGGCCTCCTTCATGGTCCAAAACCTTAATTTTAAACCCTCATCACAGCTACAAAGACGGATTTCCTCTTCTGTCATAATACGGGAGAGGAGCTTATCTGGCATTTTTCTGGCAACTTCAATATCAAGTCCCAGCTCATAGTCAAGAGCAGCCAGTCCGCACACAGCATATGGACCAGAATGTGACAAATTATAAGAAAAATATGGGTTTTGAGGCTTATTATGTTCAAGATAAGAAACCTTATTAATCTTGTCAAGAAGCTTAAAATCCAGCACATATAGCTTATTCATATATTTCATTAAGTCATTGGCCTTGCAAATTTTCAAAAATACCTTTTTTTCATCTTCCCCACTTTGGCTCAAAAAGAGCCCTGCTGCAATCACATAGGCTATCGATGCCGCCAAGGAGCGCTTCTTTTCTTCCTCATGTTTTATGGACAAGTATTTTTCTTTTCTAAATCCAGGAAGAAAAGCTATTATTTTATCCAGCTTCTCTTCTTCAAGTTCTTCTATTGCCTCAAAGGACACAAGTACTATATACATATATCTCCGTCTATTATAAATACTATTTCATAAACCAAACTATCTAAGCCCTATCAGCGAGGTCATTATAGTTTTATAAGTTCCAACATTCTCTCTGTCAGCGCCTTGCCAACAGGAATTCTGTCAATTCTTGAGCACATAATCTGATGATTGGTGTATGAGTGCTCAAACTGCCTAGAATAAAGGTGAGCAATGTCAACTCTCATTGTAAAGTCACAATCCTTGCCATAGGTCTTTTCATAGACCATCTCCATATAGATTACAGCCATAAGGCCAAGGACTGCAATTCTGCCCTTAAGTCTCACATTGTAATCATTGACAGAGTCAAGGAAATATCTAAATACATAATAATCAGCGAGGTTTTTCAGTCCCTTTACATAGTCCTCATCTCCAAAGCGGTCTTTAATATAGGCTTTCAAATCTTTTTCAAGACTTAAATCATTATAATCTATAGCTTCGAGATAATGCTGGCTGTCCTCTATAAAAGTACTATAATCCTTGTTAATAATCTCAATCCCCCTAAAAGTGCCATAGAGGTGCTTGATAAGCTTGCACAAATCATCATTTACAATCTTTGAAGCATCTATTTCGGGGCTTGACATCTTCTTTAGTAAAAGCTTGTAATCCTTATATTTATCCCTAATCTGGCTGATTTTATAGTAGGCTCCGTAGCTGACACAAGTCTGTAACTCCTTGCAATACTCAAGATAGAGCTTAAGGCTTTGATATATAGATATCTCTTCATCATTGATAAACTCAAAGGCAGTTTTTCTGGCATCTCTCAATCTTATATAAAGCTCAGGATCTATATCATTAGGCTCAATCGGATCGTCTACCTCCTCGCTTATATATTTGATTTTTTCTTTATAAGAGTAGAAGATCTCGCCCGCTGTCTTACATGATGGAGCCAAGCCCATCTCCTTGACCATACCATAGGAATTGATAAATCTTGGAAATTCTGCGCAAGTGTCACAGAGCTTATCTTCGCCCAAAGCAGTGAACAGATCACATAGATTCTCATCATTTAAAAAAGGACATCTGAGTTTTTCTTTTAATTTAAAACTACATCCCCCATCCTCTTGAGGAATCATAACTGATTTAAGCCTCTTTCCAAAAGCTCCCTTTACTGACTTATAGTATTTATAAGATTTAGGATCTACGTCAACCTCCCAGCCTGCACAACAGGTATCAGTACAAGCTCCCGCAATGCATTTGAATTCTTTGTAATAGGATGGCTTCACCAGTTTCATATATATTCCTCACTTCACCTTTTTATTAACATGTGCTATACTTCATAAGATTTGTAAGAGCACATAGCTATTATAGAATCTCAAAACACATTAAACAACAGGAGGATTTATGTTTAATTTAATTCCTGGAGTAAGCTCCACTAAATTAGTCATGGTATTAGGCGTAATTGTTGCCTTTTTTCTGACTTATTTTGCAACAAAAATCGGTATGAAATCTCTTCCTAGAGATGCCGGAAGAGCCTTTGCCATAAATGGATCGAAGTCTGTAGGCAAGCCTAGAGGAGCTGGTATCATCTTCATACTTACATTCTCATTGGTTTCAATTATCTTTCTTCCATTGAGCATTGAGTCTAGCATTTACATAGTCCTTGTCATACTTGCTATGTTCAGTGGCTATTTCGATGATGCTTCATCGAAGCCATGGGGCAATTTAAAGAAGGGTCTTATCGACTTCGTCATAGCCCTTGCAAGTGCTGTAACTTACCTTTACTACAACGGAAATACTTTTAAGATAGCATTTACCGATACAGATGTTACCCTAAACTACATAGTTTATGGCATTTTAATTGTCATTCTTGTATGGGTGAGCATCAATGTAACCAACTGTTCAGACGGTGTTGATGGTCTTTGTTCAAGCCTCTCAATTATCACGCTTGCATCTATCTACGCCTTCTTTAAGGGCTTTGATATTGATCCTGATTTCAGACACATGATTATCTTTATGGTTGTCGCAATACTTGCCTACCTTTGGTTTAATGCTTCTCCTAGCATGATTCTTATGGGTGATGCCGGTTCTAGAGCAATAGGAATATTTATCGCCCTTGCAGTATTAAAACTTGGAAGACCTCTTTTGTTCATTCCTTTAGCTATCATGCTTATAATCGATGGTGGTCTCGGACTTTTCAAGGTGTCATGCATGCGTTTCCTTCACTTGAAGCCAATGCAGAATATCCGCACACCTATTCATGATCACTACAGAAAAAATAAGGACTGGTCTGACACACAGGTCGTAATTCGTTTCGCTATTATTCAGGCCTTCATCAACCTTAGCGTTATCTACGCAATTCTCTAATTTAAGCAATATATAAAAAGATATTAAAAAGCCAGCAAATTGGTCTGCCCTAGTTTTAGGGCCTATCAATTATGCTGGCTTTAATTAGCTATAATTAGCTTTAATTAGCTTATTTTGTCATCTTTGCCCTCTTATCAAGAAGCAATTTTCTGTTAATAAAGAAGAAGCAAAGCGCGCCTATAGCCATGAATATAGCTATAAACTGAGAAGTTGACAGAACTCCAACACTGCCTCTGTCGTCGGCTCTAAAGAACTCTATTATAAATCTTCCCACTGCATATAAAAACATATAGAGAGTTGCTATATCTCCCTGAACGTGTCCGAATGCAAGAGATTTACCTATATGTTCTCTTTTTGAGAGATTAGATCTATATTTAAAATCTTTAAAGACAAAATCAGCTAGTACAATCAAGAATATAGCTGAAAGAAAGTTTAATCCGCTTGAAATAAGCTGAGTTGGAATCAAAGGTACTCCTGAAAGAGCTTGAGAATTTGCTGGAAATACTACTCCTATTGGCGAATCTGTCACCTTTCCATAACAACATCCCGCGAGGAAGCATCCAATACGGCCGAATCCCTGTGCAAGAGCCACCTCAGGTGCACATAAATCAAAGTAGGCTAAAAAGCTTTTCTTCTTAATTCTGCAGAGCAATATGCAGGACAAGATTGCAATTATAATTCCTCCATATACCACAAAACCTGAGCTTCCAAGTATAGTCAAAGGTCTCTTTAAGAAATTTTTAAACTCTACAATTACAAAGAGAAGCTTTCCACCTAAAAAGCCAGATAAAATAGCTGTTATAGCTACATCTATGACAAAGTCGTCATTCATCTTCTTCCTTCTTGCTCTAAGCTCTCCTAAGGCCAAAGCTATCAAAAAGCCGATGCCTATCATAAAGCCATATCCTGGTATCTTTAATGAACCAATCTGAAAGAGGTACATTTTCATACTATCTACAATCTCCCTTCTATCTCTTCAATTCTCTTTTTAAACTCCGTGTAAAAATCCATATCCTCGGCCAATGTCTCGCCATCAGCTCCCACATATGGCGTCAAATACAGCTTTTTCAAAATATACTTGCACAAAACCTTAATCTTTGTTTCTTGACCAGCCTCTATGAGGTCCTCATTCTTTTTAGTGGCAATCTTTAAAAGTCTGTGCCACTGCTTAATGTAAGCATCATACTCAGGGCCTTGATCTCCAATCCAGTCCCTAACCCTAATCTTGACCAAATCATGCTTCTTGCACTGATTTTTTTGAAGTATGTAAGAAAAATCTCCATCATCACTCCAAAGCCTTCCCAAAGGAAAAAGCCTGCACACATCAGGTCTTTGATTGTGAACCAGGCACCTATTTTCTGCATCAAGAAAGATACATGCATTGTTAGATTTACTCATTTTCATATGAGGGAGCAATAAGCCATCAACCTGGCCTATCTGGCAAGCTCTCTCAAGGAGCTGGTCTGGACTTATTGGCAAGTCTCGGCTAAGTCTATGTACATCTATAGGAGTAAGCACTATTGTGTCTGCCATATTTTTGCAGCAAACTTCGCTGCATCCAAGACAGCCCTTGCTGTCAACTCTGGCCATATCAGACAGCTTATAGAGCTTTCCATCGCTTATTTCTTCAAGAGATTGGTCTCTCAACATAACTATTCTCCCCTTTGCTTATACTTGCATATATCCGCCAGGACACAAAGCTGACAAAGAGGGGCTGTTCTTGCAGTACACACCGTCCTTCCATGGTCAACAAGCCTGTGACAGAATTCATTGCTCTCATTTTCAGGTACAATTTTTTTCAAAAGCATCTCAACTTTTTTAGGATCTTTTTCTTGATCTACCAGGCCAATCCTGTTAGATAGCCTTATACAATGGGTGTCAGTGACAATTGCCGGCTGTCCATAGACATCGCCCATTATAAGATTTGCGCTTTTTCTTCCCACACCCGGCAATGAGAGCAAATCCTTCATATTGTCCGGAACATTGTCCTTAAAATCATAGTGAAGTGCCATCATACAGGCCTTTATATCCTTAGCCTTTGACTTTCCTAAGCCACATGGCTTAATTATGTCATATATATCAAGTTCCTCAGCCTGGGCTAAGGCTTCAATACTAGGATATCTTTCAAACAAAAAAGGGACTATCTCGTTAACTCTTTTATCAGTACACTGTGCAGCAAGCCTGACACTGACCAGGAGTTTCCAAGCCTGGTCATAGTCCAGAGTACATGTCGAATCAGGATATTCTTCTTTCAATCTCTTGACTACCTCTAAGGCCAAAGCTTTCTTAGTCATTTCCTCACCTTCCTAAAATCTACTGTAGACAGTATTTATTTTTTTGAGTAAAATATTTATAAAAAATATATAAAGGAGTTTATATGATTTCTTGGATACTAACCTATATTTTTGCTGCTATTCTGCCAGCAGTCATCATCATGGTCTACCTATATAACAAAGACCCTGTTGAAAAAGAACCCCTTAAGCTCTTGCTAAGTCTTATCGGTCTTGGTGTTGCTTCTTCTCTCATAGCCATGGTGCTAGAGATAATCCTAGAACCCCTGCTGACCTTCATAGTACAAGATGACTCCCCATATTTTACGACTATTCTATCATTTACGGTAATTGCCTTTTCTGAGGAAGGTGCCAAGCTTTTGATGCTTCGTATAAGAACATGGGAAGATCCTAATTTCAACTACCGCTTTGATTCAATTGTATATGCAGCCTATGTATCATTAGGATTTGCCGCATTTGAGAATATACTTTATGTCTTCCAATATGGCATCGGAATAGCTCCACTCAGAGCAGTTTTCTCAATTCCAGGGCACTTAAGTTTTTCCATTCTTATGGGACTTTTTTACGGAAGAGCCCGCTACAGTGCTGATTTATACCAGAAATCACAGACTATTGTCTTCATGATTATTGCTTTCTTATCAGCCATAGCCTTGCATGGAACCTACGATGCTCTAGCCATGTCTTCCTCTGCGATAAGCGATATATATTTCTATTGCTTTGTTGTATTCATGTATTTATTAGATATTACAATAATTCATCACGAGGCAAAACACGATTGCGTAATATAAATTTGCTATTAAATTCCAAGGGTAGTTTATCAACTACCCTTTTTTAATTCTCATCTATTCTCTTATAAAATATCTTAAAATTTTATTCAAGCACTTAGTATACTCTTATAACACCAGAAACTTCCTTGACAACAGAAAGTCCCTTAAATACCTTGAGAGCATCGTCAAAATGCTTTTCTACAACCTCATCTGTGATAATCACAAGGTCAGCAATTCCCTCAGACCTGCTCTTCTGAACAACCTGAGCTATACTAACTCCATTGTTGCCGAGAACGCTTGCAATATTAGCTAAAACACCAGGTCTGTCCTCAGCCTTAATTCTCATAAAGAATTTAGTAGATGACTCCGTGATATCCTTAACTCTCTCTTCCTTATAGCAACTAGAGCCAACTCTGCCACATGAATCATAGACAATATCTCTCATGACATCGACCACATCACCCATTACAGCACTGGCTGTTGGCATCTGTCCAGCTCCCTTGCCCATAAACATAGCATCATCCATGGCATCACCATGTACAAATACTGCATTGTTAGCATTTCTCACGCTCGCAAGCGGATGTTCCTCAGGAATAAGCATTGGATGCACCTTACACTCGATACCATCATCGGTAATCTTTGCAAGTCCAAGCAACTTGATTACATATCCAAACTCTCTGGCATATCTTATGTCATCTGCACTAATCTTTGTAATACCTTCTGTATACACATCTGAAAAAAGCACTCTTGAGTTGAAAGCGATTGATGACATAATTGCCATCTTTCTTCCTGCGTCAAGACCCTCTACGTCAGCAGTAGGATCAGCTTCAGCAAAACCAAGTCTTGTAGCCTCGGCCAATGCTTGATCATATGACATTCCTGTTTCAGACATCTTAGTTAAGATAAAATTAGTTGTACCATTAACTATGCCTATAATCTCTGTAATCCTGTTACCTGCCATGCTCTGCTTGAGTGGTCTGATGATAGGTATTGCACCAGCTACCGCCGCTTCAAACTGCATATCACAATGCTTAAGGTTGGCCGCCTCCCTAACTTCAGCGCCATACTCAGCCAAAAGATCCTTGTTTGCAGTTACAACCTGCTTGCCTGCATTGAGAGCCTCCAAGACATATTCCTTGGCTGGGCTTATTCCGCCCATAAGCTCAATAACTATCTCTATTTCAGGATCATTACAGATATCAGACCAAGAATCTGTGACAAGGCTCATATCAAGGCCTTCCCTCTTCTTAGTCTTATCCCTGACCAAAACCTTTTTTATATTAAGATAGGCTCCAGTTCTGTGTAAGAGCTCCTCTTTCATATCACAACTTATCTTATAAACGCCGCTACCTACAGTACCAAATCCCAGTATAGCCGCATTGATTACTCTATTATCTTTATTCATACCAATCCCCTTTAATTTTTTTATAAAACATGTAAATTGTACCACATATTAAAGGGAGTGTTAACAGATTTTGTGTTAACACTCCCCAAAAGAACTTTATTAGATTTTAATACAAACCCTAACTAGGTTTCTAGAAGGCCTATTTCATAGGAGCTGCATAGCCCTGATTCATCCCCTGACCATTGACAGGATGCTGAATCTGCTGTGGCTGGCCCTGTGCCTGTGCCTGCTGACCTGCTTGCTGTGGCTGCTGAGCTGCCTGCTGAGCCTGGCCTGCCTGTGCCTGCTGCTGTGGCTGGCCTGCCTGTGCCTGTGCTGGCTGACCTGGATGCTGCATCTTTGTGCCTGGAGTTGTCTCCCTAATTCTTCCACTATTACATACAAGATAGATAATCTGCATTTCCTTGCCAAGCTGTTCCAACATATTGAGGGCATACTTGAGGTTATCATCATCGAGATTGATAAATGGATCATCAAGTATGAGCAAACCTCTCTTTTCAGAGAAAAGTGAATCAACAAGGGCAAGTCTCATACAAAGCATTGCTATATCCTCGTATCCTGCAGAGAAATGGCCTAAATCTCTCATCTGACCCTGCTCGCTGATAGTAACATTGAGATTAGTATCAATCATAACCTGGCCAATGCTGCCATTAGTAAACTTCTTAACATACTTAGAGAAAGAATCTCTAATCTTATCGAGATAGCCAGTATTAATCATCTCTTTAGCATTCTGCATCTGCTCGATTGTCTGATCAATATCTGCACAAGTTTCAATGTCAGATTTCATCTTAGCCTTTACAGCCATAAGATTTTTCTCAATTGCTGGAAGCTCGTTAATTTTCTCCATTACTGAGCTAGTGACAGCATTAATTTTACTGATATTCTGAAGAAGGATATTCTTCTGCTCATTGAGCTTAGCCTGCTTGTTCATGAAGGCATCAATTGAGTTAACTGATGTATCCTCGATGACACTTTCCTTCTCATCAGCTGGCTTCTTCTCGTCATTGTCATCATCCAAAAGATGAATATTAACCGCAGAAGAAATCTTTGACTTCTTAGAATCCTGATGCTGACTTTCTTCAAGTTTCTTAGCCTCAAGAGCTTTCTGAGCCTCAAGTTCTCTCTTCTGTCTCTCCTCAGCCAAAAGCTTCTGATTCATTTCCTCAAACTGCTTTACTCTCTCCATCATAGCAGTCATCTTTTCATCATCAGTATTATTGAGACGTAAGAACTCACTCTGATTTGTCTTAGCGTCCTCATAATGACGCTTGATATTATTGTAATCAGCAAGGCCTGATTTGATATTGTTGTAAGATTCAAGGCCATAATCAAAGTCTTTGAGCTCATATTTTTTGTAGAGTTCAGCCACCTCTTTATTGGCCTTAGCTCTAACTTCTTCTTTATTGCTATTGTTGATCTCCCAATCGCTCTTCATCTTCTGAGCTGATGTGAATATATCACACTCTCTCTGTAAAATTGTGAGTCTTGAGCTGAGCTGTGAAAGAGCAATCATAGCTGAAGATTCAGACGAAGACTGATCCTTCTCATACTTCTTTAAGAATTCAACAACTTCATTCTGATTCTGATCAATTTTCTCCTTGATCTTTTCAATCTCATTCTTAATGCTCTCTACCTGACCCTTGATTGTCTCTATATGGTCACTGGCAAGCTCTTTAGCCTTTGTATTGGCAACAACCTGATTTCTTCTCTCCTTCTCCTCTTCCTCTGGACTCTTCTGATTAGATGATCCTGAGAATAATGATGAGAAGAAGCCGCTCTTCTGCTGGCTTACAACAGGTTTAGGCTGTCCAATTATCTCGTAAACGCTGGATTTGATATAATCTACGCTCAATGGATCGTTTACTAACTGAGAAATCTCTGTCATATATTCATCAGACTGAATTCTTAACTGTTTTAATTCAGAATTCATGTTGATGCATTCGTTACATTTGCCCTGAAGATTTATAAAGTCCTCATTGCTAGGAACTCCATCTTTAAATCTGTCCTGATTTTCCTCGATATATCTCTTATTTTCATAATACATCTCAGATGAATCAACAACGCTGCTCTGCTTGTTAAGCAACTCAAGATTCTCGCCAAGTTTCTCAATCTCCTCCTCATTTGGGAAACCCTTAGGATATTTCTCATTGATTCTCTTGTACTGCTTACTCAAAAGCTCAACATTGTTCTTTATCTGGCTATACTGGCCAGCAATGATTTTTTCAGTCTGAGCCTTACTTATGTCAGAAATATGTTTTCTAACTCCCTCAATCTCAAGATCAAGCTTCTTAACATCGGCCTCCATCTGAACTTTCTGCTTTTCGTCAGCATCAAGTTTTTTCTGCATCTCTTGAACTATACCAATTTGATGCTCGTATTCTTTAATCTTCTTTTCAGCCTCATAGATAGAGCCACCCTCGCCCTGATACAACTTGAAGGTCTTTCTCTTCTCAATAAGGTTGTCAATAGCCTCATCATAGTTGTTCTCGTCAAATGTCTCTCTAACCAAGTGGCTAAGTCTGACCTGAAGGTTCATTCCTTCATCGTCATCCATATCGTGAACCTGAGGCATATATACGCTCCTATCAAAAGAAGCAGCATCAATACCAAAAAGCTCAAGTCCTAAATCCTCAGAGAAAATCTCAGATTTCTCATTACTTGCTGGATCTGTCAGCTCAAATGTATCGTCTTTTCTTGTATCTCCGAAATATCTCTCAACCTTAAATCTAAATACCTGGTCAGGGCTGACATTGCCATCAGCTAAAATTCTTGGCCCAGTACCATCAGACTGAGCAACATTGGACTTGTTAGCAGCATCCATAAAAGGATTGTCGCTTGACTCATTCTCGAAGTTAGCGAGCTTTAATTCCTGAGCTGTTGCCTCGAATATGAGCCAGCCTCCGAATTTACCGCCCTGCCAAGGCTTATACTTAAGTCTTGGATTCTTGATAAGAGCATTAGATCCTCCGATTGGCAGACCATAAAACATAGTCTTAATAAATGTTGCAAAAGTTGTTTTACCAAAGCCATTTCTCTCCATAATGACTGTTACGCCATTACGAAAATCAAGGTCATAGTTACAAAGGTGTCCAAAATTTTCAATATGACACTTGATAAGTCTCATCCCTAAATTCCTCCCTAGTTACGTAAAATTATTTTTCTTATCTCTTACTTCAACTTTTTTAGCTGTGTTCAAATTAAAGGCATTCAAGCCAATATTTATAATTCTGTCTTGATCTTCCTTAGACAGTTTGGAATCCCTAACTCCATTTATAAACTTATCCTTCGCTGACTGGCCGAACTTGACATGGTCAGATAGGACAAGATGGGTATCATTAACTATCTCTACGTAATAAAAGCTATCTTCCAACTGCTTTTTGAGATAAAGAGGATCAATCTGAGTATTTTCCCCAGCTTCTCCGATCAAGGTAAACCTGATCAAATCATCAGCTGTGATGCTGGTTGTCATTCTTTTTATCTCGTTTCTTATAGCAATTATCGAGGTTGTACCAGTTACATCAATCGTAATGTTATAATAGCTTCTCTTTGTCAGATCATGTATGAAGCTAGTAGTAATTTTTCCTTCATCGTCAATATCCAAGAGAACAAATCCCTTTGTTCCATCTTCTTCAAAATTCTTACCTGACAAACAACCGCAGTAACACTCTGCACTTCCACTTTCAAGATAATCCTGCATATAGGTATGTAATCCTCCCAATGCAAGATAGGAAATATTTTTGCCTCTCAGCAAAGAAGTAGAAACTAAATCCTTGCCAGGCAGGGCAGCAATCTGACCATAAAGCATCACTATATTTGTGAGCCCTTCATAAAGGTCGAGATTATAGTAATAAGACATATTGTTTTCTTCATCAGGTTCAATTCCAGCTATCGTTATGCCATTTCCCAATGTGTAGTATTCCCAGTAATTACTGAAAACAAAGAGATTTGATGGCCTATCCTGGTCAAATCCTTTAAAATCCCTATCACTGCTGCCCTTTAAATAATAGAAATTCACTCTAGGTGCCCTAGTAATAGCCTCACGAACTTTGTCAACCAATTCTGGATCCGGTTGGCTGCTATCAAATAAATCCCCACAAATCATACATACCGGAATTCTGTTATTGACTGCATATCTAGTCATAGCTATAAAGTCTTTCAAAAGCTCATCGCTTCTCTCAGCTATCTGATATTCAGACAAGCCCTCCATCATCTTTGCACCGAGGTGCAAATCAGAACATTGTATCATCTTCATATTATGCCATCTCCTATTGCGTAAATATCAGGTCAACTCAAAAACCTTGAAGACAGTATTAAGGCCTGTCTATTTGAACCTCCCCTATGTGTCCAATTATACTCAAACCTATTTTGGAAAAATTATATAATAATAACAGAGAAAATTCAAGATTATATTGATTAAGAGTACTTTAGTACCAATTTCTTTATACTTCCCTTCTCTATTTTTCTTTTATGAACTCTTTCAGCTTAGCTCAAATTCAATTTCTAAGAATATTTCCTTGCCATTATTGAAAAATGCTTTATAATATTACATGTCAAATCTGATAAATTTTAAATTTGAAAGGACATTAACGATGAAAGAATTCAAACCTGTTAAAGAGGGTAAAGTACGTGAGATTTACGATATAGGCGACAACCTTATTATGGTTGCAACAGACCGTATATCTGCATTTGATGTAATCCTTAAGAACAAGATTACAAAGAAGGGAACTGTTCTCACACAGATGTCTAAGTTCTGGTTCGATTACACAAAGGATTTTGTTCCAAATCACATGGTAAGTGTTGATGTTAAGGATATGCCAGAGTTTTTCCAGAATGAGAATTTTGACGGAAACAGTATGCTTTGCAAAAAGCTTGAGATGCTTCCAATCGAGTGTATTGTCCGTGGTTATATTACAGGTAGTGGCTGGGCTAGCTACAAGGAGAACGGTACTGTTTGCGGTATCAAGCTTCCTGAAGGTTTAAAGGAGAGCGAGAAGCTTCCTGAGCCTATCTTCACTCCATCTACTAAGGCTGAAATCGGCGATCATGATGAAAACATTGATTTCGATACATGCGTAAAAGTTCTCGAGAAGGCTTACCCAGGTCGTGGCGAGGAGTTAGCTACAAAGATTCGTGATTACACAATCGGTCTTTACAACAAGTGTTCTGAGTATGCTCTTACACGCGGCATCATCATAGCTGATACAAAATTCGAGTTCGGTCTTGACGAGAACGGCGAGGTTCTTATCGCTGATGAGATGCTCACACCAGACAGCAGCCGTTTCTGGCCACTTGAGGGTTATGAAGCAGGCAAGGGTCAGCCATCATTTGATAAGCAGTTCGTACGTGACTGGTTAAAGGCTAATCCAGACAGCGATTACAACCTTCCTTCAGACGTTATCGACAAGACAATCGAGAAGTACAAGGAAGCTTACAAGCTTCTTTCAGGCAAGGAAATTCAGTAATATATTTCCTATACAATTTCAGGCCACCTTTACTCTATCAGAATAAAGGTGGCCTTTTTTAAAACATTTTTAAGCCCTATCGGCACATATTTCAGTCCCAAAGCCCAGCTTAAGGAAAGGACTTTACTATGAATGCAAAAGCAATATGCACTAATTTCGATAAAGATATCTATTTCAAGCAGATTGACCTAAAAGCCTCCTCTTCAAGAGGCCTAGAATCTAATGTTATAAATGTATATCCCAAGCTAAAAAAACAGCTTTTTCTTGGTTTTGGTGCTGCCCTTACTGAAAGCAGTACTCACTGCCTTGATTTACTGAGAGACCAAAGCTCAGACAAACTTTTAAAGGAAGTTTTTGACAAGAACTATAACTTTTTAAGAATAGCCATCGGATCCTGTGATTTCGCTCTTGATTCATACTCATATTCATACAAGGCCGATCTTTCAGACTTTTCAATTGAGCATGAGAAAAAATCTCTTATCAAGTACCTTAAAAAGATCAAAGCAATAAACCCTGACCTTAACTTACTTGCCTCACCTTGGAGTCCACCAGCCTTTATGAAATCCAACTTAAGACTGACCAGAGGCGGACATCTAAATCCTATTTTCAAAAAAACCTATGCCGCTTATCTTGGCAAATATCTCTTAGCAATGAAGGAAGAGGGTTTTGAGATAGATTATATAAGCGTCCAGAACGAAGCATCTGCCCTTGTGCCTTGGGAATCTTGTCTATACTCCGCCAAAGACGAGACAAGTTTTGCAGTCAAGTATCTGACTCCTGAAATAAAGAAGCATAATTTAAAGACAAAAATACTTATCTGGGACCACAACACAGATAAAATTTACTCAAGAGCAAGCCAAAGCTACGAATTTGAAGAAAAGCTCACAAAATCAATCTTCAAAAGAGAGTCAAATATAGCCGGTTGCGCCTTCCACTGGTATATGGGAGATCATTTTGACAATATTGGTCTAGTCGCCAAAAAGTATCCAAAAAAGCTCCTCTTCCACACCGAGGGTTGTACTGGTTATTCTGATTTCAGAAAAGAAGATCAACTTGTCAATGCCAACATATATGCTCACGATATTATAGGCTGTCTCAAAAACGGAACTCACGCCTATATAGATTGGAATTTGCTTCTCGATCACAAGGGTGGGCCTAATCATCTTGAAAACTACTGTGATGCACCACTTATGCTGGGCAAAGACTCTGATTCTGTAATTAAGAACCTGACCTGGACCTATATAAACCACTTCAGTTCTTACATAGCAGCCAAGAGCCAAATCATAGAGACAAGCTCATACACTTCTGATTTAGAAGTAGTGGCCGCCATAAGACCTGACAAAAAGCTAGCCCTTGTCATATTAAATCAGGCAAATCAAGCCCACGACTTCAATCTCATTATCGAAAATAAGGCCTTCAAGGGCCAAATAGACGAAAAGAGTATTATTACAATTTTAGTTTAAATCTGAAGACTTGCTAATACAAAAAAGGACCTCCCTACTGAGCATCAGTTAAGGAGGTTCTTTTCATATTTAAATTAATATACTTATTTAAATTTCTAAATATACATTTTTTTAATGCTTGATGAAATCAGGCCATAAGTTTAGCCTTGATATTGTTAAGGCCAATATCATATTCCTCATAGCGCTTGCTCTTCATGATAGACTTTATCTCTTTATCACAGCCTTCAATATTTCTAGCCCAATATGTCCATAATTCCTTCATATGGTACAAGACATTCTTATCAGGCGACATTATCTCTTTATATCCCTCATAGATTTCCTTATGAAACTTGAAGAAAAGCTGGTCTATCTTCCCATCCCCATCCTGCCTAAAGAGCAGATATGGGTTAATTAAAAGGCCTCTTCCAAGCATCAAGGCATCATTGAAAGCTGGACTATTCTCAGCAAGCTGGCTAATTTTTCTAATATCATCCTTCTTAAAAAGGTCACCATTATAAACAATAGGATTCTTCGACTCTTCAAGGGCATACTTAAAGAAATCAATTCTGACATCACCCTTATAAAAATCCTTCTCAATTCTTGGATGAATAATCAGCTCAGACAAGGGGAACTCATTATAGATTTCTAACACTTTAAAGAATTCATCTTGGTCGAAGCGTCCAAGTCTTGTCTTAACTGATATCTTAAGGCCACTGGCCAGGCCGAAATTGACAATCGAATCCAAGAGCCTTTCAAGATTGTAGAGATCTTCTAAAAGTCCAGCTCCCTTTTTCTTTGAAGTTACAGTAGCCGAATGGCAACCGGCATTAAGATTGATTTCCTTATATCCCATATCGATTAGTCTAGATGCGGCATCTATAAAGACTTCAGGGTTATTACAAAGAATTTGTGGCACCAAATTCAAGCTAGAATTGTTTTCGCTTTCAAGTTCCATCCTATTTCTAGGTGTAAGAGGAGAGTCCTTAGTTGGTGATATAAAGGGAGCAAAGTATTTATCAATCCCGCCAAATGTCTTCTCAAAAGCATTTCGATACACATATCTAGTTATTCCCTCTAGAGGGGCAAAATAATACTTCATGTCTCTACCCTATCTTTTCTTATTGAGTGCAAATCCACATACAGCACCCACAATTCCGCCTACTATATGAGTCAGATTTGATATATTATCGGTGATAACAAGGCCATTATAGACCTGCTGACCTATATAGAGGACAGCTACCAAAATAAAGGTCATTGGAATCATTCCATCTTCAAAGCTTGTAAGTGAAGCTAAAAGAATAAAGGCAAAAACAACCCCGCTAGCTCCCAGCAACATAACTCCAGGGGAAAATACAAAATGAACCAAACCAGTAACCAGCGCAGTTATCAAAATAACAAAAAGAATACACTTAGATCCATATTTTTCCTCAAGCAGCGGACCTACTACCAAAATCATCATAAGATTGCCCAAGAGATGATTCCAATCAGCGTGTCCCAAGACATGTCCAAAGAATCTCACATATGTCAATAAATCTGTGAAAGAGGAGCGATATACGCTAAAGATGTACATATTGCTTCTTCCGCCACTAAAAATGTTGAGTATCAAGGCCAGAAAACAAAGAGCGCTAAATGTAAGAATCACTGGTGAATTAAAGGATATTCCTTTCTTTTTACCATTACTTGCCATAATTACCTCCCAATACTTATGCTATCTAATAAGATATAAATTATGCTATACACTTTATACTACATATTGAATAATATTACAAACCCAATTTATATTTCCACTTAAACAATATTAGAAAACTCATTTATATTTCCAATTAAAGAATATTACAAACCCCACTTAAACTTCCGTCTAAGTGGGGCCTATATAAGCTACCAGCCGGAATCGAACCGGCGACCTATTGATTACGAATCAATTGCTCTACCGACTGAGCCATGGTAGCAAAATGCCCTATAATTATAAGGCATAAAATTTTACTTATCAATAGTATTAGACTTTGTAGCCACCTCAGCCTGGCTCATACTAGAGCCATACTGATTCTTCAAAAGCTTGAACTGAAGTTTCATAGTATCAGAATTGTAGTAGCAAACCATAGCTTTAGCTATAAGCTGATCTCTAGACACAAAATTTGTAGTCTTCCAATATCTTGAATCATGAGAATCATTGCGGTTATCGCCCATAACAAAATATGAATCTTCAGGGACCACATACTCAAGCTCGTTCTCATTGTCAATCATAGGCTCTCTAATATATGATTCATCAAGAAGAAAGCCATTTACATATACCTGACCATGTATTATCTGGACTATATCTCCAGGAATACCTATAACCCTCTTAACAAAGTTCTGACTTTCATCATCAGGATACTTAAAGATAATTATATCTCCACGCTTAGGTTCTGAAAACTTGTAAGCCAAACGGTTTCCTATAATTCTATCGCCTATAAGAATTGTGTTCTTCATGGAACCAGTTGGGACTTCAGCATTTACAATAACAAATTCTGTAAACACAAAGGCAAATATTACGGCGAAAGCAAACATCTCGATGTAGCTTAAGATTTCTCTCATAAGAGAGACCTGTTTCTTACGTGCCTTACGACTATCGTTCATTCTAGATGAAGCATATATTTTATCATCATCATCTTCATAGTCATCATCATCGTCGTCATCATCATCATCATCGTCATCATCATATAAAGACGATTTGTTTTTTTCAGTGAGAGAATCTACATTTTGTTCTCCATAAGGAGTCTGACTAGCTCTTCCTCTCTGATCAAGTTCAAAGATATCAATCTCTTCATCGACTTCCTGATTTTCACTTGAACTGAGGCTTATTTCCGCCTCATCCTCAAACTCAATATAGTCGTCAACATCATATTCAGACTGCATATTTCTCTTTTCAAGATTGCTGTCATCAAAAGTGTCTATGTCATTTAATATCGATTTATCAAATAATATATCAAAATCATCTTTTTTACCATCTATCATATATTTAATCCTATATACAAAATTAGGGCTGTGTCCCAAGGGAAACAGCCCCAACGCACTTGATTAGTCTATGATACGACAAAATCCTTTATTTTGCAAGCATCTGCATAATCTTATTACTTCTGGCTATGAATTTTGTCATCTCTTCAGGCTTTAAAGGAGCATGTCCTAAAAGGGCCAAATCATAGAGTTGCTCACAGAAAAGGCTCACATTCTCCGCATCACTATTCTTCTCGATATACTGAACAAGCTCATTGTTGGCATTAAGAACGAGTGTCTCTCCCTCTCCGCCAAACATAGCAAGATCCTGTCCCATGCTGTACATCTTCATCATATCCTGCATTCTTCTGCTCTGCTCAGAAAGAGTTATTATAGCTGGAATCTGGTCATTCTTAAGCTTCTCAACCTTTATATTAAGGTTGTCCTTAGAAAGGGCCTTCTTAAAGGTTTCAGAGAGCTTTTCAGCAAGCTCTTTGAGCTCATCTTCCTTGACTTCTTCCTTAAAAGTATCTGAAAGGTCAGTATCAATTCTTGCAAACTTTACATTCTCATTCTTGCTCTCAACATGAGAGATAAATGGCTGGTCAATTCTATTGTTAAGAATTACAGCATCCAATCCCTCTTCTTTAAAGAGGTTGATGTACTGGCTCTGTTCTGTCTCGTCTGTAGCATAAAATACTGTATTTTCATGCTTTTCCTTATTCTCTTCCAAGCACTCACTAAGATTCAGGTACTTGCCTTCCAAATTCTTGTAGAGGATAGCATCCTTCATCTTGTCATAGAACTTGTCATCCTTCATGCAACCATATTTGATAAATGGATTGATATCGTTCCAGTACTTCTCATAGTTTTCCTTATCTGTCTTATACATACCAGAAAGCTTATCTGCAACCTTCTTTGTGATATAATCAGAAATCTTCTTAACAAAGCCATCATTCTGAAGAGCAGATCTTGAAACATTGAGTGGAAGATCTGGGCAGTCGATAACGCCCTTGAGGAGCATCAAGAACTCAGGTATTACCTCTTTTATATTGTCAGCGACAAAGACCTGATTGTTATAGAGCTTAATAACACCTTCAGCTGACTCATACTCAATATTAATTTTAGGGAAGTAAAGAATACCCTTTAAATTGAATGGGTAATCCATATTTAAGTGAATCCAAAAAAGTGGCTCCTTGTAATCATGGAAGACTTTTGTATAGAACTCCTTGTAGTCCTCATCGCTGCACTCATTAGGATGCTTTGTCCAAAGAGGATGGATATCATTGAGCATGACTGGTCTTTTCTCAATAGTTGCCATCTTTTTAGCGGGCTCTACTTCAACAGTCTTTGGCTCACCATTCTCATCCTTTTCTTCTCTAGTAACTGCATCCTTGACAAATGTACGGATAAGCTTATCTGTCTCGAGTACGTCTTCCTCAGCTACATCCTCTGTGAGCTGTCCCTTATCCTCATCGACAAGATATATAGGGATAGGCATAAATGAGCAATACTTATCAAGTATATCTCTAATCTTGTATTCGTTAGCAAACTCAAGGCAATCCTCATTTAGATTGAGTGTAATTTCAGTACCAATAGCCTCTCTGTCTGAAGCAGTCATATCATACTCTGTACCGCCATCACATGACCAATGTACTGCATCCTGACCCTTAAATGACTTAGTATCAATCTCAACAGTATCAGACACCATAAAAGCTGAATAAAAGCCCAAACCAAAATGTCCTATAATCTGCTCGCTGTCTGCCTTGTCTTTATATTTCTCAAGGAAATCAGATGCACCAGAAAAGGCGATCTGGTTGATATATTCGTCAACTTCATCCTTAGTCATACCAAGACCGTTATCAATAATCTTGATAGTCTTATTCTTAGAACTAATTCTAACCTCAACCTTGTAATCTACATCATCAGGCTCCTCATACTCACCTATAAGAGAAAGCTTCTTAAGCTTAGTGATAGCATCACAAGCATTAGATACCAACTCACGAATAAAGATGTCGTGATCAGAGTACATCCATTTCTTAATTATTGGAAAAATGTTCTGGCTATTGATTGATAAATTGCCATGTTCCTTAGTGTCTGCCATAATTGCAAAAACCTCTTTTCTATAATTTTATTGTATAACCATATCTTTAGCACTCGACAGTTAAGACTGCTATCAAGTACATTCACTATGCTAATACATTGAAAGTGACTTGTCAAGAAAAAAATAGCACTCACTATACGTGAGTGCTAATTAAAATTTTATAAGCTAAATCTCTATTTTTTAATCATTTTCTATGTAGTTATCAAGAATACCTCTGACATACTCATCAAAGACAGCCTCACCATCCTTGTTCATGGTAAATGTCTTGTATGAATAACCTGTCGTTACGCTAGCCTCACCAGCTTTAAAGCTAATGTTTAAATAAGCATTGGAAATAGAGTCCTGATCAACCCCATTCTTTGAAAAAAGCTGCAGCATCAACTCATAAGGCACAGAGATAATTATCTTTAAAGACAAGGGAGACTTCTTACCCTTAATAATCTCAAAGACCATCTTTCTAACCCTAGCCCAATTGACATAGTCAGTATTGTTCAGTTCTTCAAATTCCTGAGCATTATAAAAATTCTTATTTATTGAGCCATCAATTTTGAAGTCACAATCCATCTTGACCTCAACCTCAAATAAATTCCAGTGATCAAAGTCATCACTGAGCAAAAGACTGGACATAAGTCCCCTTGTATCAGTAACTGTAGCTGTTATCATAAATTTCCCCGCAATCAAAATGGTCCTGACTACTTATGGACCTCAAAGCAGCTGACGGGAATCGAACCCGCCTTACAAGCTTGGGAAGCTAGTGTTCTACCAATAAACTACAGCTGCAAAAAAGCCGGCCGCCAGTTGACTGGACGACCGGCTATATACTTTAAGTCTTAATTATCGATTTATGTCAAGGTCAGTGCCTTGAAATATATTGAGGAATTAAACTCTTGAAAGGTACTCGCCTGTACGTGTATCGATCTTGATTACATCGCCTTCATTAACGAAGAGAGGTACAAGAACCTGAGCTCCTGTCTCAACGATAGCTGGCTTTGTAGCGCCTGTAGCTGTGTTACCCTTAACACCTGGCTCAGACTCTGTAATCTGAAGCTCAACAAAAAGAGGTGGTTCAATTGCAAATACATTGCCGTTGTGTGAGCAAAGTGTAACTGTCTCATTCTCCTTAACGAACTTTAATGAATCACCAACATTGTCCTTTGAAAGTGCAATCTGCTCGTATGTTTCATTATCCATGAAGTTGTAAAGATCTCCATCAGCGTAAAGATACTGATAAGCCTTTCTGTCGATGTGTGCAAGCTCAAACTTCTCTGTAGGTCTGAATGACTTTTCTACAACACCACCACTGACAATGTTCTTAAGCTTTGTTCTAACGAAAGCTGCGCCCTTACCTGGCTTTACATGCTGGAATTCAATAATCTGCCAAATTCCGTTATCCATTAAAACTGTAATACCGTTTTTAAAATCTCCTGCGGTTACCATAAAATGAGTTACCTCCTAAAATTGTTCAAAATAACTTGTCATATTTTACAATACAATAAGACAAAATGCAATATATTCAACATAATTTGAAAAAAACTTTTTTGCTTGGCTTCTGCCTTTCTTCTTTTAATTTCGCTTGGCTTAAAAGCTTATCGGCAAAGGCCTCACTTGTCCATATCACACAAAGCTTGCATAGCTAAGAGATAGCCATTGAGTCCTAAGCCAACTACCTGACCAGTGCATACTGGAACTGTAACTGACAGATGTCTGAACTCTTCTCTTGTGTGCACATTTGAAATATGCACCTCAATCTTTGGAATATCAGCCAAAGATGCAAGCGCATCTCTGATAGCTATTGAATAGTGAGTATAAGCTCCTGGATTAATAACAATGCCCTCTGTGCCATCGCTGTATGCAGCCTGTATTCTGTCGATTATCTCGCCCTCGCCATTGCTCTGAAATACCTCAGCCTCTACTCCTAACTCATCTGCCTTTTTAGCAATCATCTCCTTCAAGGCATTGTAGTCCTGATTTCCGTATATTCCTTTTTCTCTTATTCCAAGGAAGTTGATATTTGGTCCGTTAATTATTAATAATTTCTTCATACAAGTCTTCAAACTCACGTCCAGTAGTATCTATCTCGATATCACTGACAGATGAGTATATATCCTTTCTTTTCTCCATTAGACTTTCAATCTTTGTCTTTAAATCACTGCCCTTGAGCAGAGGTCTCTTATCGTCACCAGATAGTCTCTTGACCAGTTCTTCAAGGCTTGCCTTGAGATAAACGACCTTGCCAGCCTGCTTTAGATAGGTCTGATTTTCTTCTTTGACAGGAAGTCCTCCACCTACTGATATTATCTTGCCCTTCTTTGAACTCAGTTCCTTGATAAGCTCTGTCTCTAAATTTCTGAAGTAGTCTTCACCATCAGTCTCAAATATATCACTGATGCTTCTGCCTTCCTTTTTTTCGATAGCTTCATCAGTATCAATCAATTCATAATCATGATTCTTAGCAATCCATCTGCCAAGGCTTGACTTTCCACTGCCCATAAATCCAATAAGAACGATATTGGGCTTTTTCATCTCATCAATCAATTCATTTCTGACACTATCTATAACCTTAGAATCGACCTGACAATCATTCCATAATTCAAATGCAGCTACAGCCTGATAGAGAAGCATCATAAGTCCATTGCAGGCCTGAGCCCCATGCATCTTCATAAGTTTCATAAACTTAGTCTCAGCAGGATTGTAGATAATATCCACACCTACTTCAGCTCTCTCGTAAAACTTTGGATCTTCAATTACAACATCATCGACATTAGGTGCTAAGCCTATGCTTGTAGCCTGAATTACAAGATAGCCATCAGGGCCATCAAAAGTATAATTTTCAATCTGCTTTGATCTTATATCAATATCTCTATTGTAGTCTGTCTTATAATAGGTCTTTACCGCCTCTTCAATAGATTTAGCCTTCTCTACAGTTCGATTGCATATGTCAATTCTTCTAGCCTCCTCAGAAGCGCAAAGAAAGGCTATAGCTCTAGCTGCACCACCTGCGCCAAGGATTACTACATCCCTGTTCTTCAAGTCTACACCAGCTTCTTTCAATTCTCTCTTCAAGCCCAGAATATCTGTATTGTATCCCTTATAGCCGCCATCAACCCTAACTAAGGTATTTACAGCTCCTATAGCATTTGCAAGAGGATCTATCTCCACGATTGGGTCCATGACAGCCTGTTTATGAGGCACAGTAACATTCATACCCATAATATCGAGGGCATATGCTCCATTTACCGCCTGGCTTACCTTATCCCCGTCCACCTTGAATGTGACGTAGGCAAGGTCTATCCCCATGCCTTGAGCTAGTTTGTTATGTATAAAAGGCGAAAGTGAATGGGCAACAGGATTTCCTATTAATCCACAAACCCTTGTAGTTCCTTTAATCTGCATCTTATTCTCCATCAATCTTTTTTATAACCATATTATTTGGTTTTGAGATATGTAATTCTGGGCCATTCATAACGATAAGTCCCTTGTCATAATGAATGGTAAATATTGTTATTGAATTACTCTCATTGTTCATGCACATAATGTGCTTATTGTCAGGAAATACATTGACATATTTAGGATAATCACCACTGATTGGAAGAGAACTAATACTCTGCATCTGACCAGTTTTCTTATCTACATTGTAGATTGTGACGGTGTTATCACCAGCATTAGAACAAATCATGTTATTACCGTCATTAATCAGCATAATATCTGCTGCTGATGAGTTATTCTTGTGCTGCTTGCGAATTGTAAATATGTTCTGAACAAGTTCAAATCTCTGTTTAGACTCTGGATTTGAATCATAAGAATACACATTTACATAATTCTTTAATTCGCATAAAACATAGGCAAATCTGCCATCTGCCGAAAAAATCATCTTTCTAGGTGCAGACTCTAACTGAGTTCTAATTATGTCATACAACTCAATCTTTCCATTATTGTGATTAAACTTGTAGACCTTTATTTGATCAATGCCAAGGTCACAAGCGCAAAGCAAGTCTTCATCCGGTGTAAAGATAGTACAGCTTATATGAGGTCTAAAGTTTCTGTCAGCGATAGAACCTGTACCCTTATGAAAGACTTCATCGGCAATGCTTCCTATACGTCCGTTTTCATCAACATTGAGAACAGTTATCTTGCCGTCATGATAGCCAGACACAACAATATAATTGTCATCTCTTGAAACAGAAATATGGCATCCTCTCATACCGTTGATAGATGCAACATTGACAAAGCTAAGGCTTCCATCCGACTCAATCTTAAAAGACATTACGCCCTGATCGCAGATAGAATAGAGATATTTACCATTTCTCGACAAGGTTACAAAACTTGGATTATCTACCTCAACCTCTTCTCTCTCAGTAATTCTTCCCTTTTCAACATCACAGTCAAATATGTGTATGCCTCTGCTTTTTTCATGTGTGTAAGAGCCAACATAAGCTACGTACTTTTCCGCCATAGACGCCTCCTAATAAAAAAGCCTGCAACCAAAGATTGCAGGCCTATAATGCAAAACAATCTTTCTTAATTGTAATGCAAAAATATCATATTTTCAAGCATTAGAGCCTATAAAGCTCAGCTTCTATATCTTACATTTCTTAATGTTTTCTCTGGTAGAAATAAAGAATGACCGACTCAAGATATCTCTTTAGAACTATCTGAATTTCTTCGTGCTTGGCTATAGGCTTTACCAGATAGGATCTGATATGAGCCTTATTTGCCCCCCACACATCGGTAAATATTTGATCACCGACAAAAAATGTGTTATCAGCATCAGTTCCCATAAGTTCCATAGCTTTGATATAGTTCTTTGGATTAGGTTTAGCAGCCTTACTTACATATATGGAGTTTGCCGCATCTGCCAAAGGTTTCACTCTATCTTCCTTGTTGTTGGACAAAATACAGGTTTCATAGCCCAGCTCATGAAGTCTTTCAAAAAGGGCCTGTGCCCTGTCATCAATAGGAGCTCCATGTTCAACCAGCGTATTATCGACATCAAATATTATTCCTCTATAGCCATCACAAAATAGTTTTTCATAAGCTATATCGTAAGCAGAATCTAGATATCTTGTAGGGTAAAAGTTAGAAAATAAAGCCATAATCTCTTTCCTTTTATCTCAAAATCTTCTTGATTTCGTCCATAAAGGTATTAACATCCTTGAACTCCCTATATACAGAGGCAAATCTTACATAAGCTACCTGGTCAAGGTCTTTGAGCTTGTTCATAACCATCTCACCAATCTTTGCTGTTGAGATTTCCTTATCACCAGCATTAAAGATGCTAGTTTCAATTTCATCAACTGCTGCATTAATCTCTTCAAGAGAAATAGGTCTCTTATGGCAAGATCTTACAATACCAGCAAAGATCTTCTCCCTATTATAAGGCTCTCTTGTATTATCTTTCTTTACAACTATTACAGGCATTGTCTCAACTTTCTCATAAGTTGTAAAACGCTTGCCACAGGCTTCGCACTGACGGCGACGTCTTATAGAGCCATCATCAGTTGGCCTTGAATCGATAACTTTTGATTCTTCATCTCCACAAAATGGGCATTTCATAAGGTTAAACTACCTCATCTTTCTAATATTAATTATTCTTATATTTATCAATCTGGCCTTCAATGAGCTTAGCATCATCAAAATAGTTGATCTTCATAGCAGCCTTGACATCATTTAAAGTAGCCTGAGCTGTGTTATAGGCAATCTTTGTACCCTCTTTAAGGATGTCATAAACTCCAGGAATATTCTGCTCATACTGGTGTCTTCTCTCACGAATTGGGTCAAGCTCACGGTTAATAACCTTGATAAGGAACTTCTTAATCTTAACGTCGCCAAGGCCACCTCTCTGATAATGAGCCTTCAACTCATCAAGATTCTTATATTCTGGTAAGAATTCCTTAAAGTCATCCTCGCATGAAAGTGCCTCAAGATAGGTAAATACAGTATTTCCTTCAACTTTACCAGGATCCTCAATCTTGATGTGATCAGGATCAGTATACATACTCATAACCTTCTTCTTGACCTCATCAGCTGTATCTGAAAGGTAGATGCAGTTGCCAAGTGACTTACTCATCTTAGCCTTTCCATCAGTACCTGGAAGTCTCATACATACCTTGTTGTCAGGAAGTAAGATTTCAGGCTCGATAAGAGTCTCTCCATAAGTAGCATTGAACTTTCTAACGATTTCTCTAGCCTGCTCAATCATTGGCTCCTGATCCTCACCTACAGGAACTGTTGTTGCCTTAAATGCAGTGATATCAGCTGCCTGGCTGATAGGATATGTAAAGAAACCAACTGGAATGCTAGCTTCAAAGTTTCTAAGTACAATCTCATTCTTAACTGTAGGATTTCTCTGAAGTCTTGAAACAGTTACTAAATTCGCATAGAAGAATGTGAGCTCTGTGAGCTGTGGAATCTGTGATTGTATGAATATATGTGTCTTTGAAGGATCAAGTCCAACTGAAAGATAATCAAGAGCAACCTCGATAATATTCTGTCTGATCTTCTCTGGATTATCAAAGTTATCTGTAAGAGCCTGAGCATCAGCTATCATTACATAAATTTCATCGAATTTGCCAGAGTTCTGCAATTCTACTCTTCTCTTTAAAGAGCCTACATAATGGCCCAAATGTAATCTTCCTGTTGGTCTGTCACCTGTAAGAATAATCTTAGACATAATTAGTCTCCCATCTGCAGCAATACAATAATTCTATATCCTAAAATCCCTAAAAAGGAACTTTTATCTATTCTAATTGCCACTAAATAAACATTAACTCTTGTATTCTAGCATAGCAAATCTTAAAATACAATCTTAATTCTTGTGCCAATATCCTGTCTTGATGTAACTTCAAATTAATTTATCACTTATTATTGTCCAAATTAATTAATGTCCAAATTAATTATTGTCCAAATTAAAAATTCTCAATCAGCCCCTTAAATCCCTCTTTTTTGTAAATATCCTTATAATAGGCCACCTCATCTTTAATCACCTGGTCAATAACCTTCATTCCCAGTAGCTCAACTGGTGCCTTATCGTCCGTCATTACATAATCGCCTGCTTCATAGGCTCTAAGATCAGCCCTAAGGTCAAGCATCATGGACTTAAGACTAGTATTATCAAGTTTTTTAATATTCTCATCAAAATCCTTCAACATCTCTTTATTGTTGGACGCAAAAAGCTCTCTGTTGGTGTTTTCCTTGACATCCACGGTGTAAATATTCTCAAAAACCTGGCCAATAGTGTCTGCGAGGTATTGATTAATATTTCCCTCTTGCTCGCCTCTCATATTCATATTGACAATCATCACACCATCATCATTTAAATGGGCCTTCACAAGCTCAAAGAATTCAAGCGAGGACATCTGAAATGGAATTGTTATATCCTGATATGCATCAACCATTATGACATCGTATTTCTTTTGATCAGCCGCAAGATAAGCTCTTCCGTCATATTCAACAACCTCTATATCATCAGGAAGTTCAAAATACTCTCTTGATAGTTGAGTAATTTTCTTATCTATCTCTACTCCCTTTATAGACATGGGGCCAAAAAAGCGCCTGCACTGCACAGCATATGTTCCAGAGCCCATGCCAAGAATCAGCACATCCTCATCTTCAGCTTTCTTATCTATCATCAAGGGAGCAGCCATCCCATAATCATAGTACATACCAGTTAAGGCAGTATCCTTCTGATATACAGACTGGACACCAAACAAAACATTAGTCGAGAGAACAACATTCTTATCATCCTCATAAACCTGAAGATAGTTATAAACCGACTCTCCCTCATAAGTCAGATTGCTCTGCCAAAAGGCAAATGAATCCGAATAGCCCAGTCCACAAGCAAGAGCAAAAATTAAAACTGAAGCCAAAACTTTCTTGTAGCCCTTATGACTAGTCAGAAAATATACAGCAGAAAGAGCAATCAAAATCCCCGCAAAAATCAAGAATGTGATAGATGTGCCAACCGCCGGAATAGTCACAAATGTTGGAAGAAAAGTTCCGATAATACTTCCAATTGTGTTAAAAGCGCCGAGAGTTCCCACAGTTTTGCCACTGTCCTCAAGCTTATCCACGCAATACTTTGCAAGCGATGGAGTTACTGTTCCCAGCAAAAACAGTGGAAATACAAAAATAATCATACAAGCGGCAAATGCAGCGATAATCAAAAAGTTACTGTTGACAGTAAAAATCAATACTGCCGATATAGCTATGATTATATACTTGCCAACTAGAGGTATAAGAGCAATCCAGATTGCCGCTATAAGTATCCTTGTGTAGAGTTTGTCTGAATTAGGATACTTGTCCGCACTCTTTCCTCCGTATATATTGCCAAGAGCCATGGCAATCATTATTGTTCCGATAATGATAGTCCACACAATTTGTGATGAACTAAAATATGGGGCAAGTAACCTACTTGCCCCTAACTCAACTGCCATCACAGACATTCCTGCAAAAAATTCAGTTAGATTAAAAATAGTCTTTTTCACTTTTCCTCCCCATTTTCATACATCAAAACCGCTTAGCAAAGTAAACCATGCTCCACCTTGTCTGGCGTGATACATTCCAATTTAAATTTTTCTTCAGTCTACTCTTCAATGCAGTAATCCAAGCTATTCTCCGTATTTCCACTCTTGATTGCCTGACCCAAAATATAGGCAAATCTAGCATCTGCAATAGCATCTTCAATACTGTATGGCGAATCAGCATTTCCTCTAGAGTACTCTCCCGTCTCAGCCATAAGCTTTGCAATTGCTGTCTCATCCTCCGAAAGCTGGCACAAGCCAAAATAAGGCTCGTAGACCTTTTGACCCTCAAAGCTGATGTTCCCCATCTCGATAAAACGCTTGAGATTAGGATTTTCATTGCTTGTCTCAACAATATACTCATTCTGCTCAATAAGCGAGACGTGAGGCTTACATTCCTGATCAAGATAATAGCAAGTATTGTCAATCAGCTCACCAGAAAGGCCCTGAACCTTGATAGTATTCTTTCTGATTGGTGACCTGTACTGCTCAGAGTCAAAGTCATATATGCATAGCTTGCCATTATCAAACTCAACAGTGGCAAGTGTGCGTTTTTTCAAAGCGCTTCTTCCATCATCAAAAGAATCATACCTGGTTAATGTCTCAATAACAGGGAACTCGTAGGTTTTTGCCCTCACTGTATACTCAGCATCAGCTTTGATTCCCATAATAGCCCTCATAATACTGGCGCCGTGATATTCATGCGCCACAGACAAATTAAGGCAAGATACATCTCCTATAAGCCTCTTATCAAGGACATTCAAAATAGCCCTAATACTAGGATACCTTGTATACTGCTCTGCAACCACAATTCTCTGTCCCTTTTTGCTTCTATCCAAGAAATTCCTAAGTGTTTCCAATTCAAGTCCCAAAGGAGTTTCCTGTATGACTACAAAGCCCTTATCCATCCACTTTCTAGCAGTATTGGCCCCTTCCGTCTTCTTGACAGAGACAACGACAAAATCAGGCTTTAATTCAATACATTCATCCATTGAGCATGTAGTGTAAAATCCTGATTCTTCCGCAACCTTTTGTGCTCTCTCTTCGCTTCTACAAAAAATCGCAGACAGCTCAAAGACCTCAGGCAAAGCCCTGGCAATTCTCATATAGTAATTCGCTCTCCAACCAGAGCCAACTAAAACAAACTTATATTTAGCCATAAGACCTCCTACTCTTCCATCTTTACCGTCTCTTATATCTTTACTGTCTCTTATATCTTTACTGTCTCTTATATCTCTTCTGATCAAGAATCTCTTCAAACTCCTTCTCAAATTCAAGCTCTTTGTCAGATCCAATTTGCGGAAGCTCAACCATCTTCTGCTTCCAGCTTGATAAGTAAATAGCATTAGTAAGAATCAAGCTCTTTCTTCCTTCGCGGCCATCAGCCAGGCTCTTGCCATTGCCAAGTAACTCATCAACAAAGCCCTGGATTATCTGATTATATGGTTTTTCAGAAGCAGCAACTTCAACTTCCTTCCAAGTACCCTTGATTTTCTTAAAGAAGTCATTAGATGTCTTTCTGTATTCAGCCTCTTTCATACCAAGTTCAGGTTCAAGCTCACCAATTCTAAGCTTACCCCCCTCACAGACAAGCATAGCCTCATCAAGACTTATCTCAAGCCTGTTGATACCCGGTGCATCACCCGTCGATGTGACAAATGTTCCAGTAGCCCCGTTCTCCCACTGCATAAAGCAGGTAACATCATCCTCAACTTCAATATCATGGTAATGGCCCTCAGCACAAAAGCCCTGTACTTTAACTGGGTTTGTGCACATCCACTGCAAAAGATCCAGATTGTGTGGGCACTGGTTGAGAAGGACTCCGCCTCCATCTTTGGCATATGTAGCATGCCATGAGCTAGATTTGAAATAGTTGTCAGGTCTGTACCAATCTGTAACCACCCAATTAACCCTCTTCAAAGCACCATATTTGCCGCTCTGAATAATAGACCTAATCTCCTTATAGAGCGGATTTGTTCTCTGATTAAAAACCATAGAGAAAACTTTTCCCGACTTGTCAGCTGCCTCCTCCATGATTCTAGCCTGTCTAGAGTAGACGCCTGATGGCTTATCACAGAGCACATGCAGTCCTCTGGCAAATGCTTTGACAGCAATTTCCTCATGTGAGAAGTGAGGTGTTGCAATAATTACAGCATCTAGATCAATCTGGCCCTCGTCATAAGCGTCAAAGAGGGCATCAGCAGATTCATAAATTGGAAGGCCTGTATCAATCAGATCTTTTAATAGTTCTGCATAATGGCCTCTAACTCTTGTCATTGCCTCAATCTTGATATGGCCAATCTCTTCATTGCTGATAATCTCAGCATATTTGCTTCCCATGTTTCCTACACCTATAATAGCTGTTTTAATCATATAAACTCCTTTAAATTTGAATATTTCCGTCCCATTTACCTACTAATAATATAACAAAAAGGGCTTGCCATTGACAGTAATTTTCTCATATGTATGTGAGTTAGTATTATTCTCATACACACCAGCATTAATAGATTTATCTCTATAAACCCAAACTACAAAGAAGACTCCCTCATCGCCTAGGAGTAAATTTCCATTGGCAATTTCATCTAAAAATCTGTTAGCTATCTGTTTAGCATTATTTCTATCTGTTGCCTTTCTAATATGTATTATTTAATAAAATCATAATTATTCAGTATAGCAAACGCTCACTTTTATAATTTTGTTTATCATCTTAAAAAAAAGGAGGGAGCCAGTTAACTGACTCCCTCCAAATCTTTTTGAAATGAAGTAATATAAATAATTTAGTATAACTAAAATTTCCTAAATTTAATTAAATTTGTTCAAATCAACTTATCTAACTCTCTTCTTCTTTGTAAGAGCAAGTGCAAGTGCACCTGAAAGTACAAGAGCGATAGAAAGTGGAAGTACTGGGCTTGTATCACCTGTCTTAGGTGCTACATTTCTGACCAATACTGTCTCTGCAGCTGCTGGCTCTGAATTGTCCTCAGCGCTAGCTACTTCCTCAGTATTATCGTCATCAGGAACTGGCTCCTCAACGCTTGTCTTAGTAAAGATAAGTGTATATGGGCTGAATCCATCAGCATATACAAGAACGCCTTCCTCAGTCTTTTCAACCTTAACTGACTTTGTCTCATGAAGAGCAACAACATTGTCATTCATGTCGTATCCTTCAGGATAATCAAATCTCATTGCAAGAGTTCCTGCTGATAACTGAGCTTTCATCTTATCATTCTTGATTAATGAGTAAACATTTGCATCATAGTACTGGATCATACCTTCGCCTGCAGCAATCTTCTCAGCAGCAGTCTTAACTTCAGCATTTGGTGCCTCATCAAGAGCAATAACATCAGCGATTACATCGCCTCTGTTTACCGCAAGACCATCCTCATCAACAAATTTTGCATCATCAGAAGGTGATACATACTGAGTTGCAGAATTATCTGTGTAAACAACACTATTATTTACGTGGAATGTTGGCTCAGTGTGGAATGGATTCCAACCAGCTAAGAAGTCAACATCATTATACTTTGCTGGAACTTCACTAGATACTGTAGCCCATGAAGCTCTGCCAGTTGAGTTATCAACTCCAGAAGCCTCCATTGTGCCATATTCTTCCATGAATGGTGACTCGCCGCCAAGGCTTGTAAGCCATCCTTCAGGCTTAATGAGAGATTCTCCCATACCCTGCTCAACCCAGAATGGATCAGCAGCATCAATAACAGTATTTACAAAGACAGCCTCAGAAGTTGCTGACTGCCATGGTCTACCTAATTCACCTGGCTTAGATGTGTGCTCTGAAGCAGTATCTACACCTGGGATTGTAGAAGTTACATGACATGTGTCAAAGAGGTAACCATTGCCACTTCTCTGCTGTGGAGCAGTGATATAGCCGATGTCATCCCTAGCACCCTTGCTTGTCTCATCGTTTGTGTTAAATACAAGATCACACTTCTTAAATACAGCAATCATTGGTCCAAAGATGTAATCAGTTCCACCATAGATTGATGAATCCTCAAATGCTACTGTTGAACCTGTACCACCGTAAAGTGTATCCTGACGACCTATAAATTTACAGTTATCAAAATATGTGTTAGGCACATTGTCATAAATGGCAAGTGCTGCAGCTCTCTCAACATACTCTTTATGCTGAACAGCTGTGCTGCCTTCCTCGAGTGAAGCTCTTGGAGCAGAAGCATCTTCCTTAGCAGCTCCCTCGATTGGCTCGATTACATCGTTAGCAGCCTTCTTAGAAACATACTGGTTGAAAGAGTTCTCAAAAATAATACCGTCAGCACTGAAGTTACCAGCTGTAATTACAACTGTTGCATTCCAGTAGCTTCCGTTTGTTGTACCTGTTCCTGGGTTAGAGAAACCGCAATAGCCATTAGCCTTGTTAACAGCGAGTAAATCCTCGTCGTACTTACAATCAGTTCCCATTGAATAGTACTGATATCCATGGCCATAGTAAGAAGTAATTCTTACGGCATTAGCATCTATATCTACTCCCTTGTTAGTAAGCTCGATACTTGGATTTTCTGCAGCATTCTTAAATGTTACATTAGGTGTATCGATAACTAACATTTCCTCATAATTGCCTGGATCGATCATAACTGTAACCTTCTGGTCAGCTGTTCTCTCCATAGTTCTAATAGCTGCAAGAGCAGCATTAATTGTCTCATAATCCTTACCAGATCCTACTGTAAGAGTATCCTTGTAAGGTGTAGCCTTGTCAGCGTCAAGTACTTCAATTGATGTGAAGTATGTCTGTGCTGCATTTGTTCCTGCAAGTGCTTCAATTACAAAATCTCCATCGCTTGGAACTGTAACTTCTACACTGTCAATCTGGCTTGTGCTTCCAGACTTCTCATCTACTGGACTCTCAAGTCCTGGAGCATTGAATGATGCACAGTAGCAGTAGCTAAGTTTAACCTTAGAGCCCTTCTTTAAGTCAGGGATTGTAACTGTAGCACCAGCATTTGCCAAGAGATAAATCTTATTCTTTGCAACTGCATCGCCAACCTTGAGACCTACATAGTAATAAGAATCACCAATTGCCTCAATATCAGCTGAGCTGTTTAACTTAGAGAAATCCCAATTGCTGATTGGCTCAAATGGAGCTGTTGTTGATGCACCAGCACCAGCTACCTTAACGTCAGCAGTAGCGCCCTGGATTACTCTTTCCTTAGCAACACCTGAAACCTTAACAGTGTACTGTCCGTCACGAAGCTTAGCCTCGTCATTGATTCCAAATGTGTATGAATAATTATCCTCATTGATGTTTGTGTATGTAACCTTTGCATTAGAAAGATCATTAACACCTGTTACTGTTGTAGTTACAGGGTAAGTAGGCTTTGCTTCAAAAACAAAATCCTGAGTAACATCATCAGATGCCTTAAATGATGTTGTCTTTAAAGTATAGTCATTTACATTGTTAGCTGTAACTGTATATTCAACATCTGCCTCAAAAGAAAGTGAGTATGTACCACCTTCGTTAGCAGTGAACTCTGGCTTGTAAACATTGCTTGAATCAAGAACTAATTCAAGCTTTGCAAGTGAATCAGCATCAAGTCCTACGATGTTACCAGTTGCCTTCTTTACATCAACTGGAATAACAGTAACGTCAGCATTGCCTGTTGTAGCATCAGCTGGAACAGAAATAGAAGCTCCATCTCTAATTACGTAGCCATTAGCATCAAGCAATTCCAAATCATAGTCATAACCAGCGTAAAGTGTTACTTCGTATGTGCCATCAGATCTAACCTTAACAGCTGTCTGAGCACCACTCTGCTTACTTACAAAGTTAATCTTGTATCCTGTAGGAGCAGCCTTACCTGTCTGCTTTGGATCTTCAAATTTAGCTGTACCTGAGTACTGAACTGCCTTTGCATGAGTTCTTGTAACTCTTGCACATACAAGCTTTTCATTAGAACAGTAAAGCTTGTACTCACCCTTAACTGAAGCATAGAAAGTAGCTTTCTCTACGCCAGCTGCATTAGTGAAGTTAAACTCCTGAGTGCTTCCATCTGGAGCCTGGAAAATGTACTTTGCTGGGTTGCCGTTTGAACCAAGCATAGCTGTAACGATATCATTCTCTTCGAGATTAAGTGCAAGATATGTATCCTCAGCACCTGAGTTGTTTGAATAGATGTAACCATTATATGTTACGCCATCATCGCCAACTTTACTCTTCTGATCATGAGCTACAGCCTTAAGATCTTCGTTCACTGTTCTTAAACGGTTGTTACCCTTAGCACTTGAGAAAGAAAGGAAAGGATTTCCATCTGCATCGTTAAATGCAAGTGACTGAATTGCACCACCCTTACCTTCTTCAATCTGTGATTTGAAAGACTCAACTGTTGCAAGGTTGTTATATGTAGCTGCATCAAGCTGCTCAGCTGCAAAATCAACAACGTCAATCTTGCTCTCAACCTGAACTGGCTTTGGAATAGAAATAACTGCTGCTGCAACTATATAAGCCTTGTAATAAGAACCAGCTGTGTAATCCGGATCTACAGTAAGTGTTACAGTACCAGCATCACCTGTGTACTTGTAAACAACAGCAAGATCGCTCATTGCCTTGGTAGCTTCAAGATCACAATGAGAAGACTTAACTGTTGACTGAACATCAACATCGAAGAATCCGTTCTCTGCTGATGCTGTAGCTGTAAGGTTTGGACAATTGTTGTTATTGTCGCCGCCAACTACTACATAACAATCTCCTGGAACTTTGAATGTAAGAGCATTACCTGTCTTAAACTCAACTCCATAATTTGTTGAATGGTATTTTGCGCCATTAGCTCTACCAGCGTTAAATGAGAATAATCCCATCTCAAACTGGTTAGGTGTTTCTTTCATATTAGAAAAATCAAAGTAGTAAGAACCACCCTCTACAGCTTCGGTAGCTGTAAAACCATCTTGCCAGCTTGTATCATCTGCAGCATATACAGTAGTAAATGCTGACTGAGGTACAAGTGTAAGGACCATAAGTAAGGCAAGTGCAAGTGCCATTACTTTACGGTATTTGTGTAAGATTTTTGTCATACCTTCACCCCTTCATGATTTTTTTAGGTTTCCCTGTGTAATTCAGTAAAACACAATAAACCTATTTTTAATTCAAATTATATTATCCTCCCTAATCATGGTCAATCCACTATAATACTTGTATTTTATGCACTTTTTGCAAATTACTGATTTATTTAGATATAAAATTCCGTTAATATATATTCATCGTCTATTGACCACTATTTATTTTCAATTTATAATCACATGAAGTGACACCCCTATTAAGTGACATCAATATGAAGTGACATCAATATGAAGTGACATCAATATGAAGTGACATCCCAAGGAGCAATATATGACTAAAAAAAAGCTTAAAAAATATATATTTATAGAACTTCTTTTTACTCTAATATTTATCGGCATATTCTTATGTCTATTAGTTTTTAATCAAAATAATGAGAAGGGACAAAAATTTAAAAATCCCGCTTCACTTAAAGGAGGAACAATTGCCACTTGGTCAGGTTCTCTTTCAAACCAAATAGCAAGTAAATCTATTGAGGAAGCTCATTTTGCTTTTTACACAAATCCAGTCGACATGTTTCAGGATTTGAGAACAAGAAAAGTCGATGCTTGCATCCTGCCAAGTTATAGAATTAAAGCCCTAAAGAATGACTACCCTGATTTGAGTATCTTAGACCAATCTCTAGGTATGTCACAAACAAGCTTTATCTTTTCAGACAAGTCCAATGAACTAAGAAAGCAATTTAATGAATTCCTAGAAGCCAAAAAAGCTGACGGAACTATGGAAATGCTTGAAGAAAAATGGTTTTCAAATCCATCAAATTACGCCAATATTCCATATGATAAGGCTCAATTAAGCGGAGAGAATGGCACAATAGATGTTGCAATTGCAGCCGACGCCATACCTTATGAATATATCAGGGATGGCCAGATAATAGGCTACGAACCAGAGTTCTTAGATCTTTTTTGCCAGGAATATGGCTATAACTACAAGATGCAAAACATGCAATTTGACGCTATGCTGATGGGAATTTCAACATCAAAGTATGATATAGGTCTCAGCAATGTCGAATATACTGAAGAACGTGCACAGAAGGTCAATTATGGCTCATTTATGCGTGAAGAACCTATTGTCGCCATAGTAAACAATGGAAATCCATATAGTAAGGGTTTAATCGAAGATTTAAAACTAAGTTTTAGCAAAACCTTCATAGTAGGCTCAAGATGGAAGGGACTCATTCACGGACTTCTGATAACCCTATTAATTTCTGGTTCTTCTATAATCTTTGGTTCCATTCAAGGCTACTTTTTCTTTTTATGGACAAAAAACTACCCTGGCATCTTCAAAAGAATCATCATCTTTTTTTCAAATATTTTCCTAGGCTTGCCTATTGTTGTTTTTATAATGATTACCTATTACATATTATTTGGAAAATCGCGTCTGTCAGGAGTATTTATATCAATCATCGCTTTTACATTCATGTTTTCCATCTATGTGCATGATTGTTTACACGCTTCAATCAAGACAGTGCCTCCTGAGCAAAGGGAAGCTGCACTTGCTCTAGGTTACACTGAAGGCCAAACCTTAGTACATATACTTATTCCACAAGCCTTGGATAGTTTTTTACCAAGCTATAAAAATGAGATTATAAGTCTCTTAAAAAGCACATCCATCGTCGGTTATATCGCGGTCAATGATTTGACAAGGCAAGGTGACCTGATAAGAGCAACAACCTATGACGCCTTCTTTCCTCTGATAACTGTAGCCTTAGTCTATCTTTTGCTAACATGGATTATAATCTACTTTATTAAATTATTGCTGAGCTATGTCAATCCAAAGAGGCGTAAGCCAAGTCAGATTCTAAAGGGAATTGACACCAACTCAGACCCTCTTTAATTAAATTTAGCCGCAAAAAGATTTTAAAGCTGATTAGCATGAAATAAAGGGATAAATTATGAATAACACACATGAATCGACAAAAGAAATTGTCTTAAAAGTTTCAAATCTCACAAAGGCTTACGGAGAGGTAAAGCCCATAAATCAGATGAGCTTTGAAGTTTACAAAAACGATGCCATAGCCATAATTGGTCCTTCAGGCACAGGTAAGTCTACCCTGCTCAGAATGATCAATATGCTGAACACTCCTACTTCTGGCCAAATATTCCTTGGTGACGAAGAAGTCACAAAAGAAGGCTATCCTCTCAATAAGCTCCGCTTAAAAGTTGGTATGGTTTTTCAGTCCTATACCCTATTCAGTCACATGACAGTCATTGAAAACTGTATGGATGCCCAAATCAAACTTCTAAAAAGGAGTCGACAGGAAGCCTACGCAAGAGCTTACGATGAGTTGAACAAGGTTCATATGACTGACCACATCCTTAAGTACCCAGACCAGCTGTCTGGTGGACAGAAACAAAGAGTTGCTATAGCTAGAGCTCTTGCAATGGACCCTGAGATTCTTCTTCTAGATGAACCAACCTCTGCTCTTGATCCTACTATGGTTTCTGAGGTTGAAACAGTTATTAAGAGCCTCTCAAAAAGAGGAATTACTATGTTAATTGTCACCCATGAAATGCGCTTAGCCAGAGCAGCATCCAACAGGGTATTTTTTCTAACAGGAGGCTCTATATACGAGGAAGGCAGCCCTGAAAAAATATTTGACAATCCAGAGCGCGAGGCTACAAAGAACTTTGTCAAAAGAATCAAGAAGAAAGAATGGCTTATCAAGAACAAAGATTTTGACTTTCTCACATCTATTTCAGAGATTGACTCTTTCTGCCGTGATGCCGACATTTCAATAAAGACAAATAAGGCGATTCAGAGCATTTTTGAGGAAACAGTCACTCAGATTATGCTGCCACAGATAAAAGGTCAGCCTTTAATCAAGTTCACTCTAGAGTATTCAGGTCAGAGCCAGCTTCTAAGACTTATGATTGAATATGCCGGACCTAAGCTTAGAATTACAGACACAGACAATGAAATGGCTAAAAATCTCCTTTTGTACTATTCTGACATCATAGAAGTTGAGCCTACTAGTGATGACCTTAATGATGGCTTTAATAATGCCTTTGAATTAAAGCTAAAAAAAAGCTTGTGATTCTGACACATTTGTGTCAGAGCTTCACAAGCTTTTTTGATTTAATTATCCGGCAAATTAAAGTCTCCTAGATACTTAAGTCAGAATTATTGTATCCTAGATACTTAAGTCAGAATTTATTGTCTACTAGATACTTAAGTCAAAATTATCTTTACTTAAATCCTAAGTGCTTATTAATTTAGCTTTTCTGCCAACTCTAAAGCATCATCGATATGGCTGACAAAGTATTCAGCACCAATCTTCTCGACAAATCCCGCTTTTTCCAAAGTTCTCATAGGTTGCTCATTGACATGTGAGAAGATCATCTTAACCTTTTTCTTCTTGCATTCTGCATAGAGAGCTTCAAGAGCATGTAAGGCAGTAGCATCGAGAGCTGGAACTGCTCTCATTCTTATAACAAGCACCTTTGTGAAATCCTTCAAAGAAATCTCAGCAATGCTATCTGCTGCACCAAAGAACATAGGTCCATTAATCTCATAAACTCTAACATGCTTTGGAATCGCTCTGAGCTCGAGTCTGTCTGGATCATCCTTTGGATCTATATATTCCCAAGATACTACGCTTGTCTCATCAGCCATTCTCTTCATAAGAAGTAAGCAAGAAAGAATCATGCCAACCGCAATAGCTATTACAAGGTCAAAGCATACAGTCAAAAGAAATGTTGTGACAAGGGTTACAATATCAGACTTAGGTGAAGTCTTACAAAGATGTACAAATGTCTTAATACCACACATGTTGTAAGCAACTATGAAAAGAATAGCTGCAATGATTGGCATTGGGATTAGTGATGCATATGGCATAAGGACTACAAGTACAAGAACCAAGACTGCTGCATGAACCATGCCCGCAACCGGTGTACGTCCGCCATTCTTAATATTTGCCGCAGTTCTAGCGATAGCTCCAGTTGCTGGAATACCTCCAAAAAGAGCTGAACCCACATTACCTATACCCTGAGCTACAAGTTCCATGTCAGATCTGTGATGTGAGTTAATCATACCATCCGCTACTACGCAAGAGAGAAGTGACTCAACAGCAGCGAGAATTGCGATTGTAAAACCATTACTTGCAGCACTTCTCAAAGCACCCAAGCTGAATGCTGGCATCTGAAAGCTAGGTAATTTATTGCTAATTGTGTACAAGTTACCAATAGTATTTACCTGCATGCCAAGGCCCTTAACCATGCCAATACCTACTATAACTGCGATAAGCGAACCTGGAATCTTATCTCCAATCTTAGGAATCATAGGCCAAAGAATTAAGACAATAAGTCCTACCAAGCCAACAAGAAAGGCCTGAAGATTGAAGGTTGAGAAATTTCTAATAACTGCTAAAACTTTATCACTTGTCTCGATTGCTACAGTTCCCTGTGGATATACAAGACCGAAAAAGTCCTTAAGCTGTCCTATTATGATTGTCACCGCAATACCAGCTGTGAAACCCGTTGTGATTGTATATGGGATAAAACGAATCAGACTACCCATTCTGAATACGCCCATAAGCACTAAGAGTACACCTGCAATAATAGTCGCCATCATAAGGCCACTCTTACCGTCTGAGGCCACTATTCCAGCTACTATCGTGGCAAATGCTGCGGTTGGGCCAGCAATCTGTACCTGGCTGCCGCCGAATAAACTGATTAAGAAACCTGCAATAATTGCTGTGTACAAACCTTCTTCAGGTCCTACTCCAGATGCAAGTGCCAAAGCAATTGAAAGCGGAAGTGCGATAATTGCAACTATTATTCCTGAAATCAAGTCCTTCACAAACTGATTCCTGGAATAATCCTTCATTGAAGTGAAAAACATAGGAATAAGCTTGTTGTTATTCATTTCGAGATTCTCCTTATTTTTGCATATTGAATTTAAAAGCAAGAATAAAAGTATAAACCTTGTTTGTGAGACTTTCAATAATAATTATAAATTTTTTATAGAAAAATAAAATTATACTCATTTTTTTATATGATAGCTCCGGCGCACAATGTAGCATTATGCCCCGCCAAATCATAAAAAAAGGCCTCCACCCTAAAGTGGAGGTCGTTTATCATTGACATTTAATTTATGATATCACTTTTTGATACCGCAAATCTATGGCAACCAAGCATTGCAATTCTCTGTGATAAAAAAGCAAATCCACATAGTAATCGTTATTGCCTACTTGAACATGATATTCTTCACCTACAAATAAGAAATCCCTTCCAAATTCAAGCAAGAATTTTTTCATATTACGGAGAATAGCTTTCTTTAAGTCAAACTCCTTATATGGCTCTGGCAAATCAAGAAATTCCAACATATACATATCTCTTAAAACGCCAGATATCTTTTGTGGTTCAATGGCTGTTGGAGCCTTTCCATTTGACAATAATAATCGCTCATAATAACCACTATCAATTTGCCTAGCCAATTCACGTGATTGATATTTTTCTTTGGATGCCAATTCCAAATAAAACTTCTTTTCTTCATAATCCTTGGTCTTTGAAACAATGTGCATATTATTAGTCCAAGTATTTTCTCTCAGCAGTGATGAGAGTTCTGGATGGTCCTTATATGTCTCATAAAATTGTTTCATTCTCCAAATATTCTGAGAAGAGTATCCGCGAATACCAGGCTCCCTGCTCAAAATATAATCAGATAAAGCCTTAACAGTAGACTTTCCCCAACCATCAGACTCAGCCTTATTCTAAACATACTCACCTATATTCCAATACAGTTCTATAACCGTAGAATTGACCTGAAATTCAGCCTTTTGCTTTGCTGAGTAAATCATGTTAAGTATGTCATCAAACATTTCTGTTTTAATTATTTCACCCAAGCTATCCGCCTCCATAATCTTCTTAAATCCGTGCAATCACACCACTGCAATTATAACAAAGCTGCTCTTATTCTGTACATAGTGATTTTGCGCTATTATAGTATCTTTAAAGCATTCTCCATTCCTTCGGTTATAATAATTTTATCGCCTTATAAAAAAAGAACTATCCACTTTTGAATAGTTCTTTTTTAATCATATTCTTATTTCTTTGGAATAAATCTTACTGCAATATCTATGAAACACGAAACCATCAATGCAATTATCACTGACGTAATAGCTGTTATAACGCTAATAAGAAAGTTTTCAATATTGCTGTCCGGTGATACTACTCTTTGTATAATTGGAAGTAAGCACCTTACTATTGGCTGGTGGAATAAATAAATTCTAAAACTCCGTTTTATAAGATAATCAGAAAAAGTATTCTTTAAACACATTGTGTTTTCATAGAGCCACTTTATAAAGTAGCAAACAATAAATAAGAGGCCAAACTGTTTAAAGACCTCTAAGCAAGCTCCTACAGCTCCAACAATTATATTTCCATCAAATGTTTTTCCCGCAATAAATGAAGTATTGTAATCATAAATATATATTGATACAACTAACAATATAGCACCGATGAGAAACTAATAATCCCGTTTTTTTAATAACTAACCAAAGCAAAAAATACATTAAGAACAATGCATAAACAAACCATAATTGATCTAGGTTTAACCCCATAATGTTCGTAATCAATATTTTATATAAAGGTTGCTCATAAGGTTCTACCGTTACAAAAACATTTACCAATTTCATGATAGGGATATACCAAAATAGCAACGTCAACACCAATGGTATTATCAACCGCTTAAGCTTCTTCTGAAGCAGATTTTGAAGGGTGCTATATTTTCCCATATTTACTATGCAATAAGAAAACACTATTCCTGATATGAATATCATTATTGGGTTCTGACAATCATTTGTAAGAATTTTATACACATTCCACTTATACTGAATGCTGTGGTTTAGTACAATACACAGAATTACAATACATTTCAATGAATCTAAATAATCTAAATCTTTTCTTTCCATCATTTACACCTACAATATTAAAAATCAATCAAACAACTCTGGGACATCCTTTTTCGCTTGTTCAAATATCAATTTATGTGCTTCTATTGTTGGATGAACCTTATCATCCATAAAAAGACTTCCATCAAACGTTGTTCCATCATTATTCACAGAACATGCTTTTGCAGCATCAATATACAAATACCCAGATTCTCTAATATAATTGTTCATCTTCGACTCTACTTACTGTGCATCGAAAATAACTATCCCCTCATAGAACCTACCTTTTTCTATAAATACAAGCCATTAGAGATTGATACTCCCGCTCCATAAGCTGTTAACACGCTTTCTGGGGTATCTCCAAAAGCAAATGTCCCCGAGCCAAGCATCTGCTCATTAAGAACAGCTTCTATACTTCGCTTGTGATAAATCTCTTCCTGAATACGTCTGCGTTCATCTGCAGCCTCTTGACTCCGCGCTATACTTTCCTGTCTTTCTTTAGCTTTTTTCTCTCTTTTTGCTTTCTGCTCTGCTTCAAATTTAGCTATCTTTTCCGGTGATTCCTCACCGCTCAGATAATGTGTCACGGTTCCATCTTCGTGTATAACTAACCCTTCAGACGTTTTCCTATGGCCTATCATTGCCATAAATGCATCGGTCTTAGGGACACCGCAATTAAAATAATCCGATATTTTCTTTTCATAATATGCTGCTTTTTCAGGATCATTAGCCATCTGCTCCAAAATATTAGGTGCAATCGCTACATTCCCAGAGCCAGCAGTTCCGCCGGCAAATCTATCCATACTGTTCTGATCTTTTCCAACGCTTGCTACTGTAATCGGACATCCAAATTTACTTTGCAGGCTGTTCTTATAGGCTTCTACTACGTTATCTGACGATGTTGCTTTATTCAGCGAACTTGCAAAATCGGATGATGAAACCGACTTATTAAGGTCACTGTTTTCTTAATAATTTCGTTAAAAAAACTATGTAAGTGTCGTATCAATGATGGTAAAAGAAAATGTCATAGAGATTTCGTAGTTTTGAATTTCAAAGTCTACTTAAAGTTTACTTAAAGTCTACTTTACGATCCAGCGTCCGTCTCTTTTCGAGCCTTCCCTTCCCAACACGCCTATTTCCTGCAGCTTTGAGCATATTTTCTTTACACCGCCAAGACTCAGTTCACAACCGGAAGCTGCTTCCTGCAGAGTTGCCATAGGATTATTTTTCAAATAATCTAAAACCCGTTCTTGATTTTTGGTTAAACCTTTTCTCAAGGAAACCCTATTTTTCCGCTCTGTCACTTCTTCACGGTCATATGCCAAAGGGATGGATACCTTGATCATTCCATCATCAAAAGAAAAGACTTCCCGTCCATATTTCTCAACTATTGTAGGTACGCCGTGTCCGCTTTGTTCCGCATACTTTGATGCCATAAAGATCAGCAGCAGACTCTTATTCACAGGAACGCTCGTTCCGTTGAAAAAGCCTTCTTTGGACAACGAATACGGCAATCCGCCATAGGATACTATCTCAATTCTGTCATCAAACATATATACAGATGGAGCTATGCCTTCATTCCAATCATTGTGTAAGCAGGCATTTATCCATGCTTCCCTAAAACTCGGAAAATCAAATAATGTCTGTTCTCTTCTTTGAGAACCACTTACATCCACATGAGTTGAATTGATAGAACTGAAATACTCCAACACTTCTGAAATAGACATCAGCAAACACTTTTTACCATACTCAGTCCTCTTTGACATGACACTTTTGTTATCGCCCTCAAAGACCACAACTTTTATCGAAACATCATTCTCATCAGACATAAGATAGGCATTTATATTATATTCATTCTCCCGATTTAAAAGACCGTAATTACTGTAAAACTCTTCCGAATCCTTTGGATGAATCCCTAAACCCGAGAGAATAGCAAAAAAGGATCTGAATGTAAGCTTTTGTGTAGGTGCAACCTTCTGCCGGATGATATCCGCATCCGATGAAGCCAGCATTTTTCTTAAAATGTCATTTGACGCCTGTTCATCAGCTGATACATTACGAACATAATATCTGCCATCATATGAATATGGTATGTCCGTACCCTTTGCAGATACTTTTATATATTTTTTGCCATTATCGTCTGTGTAATCCTTGATATCGGCATATATTCTGGGTTCAACTCTATCCCGAATACGATTCCTGATATTCATAAGAGTATCTTTGCCAATATCCATGCCGATTACATCACCATTGTCTGATACTCCAAAATAAACATTGGCTTCACCATGCTTGTTAAGCATAGCCGTTACCGACTTCAAGCCCTTATCTAGCTGTGCTAAACTCTCTTTGAACTCGGTGAATTCATCCTCTATACCAAGATTCATGATAATACCTCCATCTCAAATATCTGAGTAAAGTCTACCACAAAGGATACTTAAAGTCTACTTTCAAAGTATATTTTACAACTTGTTTATATTTCCCATAATCTTCTGTAACTGACTTCGTCTTTCATCTGATATTCTTCTCGGCTTACGATAAGTAACGACCGATTTAGGCATCTCATAGGTCTTGTCGATATCTGTTTCACCTATGCACTTGAAGGTATCGGGATAGTCGATAACTAACGCATCAACTTTTCTCATAACGGCAGGATCACGGGTGTAAAGTGTTGCTATCTGATCCTGGGCATTGAAGTTGATTATGGTCTCCTGCTCATATCTTTTTAATTTCATTCTCTGTTTGGCTCCTTTCTCGTGCATGCGCGCGTATATCCCGTCTCCCTCTTAGGGGAACGTGCGCAGTCGTTCCCCGACGGGAGACGGACGGATGGGATAGGATAGGATGGATGATGATAATAGGGGTATATCTTTCTTTTATCTTTTCTTTGCTTCTTTCTTTTCGTTTTTCTTTCTAAGGGGGAAGAGGAAGAAGGAAGGCAGGGAAGGGAAGGCTCCCTTTCGGGTATGTCCGGCATACCACTTATCCACATAGCAAAAGACACCTTCGGGGATCCGTATCTACAGATCTTCTCAGATGCCTTTTTACTCTCAGTTCATACGATAATTATCGATTGATTGAAAGTTACTTTATGCTCTTTGGATATTTCCCCGCCTGCCTTATTGTAAGGTTATGCATTAGCGGTAATTAACGTCATATTTGCACGCGCCTCTTTCTCGGCTCTGCGCTTTGCCTTTCCCTGCTCACTCACACGCTTCTTCCGGTACGCTATCCTGCGGTCATACTCTGCCAACAGTTCAATAGCCTGCGGATCTCCCTGCCCTGCAAGTGCCTTGGTATTCGCATATTTCTCCTGTTCCCTGCGATAACGCTCTTTGAAGTATGCCTTGCTTCGCTCCCGCTTTTCCTCTTCTTTCCTGCAATGCTCCTCATACTGCGCTTTCGCCTCGGGGTCTCCGGATTCAGCGGCAAGCCTGAGTTCTTCAAGCCTCCTTTCCCTTTTGGCGTTATATCTGACAAGCGTAGCCTTTCTCTTCTCTGCACGGATCCGGTTCTTCTCAGCTTGGATGGCAGCCTGCTTCTCAGCTTCTTCTCGTATCTCTTCTTCGGGGATCGGTGGGATAAACTGACCAATGAAGTTGAAATAGATCTCTATCTTCTGCTTCCTACCAAAGCCTCGGATCCCGTTGGATTCATGTATGATGATCTTGTCGATAAACTCACCGACCATCAAAGGTGTAAGTTCCTCAAAGTCCGCATATTTCTTTGCAAGAGTGATAAAGGACTCCATATCAGCCTTGGGATTGCGTTCTTCCGCTCTGGGCGATAACTCAGCCACCAATGCTTCAAGCTCCTCATATTCAGCGTTATATTGGCTCATAAGGCGCTCATACTGCTTCGGTGCTATCTTCTCCATGGCATATGTTTCATACAACTTGCCTATCAGAACATCAAGCTCCTGCATCCTGTTCTCGGCAGATGTACGTTTTTCTTCGTTTTCCGAATCATCAAGCTCCTGCTTGACCGATAACTCTGCCATGATCTTTTCTCTGAATTCCTGCTCGTTAGTTATCGAATACTTGCTTGCTCTCTGTATTGCCTTGCGGATCAGTTCAAGCATATCGTTCCGCTTAACGTAATGCATAGTACAAACCTTGTTGACTCCCTTACGGTACATCCCGCAACAATACGCCCGATCTGAGTCCATCTTTTCCCGTGTGGTCGGCTGTGCATCATGACGGATCAGCTTTGATCCGCAATCGGCACAATATAACAATCCGGTAAGATTAAACGGATCCTCGGCATATGGTGTTTTCTTCTTGCGTGCCTTTATCTTATTGGCAAGTTTCCAAGTTTCCTCGTCAATTATCGGTTCATGTGTATTCTTAAAAACCATCTGATCCTCAGCAGCCACATTCACTCTCTTCTTGGATTTATACGATATTCCCTTTGATTTCTTAAGTACCGTATGCCCCAAGTATTCCTGCCGGTGGATGATATACACCAATGTTGTTGAGTTCCACATATAGGGATCCGGCACGGGATTATGTCTGCAATCGGATGGTGAGTGTATTCTCTCGTATTCTGCCGGAATAAGGATCTTCTCATCGTGAAAGATGCGGATGATCTCGTTATAGGAATATCCCTGCACGACCATATCAAAGATGCGTCTTACAACCTTCGCCGCCTCTTCGTCAACATACAGAGTCTGCTTATCATCCGGCTTGCGGTAATACCCGTAGGGGATGGCACCGCTACAACGCAGTCCACGCTCCATACGGTCGGTAAATACCGCACTGATCTTTCTGCTTGAGTCCCTGGCATACCATTCGTTCATGATGTTCAAGAACGGGGTAAAATCTGAGTCTGTCTGATTTGCGCTGTCTATGTTATTATTAACAGCGATGAAGCGGACACCTTTCTCGACAAACATGATTTCGGTGTAGTAACCGACTTTCAGATAGTCGCGACCGAAACGGCTCATGTCCTTAACGATGATCGTGGATATGTTCCCCTCAAGAACCTCTTCGATCATTGCCTTAAAGCCTTTGCGGTCAAAGGTGGTACCGCTGATTCCATCATCGGTGAAATGACGGACGGGATCGAAGCCGTGCTTTTTAGCGTAGTCCTCTAAAAGCTGCTTCTGATTGGTGATACTGTTACTTTCGCCCTGCAACTCATCATCCCTTGAAAGGCGTTCATACAGGGCTGTGTACTGGTGTTTACTCATATGAGCCTCCTTTCTTTTTTCAAGGTGATATCGTTATTGTCCTACACAAACGTAACCTTTAGGGTGTGTTTGTCAAGTACAGAATGAAAAAATAAAAAAATAAAAAGAGCCGATCATTTCGACTCTTTTAATGACAAATTGGATGGCAGATGAGTATTCCGTTAGAAAACATATACATTCCGGCTATACTTCAAGATATTGAAATAATATGTCTTGAGATAAAACAATTTGTACGGTTCCATTTCGTAATTGTTCATCACCACATCATCTCGGATACATACATCCTTATTTTCAATTCGCTCAAAAAGCACTTCCCATTCCATAGGTTTATTCATCTTAAGCATAGTATCAAACGATACGACCGTATAATTGCTAATATCAGCACCTTCCGGAATATGCTGAAGCTCTGTTGTTGGATAGTCCTGTTCATCAACTGGCATATCTTCGAACAGGAAGTCCTGATAGAACACTTTTTTGTCATTCATTAAAAATAGCACCCCACACATGTACCATATTGAATAGCTTTTTCAACAAGTATGCGAAATTCCTTGGCCAGTTCAACGAATTCATCATTATCGCAATTGTTGATCATTCTATCTGTTATTTCTAGCGTCTTAGCAAGATTATCACCCTCTATCCACTCTTCCTCATACATATTGATCAACAGATTACACTCTGCATCAATAAAATTGAAGAGATATTTCTCCATAAGCAAAAAGGTATCCTCGTGAAATTTCATATAGAAAAAATCATCTCGTACATCATTTTTGCTTTCATCCCAAAAATTGTAGTCTGCCATGTCGTTTTCAGCATTTTCATTCTTGGGAACAAGGACACAGTACCACTTATTCAAATCAAGATATTTAACATAACGGGTACCGTCTACGATACGTTCAGTTTTTCCTTGAAAAAAGTCTCCCATATCACACCGTTCCTTTCTTGTATGTCATTCTGAAGTGTGTCAGTCTTAAAAACTCATTTTTTCTAGCCCTTCGCTGAAAACTCCCCGGAATACTCGGGTCCTTGAGGTCGAGCGTAAGATATCGACGAATACTGCCATCTCTTGGGTCTACTTCACCTACCCTAAAGTATTTTCCGCCAACCGCCGTTACTATGGCATACTCTTTATTATCCTTGAAGAAAGTTATCTTACGCATATTGTTATTCTTGCTTGCCTGAATGTCTGTAATACCAAACTGTGCAACATACTCATCCAAGTTTACGGCTCTCCACCCACTTGCATACTGCTTATATTCATCCCTGTCGTGCAATACACCCTTTATGGTCTGAATATCCTTTGATATGATTAGTTGATGAATAGCTTTACGTCGCTCATCAGTATAAATAGCTTTTGCTCCCATTATGCCGTCCTCCTTTTCGCTGCGTCTGCATATAATTCCTTACAGATTTCATCTTCGGACAAATAATAACGGTAACTCCGGCTATTATTTCTTACTCTGTTACGGCGATCCGGAAACGAGATTATCTCAAATCCGTGCTGCCTGATTAAACGTGCCGCTTCCCTCTTAAAAATAGAACCATATACAAACAGAATTGACGGATTCTTCTTCTGAAGTACTATATCGAGTTGGTATTCTCCATAAGCTTTAAACCCGTTATTAGTACATCCAAGGTTACCGACAATAAACGAACATTCATCTGGGAAATAATCCGCCGCACATAAGGTCCCGAAGTCTCCCGCTCTATAATTGGGAAGGATTTTTATCCCCTTGGTACCCAGATAACATGCATGGATCGCATTCACCAGAATGCTAAGTCTCTGTCTGGGTCTTAACATCCCTATGCTCGGGCTGAGATCAAATCCGCTGACACCGCCATATTCCTTAAGTATTTCGATATCATCATCAATCTTTGCCAATCTTGGCCAGAGCTTATCCTCAAACATGAAATATGTGAGGAGGGCATTCTCTTTTGCCGCCTCGGGTATATCATTACGATAAGCAAATGTTGAAACGGCACTCGGTGTACCTGTATAGGTATATTCAATTGGAAGTTGCGGGATTCCCTTCTTAAAGGTTATCCCATGATCTTTTAGGTACGATATCTTATCATCGCACCATCTTAAAATATTAAACTGCATCATATTATAGCCTTTCCGAAAGCATATTTCGCTTTCTGACAATGTCTAAAAGTTACATTTTGTGTAGACACCTAAAAGGAGATATGATACAATTTGATTTACACGAATGGATATGTATCATATCCTGAAAGCACTCTTTCGTGCTACGCCAATAGTACGATAACAGGGTGCTTTTCCTTTTAGGAAAAATAATCTTTCAATTTAACCACCTCCCTCATGCGTCCTGACAAATACTTCATATGCATCTTTATCCAAATGTTTTAAGAACGGTATCTCATGTTCAAAAATACGGTAACCGTACCTTTGTTTTCTGTTTCTTATTGTTGATTCGACATTCCCGGCTGCAGTCATGCTGACACCGCAGTGAGAGATTATGTCATTTTCTGTATCAATCCCCTTCATAATGAGATAAGGGATAGGACAGAGAAAATATCTCCCGAAAAAGTCAGCAAGATCATCCTGATCTTCATCATTAGCATCTTCGTCAAACACATAGTGCTTGAGCTCATGAAAAATTGTCAGCCTGACTGCACCATAGGGTTCAAACTTATCATTGTAATATATCATTGGTGGGTTTTCCTTTGTACCCCTGACAAAGAAGCCGTACTTACTTTTCTTTTCAAGCAAAGCTCTTGCTTCTTTAGGAAATTCAGAATAGGGTACCAACGCAACTCCCAGCCGTCTGCATATATCCTTTTCATCTATCGGTAAATCCTTAATATCATAATCAAGAAAGATCTCAATTATGACTTTAACGATATCCTCATATATGTCAGAGGATCTATACATTTTCGTTTCCTCCTATAAGGAGAGCTATCAATCTGTTTTTTTCCTCTGGTGTTAATTCACCACCCTTTCTTGCAATTGCAGCTGAAATAACATTATACGCAGTCTGTCCTTTGTCCTCCTCCTTAATGAAATAATCCGTTTCAACCTGAAGTGCTTTAGCGATATTCACCACCACATCCATCCTCGGAGTCTTATCGCTTTTCAGATAACGGGAGATTGAGCTTTCGGTGATACCGCTTAATTTAGAAAGCTGTTTCTGATTAACCCCTTTCTTTTTCATAAGGTCAGATACCATTTCATTCCAATTCATGCTTTCTCCTTCCTTTCTGAACATGTGATGTTTGCAAACTCACATTGTTATTATAAATTGCAATAATGCAATTGTCAATTCTTTATTTGGAATTACGTGATTTTATATCATCCCTGATAATCCGTTTCATCTTGCCTTCCAACGTCTCTGTCGCTGTGTCGGAATAATAGCCGGATACCTCATAGGTTGTATTACCAATCTTACGAGAAAAGCCGACACATTTCTGCATCGGCTTTTCTTCATTGTTCTGTATTATATTTTTCTCTTCAATCATATTCTTTGCTCCTCTCCTATAGTGACATCCCTCTGTCCTTCTTTTTCTTCGATACCTGTACCTGTTCCTGTGACCGTGACTGTTCAACAGTTCTCTGTCGTTGCCTACTTTCATTCTCAAGCATCTGAATAAGAGCGATGCGGTTATGTCTTAACACTTCAATCCCCGCCAGACGATAAACCGACCGTGAATAGGTACTCCTCGCCTTGGGATATTCCTCATTAAGCTTATCAAGTTCCTTTCTCCACTTCTTTGGCGTGATCTTTCCATCTGGCTCTTTGATCATATCCTTTAATTCCTGCCGTAAGAAGTTGTAGCTTTCAAGCTCCGGTATATGCTTACGCTCATAAATCTTCCTTGAAAAGCCCTTGAGCGTCCATCGTTCCTTGTCATACTTGATGTACGGCTCATATTTTTCATAAGCTTCCATCAGTTCTTCAAGATAACACTTACGCTCCCATTTAGCCTCTGAATCCTTTTTATATGTCTCGAATCGTATAACTTCTTCTGACTAGTATTTTTCCATATCTTCAAAAGTTGTCCATCCCATATTATGAACAAATTTTTCCATACCCACTCTGTCATGCAGAGGCTCACGGTCAGAAATCAGCCTTATATATTCTCCAAGTGCAACCGGAAGTTTCAACCTGTTGTAATTTCGCTCAGCAACGGCACGGATAACATCAAGGATCTCATTTTTAACAGCCTTAACAACAGATGATGCTGCCTGCTTAACCCCGGATACTGCTTTATCTGCCTTAACCCTGGTCAACTCAACTGCCTTAACGATAAGAGAATTAAGATATCTCACCTCACGATTATAATCGCCTTTATCAGTGTGGATTCCCTTACGCTCCAATGCGGCAGCTTTTTCTCCCAGATGGATCGTCGGTTTTATATCAAGCCCTCTGTCCTTAAAAGAACGCCATTCCCATCGCTCATCCTCTATCCCGATTTCATCAGCAACCCTGTTGATGCTGTCCACCAGATCCTGCCGCCATTTCTTCGCATTCCCCTTTTCATCCCAATCAGTAGTTTTCTCCGTGGTGCAGTCATATCTGCCGTTTTTCTTTTTTATCTTATTACCATCCTTGTCATACTTATAGACCTTACGGGATTTCTCTCCCCACTCACCGTTTTCAAGTATCGGTCGCATGGTCAACAAAATATGAACATGAAGATTACGCTCGCCCTTTTCATTTACACTATCGTGAATGGCATACTCAGCACACATTCCCTTTGATACGAAATTCCGTTTTATAAAGTCCCTGACAAACTTATCCGCAAGCTCATATGACATCCAATTCGGAAGAGAATATTTATTGAGACGGCACAACTGCGCCTTGGCGTGCTTCTCAACCTTCTCCACGCTGTTCCAAAGAACGGCATGATCCATGTATTCCCTTGGTGCATGATCGGGTAGCATCACACCCGTGCTGACAAGATCCTCGGCAGCTTTCGGGTAAAACTTTTCTCCATAGTATTCGCTGTAAAGAGTCGTGCGGCTGATATAGGCTGACTGCTCAACGGCAGATTTTCCACTACATTTGGCACCTCTGCCAATTATGCTCGCACGACTACTGACCGTTTTAACCACCATAACGCTCGCCTCCCTTCATAAGGTGGTGGGTGACAACGGGCAGACTTGCGGTTACAGCCATATCTGCACTTAGGATATGACTGTAACGCAAGTACACAATAGGGGTAGATAGAGAATCTTGGCGTCCGACGACAGACGCTTTAGACGTTCTTCCTTGAACAGAAGCTTGGGTATTCGTACAAATGAAAAAAGGTCGCTTTCGCGGCCGTAGAAATAATCAAACGTCATTTTTTCTTCTCCTTTAACAATCTCATCTCTTCTATGTTGGAGTCAGGCGAGATTAGCCATTTTTAGACCGGTAGAATTAACCAATTTT